>CAYNPZ010000369.1:0-3422 GCA_964399175.1 uncultured Bacteroidales bacterium | reverse complement strand
GGGTTACAATGGCTGCCCGGATCCCGGAACAGGCATTGGAACCGGCGACACTATCCTTTCCGGCCGTGGAAAAAGGGTTGTAAATTCCGCAATACCGCATCCGGCTGACAAATGTCCCGTGGCGATATCTACAAGAGACCCGGCCAATCTTGCTCCCCCGGTTGTATCCGACAACAACGCCCTGTTCGGCTGCGGTAATAGGGTTGTAGAATTGGCAACGGATCTCCATTTACTGGAATAGAGATTGTAGCCGTTCACAACGGTTATGCAAAATCTCGGAAACGTGGTTGTAAATATTGCAATGGCCTTTCCGGCCTTGGAAACCCCATTGTTGGTGATTACAACGGACCCGGCAAAACTTGCTCCCCCGGTTGTATCCGGCTAAAACCGGCCTTAATGCTACGAGCATCTCGTTGTAATATCTGCAATGGCTATTGCAATCGTGGGACCCTGATTGTACCCGATGACAATATCCGATCCGGCTGCGGAGCTGGCCTTGTAAAGTCTGCAACGGCTTTTTCAGGCCATGGATACTCAATTGTTGTTGATTACAATGGACCCGGAGGATTTTGCCCTCGGGGTTGTATCCATTTATAATGCCTTCGGCGGCCCTGAGGAAGGGATTGTTCCCTCAAAAATTCCAACCTTATTACCTTATTTTCTATCTTCGATCTGGAAATGATGTTGTGTGGTTAATAAGACTATCTAAGCCAAACGGCTGCGTAAATGAAAAAAAATTTCCCAAAAAAATTTTTTTTAATAAAAAAAGTGTTATATTTATCGCCATAATCAACGTCATTTACCAACTTAATAATTACAATTATGGCTTCAGTTATTCTACCCCGTAATGACCCTGCACGCCACGGATTTTTAAGGCGTGTTGAAGAGACCGGCAGCTACGACGAGAGCGCCGGTCAGCTTTGTATTAAAAAAGAAACTCTGAACAATGTCCGGGAATTCAATCCCGTGTTTGAAAAGCCCCTCACTTCCCTCAGCTCATCTGAGAGCAAACGATCCAAAGAGTATAAGGAAAGCTCGGAAGCTTTCGATTACATGGCGATGTGCATGCAGGATACCTGGGAATCGGCAAGGAGGAAGGCAAGAAGGCTTGGTCTGCCTGCACAGATGCTTACTTATTATCAGCTTCCCATGGATGGAAAATCGCCGTACCCAACCAGGTACGAGGCATGGTATGTGCTGTGTCATAAGATGATTGAAGGTGCTGAAGAGGCTGTAAAGGCAGGTTATCCTCCGGTTACGGAGCCCACTGTTGAAGAATTGAAAGAAGCTTACGAAAAAGCCCGCAAAGAACGGAAAGATGTGGCTATCTACGACAGCCAGCTTGACGAGGCACAGGAAGAGCTGGAGGAATTAAGGGATCAGGCCGATGAGCTGATATCCGATGTGATGGCCGAGCTTCGTTTTTTCCTGAGAAAGACAGACGATGCCAGCCGCAACCGCATCATGAAGCGATATGGTGTTGAATTCAAATATCTCAGGGGCGAACCCGAAGACGAAACACCTGAAGAAGCGGTGGAATAGAGGTGGCATTTCATTTAAGATTCGATTAATTTTCTTGTTTGTTGGTCATAACCTGGATTGAGCCCGGAGCTCTGTAAAAGTGCTCCGGGCTTTTTTCTAATTTTATTTTTTCTAATTTCATTCCTTGGCTTCAGCAATGGGTGTTGGTATCTTCAGTTGCGTACCCTCCTCTAGCTTCCCGCAAGGCGGGACAGGCTCTCCCTTCGGAAAGGAGGAGTGCTGGTCCGTGCCATTATTTGAGGCATGATGCATATAGCTTTAATTTTCCATAACAATAAAATCCCCACCACTTTTCGTAAGTCTCGTGGGTGTTGCGCTGGCACCCGGTCTGACCGCTATTCGTGGTCGGACCGGTGAATGAAGGCAGAAAAAGAGTATAAATACTCTGCATCAGGGTAAAAAGTCCACCTTTGCCTTATATAACCTTGACGTTAACAGCTCTTTATCTGAGTTGGTGCCGGCCCGCCAAGTCTGCTGCCATTGTTAACCCGTCCGACCGGGCAGCAATAGCCTAAATAAATCAGGTATTCTCAGTGGATAACCTCTATTTTCGTTCTTCGTTTGGATCCTATGATCGGTCAGACGGGTTGGGTACCCTCATCCAGTTGCTCCCCTGGGAAGGCATGAGAACCGGGCAGTGCTGGTTTTATTTGCACCCTGCCTTTATTCGCATGTATTTCTTTGTAGTAAAACACATGATTATCCCCAATCATTTGAAGGCGTACCCTCTCCCAGACTCTCCCTTGACAAGGGAGGCGGGGGAGGGTACGCACCTCCAGAAAACTCTGAATAATCTGGCATTCATCTATTGTTTTTTTCTTGAAACAATTCTTACCGATTGATCAATATAAACTCCACCCGTCTGTTCTTCTGTCTTCCGGATTCCGTGCTATTGTCGGCTATGGGTCTGGATTCGCCGTAACCGGTTGGCTCGAGTCTTTCTTCTGTTACGCCCCGGGAGGCCAGGTAATCTCTGATGACCCGGGCCCTTTCATCTGTCAAATCCTTGTTTTTCTTCGCTGATCCTTTGTTATCAGTATGAACTGCAATTTGTAGTTTTGTCATGGAATATTTTTTTATGATCCCGGTGATGCGATCAAGAACGGGATAGGAAAGGTCTGTAAGCTTCGTATCATTAAAAGCCAGTTGTGCCTGATTGATGGTGCCGAAGGCTTCTTTGAGCTGAGATCCCAGTTTCCCGGGCAGTTCGGCAATGATGTAGGTTCTTATGTTTACATCCTCAAAATCCCCATCATCTGCATCATTATTTGAAGATCCAATGTTTTCCCCCCTGTCCTCAGTTATTATTTTTTGTTCCCTTCCTTCTGCACGATATACAGCTAAAGCCTGGTAATCTTCAAACGTACGTATTTCTTTCCATACACAATGATTTTCCATAAATCCTGTGCTGTCATTGATCCCGGTTACCCCGAGCGTCACCTTGAAATTTCCTTTCTTTTTAAAGGTTTGACTGGTGCTGGGACCATCTTTAAGGGTTCCGTCATCAAAGTTCCAGTAATAATTCTGTTTGTTTAAACTGGGAAGACTGGATCTTAACGCGTCAAATTCCATTTCCTTGTTGACGATGAAGGCATCCCTGGAACGAATGTGGGGCTCGGCTTTTGCTTCTACCTCAAATTGATAATCAAGCTGGGTGTAATAGATGCTGTCGGTCCGTTGGTCCTCAATATTTAGCTGAACCCTGTATGTGCCTGGTCCGGGAAAGCAATGTTTTACTTCCTTGCCGTTGATTTTCGTCCCGTCACTGAAAGTCCATACAAACCTGGACAGGCTGTCAATCTCAGGGTAACTTTCATCCTGAAATTGATAACAGTATTTGTCTTGTTCCAGGCTGTCACAATTATAAAACTGGGGTCTTT
>CAYNPZ010000368.1:0-3422 GCA_964399175.1 uncultured Bacteroidales bacterium | reverse complement strand
CATAAATTAACCGAGATAAGCCTTCAGCAATTTACTTCTTGAGCGATGTCGAAGCTTTCTTATGGCTTTCTCCTTGATCTGACGAACCCGTTCGCGAGTCAGACCAAATTTGTTGCCGATCTCCTCCAGTGTCATATCGGGAACGCCTACACCGAAAAAATGTTTAACAATAGCCTTTTCCCTTGGGGTTAGAGTTGAAAGCGTTCTTTCCACTTCATTGTTGAGTGATTCCCTGATCAGCCTCTTGTCGGTATTCGGTGCGTTTTCGTTGGGCATCACATCGAGCAGGCAATTATCCTCATCATCACCAAAAGGAACTTCCATAGACATCTCTTTCCCGCTGATTTTCATCGTTTCTGAAACCTTCTCGCTGGACACGTTTAATTCATCGGCCAATTCATCTTCCGAGGGTGTTCTTTCATTCTTCTGCTCAAAACGGGCCTGCTCCTTATAGATCTTATTCATCGACCCCACCTGGTTCAGGGGCAAACGAACAATTCTTGATTGCTCGGCAAGTGCCTGGAGGATCGACTGACGAATCCACCATACGGCATAGGAAATGAACTTAAATCCTTTGGTCTCGTCAAATTTTTTGGCTGCTTTCATCAGACCCAGGTTGCCTTCATTGATCAGGTCGGGCAAACTCAGGCCCTGATTCTGATACTGCTTGGCAACAGATACGACAAAACGCAGATTCGCTCTTGTGAGCTTTTCCAAAGCAGCCTGATCACCCTGACGGATCCTTTGAGCCAACCGGACCTCTTCGTCCACCGTCAGAAGGTCCTCACGACCGATCTCCTGTAAATATTTGTCTACGGAAGCGCTTTCTCTGTTTGTTATTGACTTGGTGATCTTTAGTTGTCTCATTGGCCATAAATTTTAGGGTATACAATCAACTTGTCACTTAAGACAAATTTAAATTTTCATCGAAATAATCATGAATTATAAATGGGAAATATCCATCGCCTTTAAAAATCATCCAATGTAAAAGACCGGACCATTGGTTAAAACTCCAATGATCCGGTCTGTATTGTATTTACCCCGTAAAAATCTTATGTTTCCTCAGATCCCTACTTTTGTACCTGGTAAACGTAGATGTAATCGCCGCCGGGATATAAACCTTCAAGTTCCATTCTTGCTCCGTCAGGTAATTGACTGTATATGGTTTTGACATCATTTACACTCCTAACTTCCTTACCATTTATAGATATAATGATGAAGCCTTCCCGGACTCCTGATTTGCTAAGCTTACCGTCTTCAAGGCTTACCACTTGTACACCATGAGAGACTCCGGTACGTTGCTTTTCTTCTTCATCTATGGCCTTAAATTCAGCTCCCAGTTCTTCAAATGCTTGTTGTCCGGTTGTAATTTCCGTACCCCCTTGTCTGTTAAGCAGGGTGACATCAAATTCTTGCCTTTCGCCATCCCTGATCACGGTAACGGTAATCTCATCACCCGGATCATGGTCGTTGATGATAAGCTGAATTTCCGTAGGATCATTGATGGTCTCTCCATCCACACTGATGATGACATCATTGGGCTGTATTCCTGCTTTATTTGCGGCGCCATCCCGTTTAACGCCCATTACCAGCACGCCTTCCCTGGTATCCAGGTCTAATTGCTCGATCCGGTCTTGCACGCGCGGGTCATCGCTGGTAACATCAACCATGGATATTCCGAGCATGGGCCGCTGTACTTCTCCGTACTTGATCAGGTCCTGTACCACCTTCCTGGCGATGGAAGCTGGTATGGCAAAGGAATAGCCGGCATAAGAACCTGTGGGAGATGCAATGGCAGCATTGATGCCGATCAGATCGCCTTCGATATTAACCAGGGCGCCTCCGCTGTTGCCCTTATTAACGGCTGCATCGGTCTGGATGAATGATTCAATGGCCATCTGATTCCGGCCTCTGCGCTGACTTAAAATGTCGATACTACGGCCTTTTGCACTTATAATACCTGCGGTAACCGTGGTTCCGATATTAAAGGGATTGCCTACGGCCAGGACCCATTCACCCAGCTTGAGATCCTGGGAATTGCCAAATTTAAGGTGAGGCAAATCTTTGGCATCCACTTTCAGCAGGGCCAGGTCGGTAACCGGATCTTTGCCTACAATCTCTGCTTCATACTCCTTCTCATCGTGCATGGTAACGGAAACCTGGTCGGATTTTTCCACCACATGGTTGTTGGTTACAATGTAACCATCCGAAGAAATGATCACTCCGGATCCGAAACCTTCCACTTCACGTTCCTTCTGCTGAGGCATTTGCTCATCAAAGAAGAACCTGTACAAGGGACTAATTTGCTGTTTTTTTGTGAACTGAGTTTTCACGTGAACTACCGCTGGCACCGTATTTTCCGCTGCCAGGGTAAAATTGAATTTTTCTGCCTTAAAATCGGCCGGCAGATTGGCAAAATGAATACCGTTGGTATCATTTTGGCTCAATCGTTCCGCGGCAGCAAAACGACGCTGTGTATCATTGCTGTTATTAAGGCTCGAATAGATCATCACTGTAAGCAATGCTGCAAGGATTGCTATTACTACCGTTCCAATATGCTTTTTTATGTTCATAACATTAAATTTTTAAAATTCTATTATCAAATTTGCCATGTAAAATAACAAAATATATGCCTTGTGTTCAACAAAACTTTTGACTTTAACATAAATTAACAGCGCCATGACGCAGCAATTCCACAAATACCACGGTGCCGGGAACGATTTCATCATCATCGACAACCGTCAGAACCGCTTTCAGCCTGACGGAGATGTCATAAAACGTTTATGCAGGAGAAAATTCGGCATCGGTGCCAACGGGCTGATGCTGCTTGAAAATTCCGAAGAGGCAGACTTCTACATGCGCTATTTTAACTCGGACGGAAAAGAAAGCACCATGTGTGGCAATGGAGGCAGATGTATTGTAGCTTTCGCCCATGATCAGAGCATCATTGGCAAAAAAACCCACTTCATGGCTACCGACGGACCCCATGATGCAGTAATCAGGGAGGATGGCCTGGTTGCTCTCAGAATGCGGGATGTTGAGCACGTAAAAACCTTTGGCGGTCATTACTTCGTGGATACAGGTTCACCCCACTACGTCAGCTTTGTAGATGACCTGGCCAAAGTAAATGTTTATGAGGAAGGAAAAAAGATCCGTTACGACCAAAACATCTCCGAAGCAGGCACCAACGTCAATTTTGTCTCTTTCGGGAAAGAAGGCCTGATCTCGATCCGCACCTACGAAAGGGGCGTGGAGAATGAAACCCTGGCCTGCGGCACCGGTGCAGTGGCCTCTGCCATCAGTGCATACCTGTACTCCCAAACTGACAAAACTTCATACATCGTCAATGCGATGGGCGGCAAACTTGAAGTAACCTTCAAACCGACAGGGAACCGTTTTACAGATGTTTGGCTGACTGGACC
>CAYNPZ010000367.1:0-3429 GCA_964399175.1 uncultured Bacteroidales bacterium | reverse complement strand
CGGCACCGAATAGATGCCCCAGTGAATGAAGATCCCCAGCTTGGCATCGTCGAACCATTCCGGTAATTCGTGAGACTTTAGCGATTCCCAGGTCGGTTCATACTGTTTTTCGCTTACCCGGCAGCTTTGAGAAATAACAGCTAAAATAAATATTGCAGTAATAAAGCTTAAAATTGTGAATTTTGATGTTATTTTCATAATAAAGATTTTTTTCATTTGGATTGGTTATAATCGCTTATTCGTTTTTTCTCTAAACAGTTGCTTTTTTATGCTATAAAGAAAGAGAAACTGTTTTTTCTGCCTCCTTTTTTGTCCGGGCCGTTTTAATGGACCTGCAGCATCAGCTTGATTATTTTGCCGGGGTTATCGGCCCATTCTTCCATAGCCGCTAGGGCTTCTTCAAAGGATACAAACCGGGTTATAAGCTCCCGGGTGGAACTGCTGTTGTCCCGAAGGTAATCCCCGACCCTCCGGAAATCATCGGGCGTGGCATTCCTGGATCCCATAATGTCAAGTTCTTTCTGGACAATAAGCTTGGTGGCAAGGGGCACTTCTTCCCCGGCATAACCAATACATACCACCCTCCCGGTAAAGGCTGTCTCCTGAAGGGCTGATCTGTAGGTACGGGGACTTCCCACAGCCTCTATGACCACATCAGGGCCTCTCCCCCCGGTAAGCTCTGACAGAACCGAATGAAGGTCCTCCCTCGATGAGTTAATGGTATGAGCGGCTCCCATTTTTTTTGTCATGTCCAGTTTCTGATCATCTATATCCACCCCGATTACGGTAGCATGCTTCCGGCGGGAACCGATAACAGCTCCCATGCCGATCATACCACTTCCCAAAACCACTACTGTATCATCCCCTGTAACCTGTGCCCGCTCCACTGCATGGAAACCAACAGTCAGCGGCTCCACCAGGGCCAGATCAGAAAGTGACAGGTCGGGAACCATAAGAACTTTACTGTGGTGGACGGCTATATACTCCTGCATGGCCCCTTCACGCTGTACACCCATGGTCTCATTATAACGGCAGGCATTATACCTGCCCCGGCGACAGGAAGCACACTCACCGCAACTGGTATAGGGAATAACCGTTACCGGGGAGCCTGTCTGAAAAGAAGAGGCTACATCCCTGCCCTTTTCTTCAATAACACCGGCAATTTCATGGCCCGGAACCCGCGGATAAGAGATAAGGGGATTCTTTCCCAGGTAAGTGCTCAAATCCGAGCCGCAGAAGCCTACATAACCGACTTGAATCAGAATTTCCCCCGGCCCGTATTGGGGCACAGCCGTGTCGGCTACTTCCATGCTGCCGGGGGCGGTAATCTTTAACGCTTTCATAAGGCATTATAATTATTTATGTTATTTCATTTATATATACGCATAATCCCGGTCAATCAATCCTTCTTCTTTCAGCTCCTCCCAAAAGGATGAAGGAAGCTCTTTCATCAGGATTTCCGCGTTGCGGTCTATCTTCTCGGGCTTGCTTGTATTGAGGGCTATGCTCGAGACTGCCGGATGCGACAGGGCAAAATGAATACAGGCATCGGAGGGGGCAACCCCGTGTTTTTCGGCTATACGGTTGAATTTTTCCCTCCACGGATAAATCTTTTGGCCTTCTTCTGAGCCGGGATCTACCCGGCGGTAATCATAAAACTCCCCGCCGGTCAAAAAGCCGCTGTGAAAGACGGCTGAATTAACAATGCCCACCCCGTCTGCCTGGAGTTGGTCCAGAAAATCGATAACTTCAGGGGGATGGGACATGATGGTAAAGCTGTTGGCCATCATCACCCAGTCGAATTTTAGTTGACTATACAATTCTTTGATGATCTGCCAGTCTTTTGCTCCTATGCCAACGGCAAGCACCTCTCCCTTTTCTTTTAGCTCAAACAGAGCCTGATAGGAGCGGATGACCTGGTCGGTCAGCTTCTCCCGATCCTCTTTATCCCTTGCCTGGTGGATAAATTCATCGGGATCGTGAAGGGAGACCAGGTCTGCCCGATATTTTCCCCCCAGCAACTCATTCCCCTGGCGCCAGCAATCCAGGACGCCATCGTATCCGAACCTGTGGGCTGCATCGTGGCCGATATCCACCCACACATCCTTTTCAAAGGTTGGCTCCGGCCCTTCCAGAGGTACCCGGTACCAGCCCAGCTTATTGCTGATTATAATATCTTCGGGGGATACATTCAGCTCATCCAGGCCCTTGCCTATGGTCTCCAGGGCCAGACCTGCACCGTACTTGCCAGCGGTGTCTATAACCACCGGCGGCTCAACACACTCAAACCATTTTTCCATGATGGCAAGCTTGCGGTCAAACGGGTGGGCCTGGTAAAGGTTGCCCAGGGCACTGGTGCCAAAGATCATGGGCGGGACCTCGATCCCGGTACGGCCAAAAGCTCGTTTTTCTTTAATCTTCATAATTATAGAACTGTTTTTTTATTTTTCTTTTTCTTCATGGCGGGGAATTCCATAAAATTCCATACAATTTGTTCCGAAAATTTTTTCCTTCTCGTTCTCAGAAAATGCCCTGAAATAATCTTCCACAATGGCCATCACCTCTTCATACTCTGCCGCTGCACGGCAAACCGGCCAGTCAGAACCGGTCATGATCCTGCCGGTGCCAAACAGCTCCACCACCCGGTCCAGATAGAACCTGAAATCGTCTCTTTTCCAATTTTTCCAGTCTGCCTCCGTGACCATACCCGAAATCTTGCACCACACATTGGGATGGGATGCCAGCCTGGCCAGATCTCCCGACCAGGGCTCCACCTCCCGGTCTTTGATATTGGGCTTGCCGATATGGTCGAGCACAAACCTCTGGTCGGGAAAGCGTCTCACAAGACGTTCGGCTATGGACAGGTGGCGGGGAAACAAAAGCAGGTCATAGGTTAAATTGTAGTCCTGTAGTTTCCCTATGCCCCGCATAAAAGCCGGGCGCATCATAAACTCATCATCGGCCTCATCGTGGAGCACATGCCTGACCCCTACCAGCCGGGGATCCCGGGAATAATAATCCAGCTGATCATCTACTTTTTCTGACTGCAGGTCAACCCAGCCAACAACACCTCTGATAAAAGGGTACGCATCGGCCTGTTCCAGCAGCCAGGAGGTCTCCTCAGCGATCTGCCGGGCCTGGACAACCACGGTCCCATCCACCCCGGCCTTATCCAGTGCTTTCTTCAGTTCCGGCGGCAGGTAGTCGCTTTTCAAAACGGACATCTCATCAGGGATCCAACCGTACTGGTTTTCATTATATTGCCACAAATGGTGATGGGCATCAATCTTCATAAAATCTTTTATTTGTTCCTTGTTTCCAATCATTGAATCTTTTAAGCCTCTTTTAAATGGATCTTCTCGCTGCGGCGGCCATAGATGGTGATCACCACAAAGCTGATCAGCGGCAGTACAAAGGATACCCTCACCG
>CAYNPZ010000366.1:0-3460 GCA_964399175.1 uncultured Bacteroidales bacterium | reverse complement strand
GATAAATTTTCGCCGGCTTCATACAAGGATTTGGTGTAATTTCTCCATTCCCCGCGAATCAGGTTTAGCTTGGCAAACCTTAAAATAACCGACTCCTGGAACCCTTTGAGAAACATCCGCATAAATCGTATCGATTTAAAATCCCGGATGGCACCAACTCTTTTATCGGGGTTCCTCACCGGAATTTTAAACTGGTACCAGGTGATTTCCGATTTATTTCCATTAGCCAGTTCAACTTTTCTTTTCACTTTATCGGTGATGTAATTTTCACCCACTTTCATCTCTCTTGGATCCAGTTCAACTTTGTACTGGTAATAATTTTCGTTTTCTTCGAGGGTATTGTCCTGATTGATATCTTCTACATCCGGTAAAGTTTTTCCGGATGTAGGATAAGCTTCGGATGATTGTTCCGAGGTCGGGGAATTGCCCTCCATTCCGTTATAATTTTTATATCTTTCAATGATGCCCAGATTCCGCTGATTGTAATCGCCGCCTCGGTAGTAATGATAGTTGTCGTTGGATGGGTCTTCGACGAATTTTTCTAATGCCTCCGGGGTCAAATGGCCCTCAATCTGGTCAAGATAGTCAGCAAAGAAGGTCCGTTCATCTTCATCACTAAGGCCGTCGAGACCTATGTCCTGGTATTCTCTTGCGGTAGGATCATTATCAAAGGCGTTTACAAGCGATTGGGAAAGAGGTACACGTCCCCAGGTGGTTGAATCTACCATATCTACCTGTTCAGAGGTTGGCAACCCGTTCTCAAAGCTTTTCCTGGAATCTTTCAAAATATCCTCAGAGATATTCCCCAGGTTGAAATAAAGAGAACCCTCGTTGCTTTGGGTAGAATCATAAACAAAAGGATCCATGAGCCAGAATTCAATGTATTCCACATTGGATTCTTCAAAATCGGTAGTGGAGATTTCTCTCATGATCCCTCCCCATCTGGATTCCGGCTCTTTCAGTGTACCGTCGCGGTTAATGCCTTTGGAAATTCCGGGTGTTCCTTCAGGTTCATGCTCGTAATTGTACATTCCCTTCTCATCCGGGAAAAAGGCGAGGTTTAGTACCTGTATGCTGGCTGGTATGTCATTTGGATTATCTTTATTAGGGAACAATTCTCTTTCATAAATTTCCCTTACAAAGTGGCTTGAACGCTGATCAGGGTTGCTTTTCAGGTGCTGGGGCATGTTTGGGCTGTTTTCCCTGAGAAACAGGGGATCGATATGATACCATGCCAGCTTGGCCCGGTTATAGTTGTAGGGCAGGGAATCGATCAGCCGGGCTTCCGGGAAAAGCTCCTGCTGACCCTGGGGAGTACTTGCCATTACCCATGCAGCAGGGTTTTTCATATCTATAGAGGTTTCGCTGCCTTCAAAATCATCTATGTAGGAAGTTCCCTTTTTTTGTATTGCCTGTGAATGACCGGGAATAAGATGGGCAAATTCGCCGTCAACCCGGACGCTGGACTGTTCTTTGGTATCGAGAAAAGGCAATCCGTCAACCAGGTTGGTAAGAAAAGGAGATTCGGTGCGGTAAGATCCGTTTAGTCCCCAAATGGTGTTGGATATGGGTTCGCTCCCAATGTTTACTTTTCTGGTGAGGGGCCTTTCCGTCAGGTTCATCACCGTAGCTCCCAAATTGAAATCCTCAGATACATTATAATTTAAATGAGTACCTAACAGGGTCTTTTTTTGCATGCTGTAAGTCGCCTGGCTTTCCAGTGATATTTGTATGGGTGTTCCCGACTCCATTAAACCCTGGTTAAGAATCTTGACCCGTCCAAGGTTATAATCTACGGTATAGTCCACATTTTCAATCAGCTTCCTACCTCCTGCAGTAACCACAACTGAGCCTTCCGGGATGTTCATCGCATTCAGCGGTATTTCCGAACTTGATGATGACTGGTATTCACCCTCTATTTTAAATTTATTCTTTTCTGCGGTTTGCCTGGCTATAGTTAATGTAGAATCATATAATTCCTCAAATGCATATTTATTGGCAATTGCTTTTTTCCCGATCTGCTTTTTCAGGTAATCCCCAAAGGGCTGCACAACAGGGAATATGATTTTTCCATTCGACTGATCTATGGTGATGCCGGGAATAAAGTCAAACATTCCATCGGGATTGGCATCGTTCTGGGAGTTTACATTGTCAAGGTTGAGAAGCCTGAGCAACATCTCATCCCTTACTTTTCCTTCGGGGATATAATTGATCTCATTACCCGTTTTGTCATCCTGATATAGCACATTTAAACGGAACCCTTCCTTATTTACCTGGTAAGCATCAATGGAATAGATGTTTTTCATCATGAGCTTCCAGTTGGGAAATTTAGGTGTGAAAGCTGTTCCTTTCAGAAGCTTAACCATGAGTGCATCGGGTGCAGTAATGCCCTGATTTGAAAATTCTCCCACCTGGTATTTTTTTCCTCCCTGTATGTATTCAAATGCAACGGCCAACACTTCATCATTTCTAAGCTGCGATTGTAGCGAGATGTATCCCAGCTTTTCATTTACCGTATATTGATTGGAGCTTAATTTTCTGGCATTCTCAAGCTTTACATAATCCTGTCCCGAGCGAAATCCATATTGACTCCATTGCTGCAAGATATTGGTAGTTTGGCTTATATCTCTGATGCCTTGCAGCATTGAAGAATTCAACTTTTGATACAGGTTGTTTGCCTGATTGTCGGAAGGTTGATTGTTAACTACATTGATAATCTGATCTGAAGCAAAAATATGTTCGGTTTTTCCGTTTATTTTTCCTTCGCCAAGATCCATCAGTGCGATGATGTTCCTTGAATTTTCAAATTCGCTTGTTTTATTGGTGATCCATACTTCAACTTTGGTAATATCGATACTCGATTGAACTACGGGTAACTTGCTCAAAGCTTCATTATACTTTTCACGGAAATAATGGGAGAGGAAAAAATGGCGGTTTTGATCGTATTCATCAGCCTTGATTTCGAATTCTTGTGTTTGGGCCCCTCCTTTAACCTGAATCACTTTGCTTTGACCCTTTTGCTGAGAAAAGATACTTGTCATCTCAAGATTGCCGAATCGCATTTTGGTTTTCAACCCAAAAAGACTCTGGCTGCCGGTTATTAATGAGCCCGGAAGGGGCATGGAAACATTTCCTGCTTCTATATCCTGTATGATTTCATCCTCACCTCCGGAATACTCCAGATTGGTCTGGTTCTCAAAATCAAAAGTGGCCTCCGTATCATAATTGATGCCCAGTTGGATTTTATCACCGACTGACCCGGTTACATTCATCTGTATTTTTTCTTCAAAATCGAAGGTGGTGTTTCTGCGCAGCTTTTCCGAAAGTTTCGGATCTTCCACATTATTTATGTTAACCCCAAAAATTAATTCTGCAGAACCCTG
Source organism: uncultured Bacteroidales bacterium (assembly GCA_964399175.1). Classification (GTDB taxonomy): domain Bacteria; phylum Bacteroidota; class Bacteroidia; order Bacteroidales; family UBA12077; genus JAGXLC01. Next base: position 77 of record CAYNPZ010000366.1, on the reverse strand, counting down.
AGGGACAATGTTGATGGTATTGCTGCCGAAGATTCGGCTGAAGGTTTCTCCTCCTAGTTTGAGATTTGGAAGTAGTC
>CAYNPZ010000365.1:0-3500 GCA_964399175.1 uncultured Bacteroidales bacterium | reverse complement strand
ATTCGTCTTATTTTTCTTCAATTATTGTACGGAAGAACGAAACATTGATTATTCGCTGGAAACGAAACCAGATGTTAATTATCAAGCCCTTCATGATGGGTTTACAGATCCTCCTGATAAAGTTAAACTAAGGGCATATTGGTGGTGGCTTAACAGCAATGTTACCAAAGAGTCAATAAGAAAAGATCTGACGGAAATGAAGGAGAAAGGATTTGGCGGTGCCGTCATTTTTGATGCAGGGAGCTCCAATTATTCTGTTGCCAAAAGGACTCCGGCCGGACCGGTGTTTTTGAGCAAAGATTGGCGGGAACTCTATGCCCATACAGTTGATTTAGCCGATAGCCTGGGACTTGAATTGAGCATTAATGCACAAAGCGGTTGGAATCCCGGTGCTCCTTCTGTTACTCCTGATCTTGCTATGAAAGAGCTTGTCTGGACTGAAACCGAAGTAGAAGGTTCCGGAGAGCGTACCATTAAGCTCCCAAAACCGGATACCAATCTGTATTATGAAGATGTGATGGTTCAGGCCATCAGGAAACCCGAAGACGGTGAACGAAAGTTGAAGAATGAAGCCATTAAGTATTGGGATAAAAAATCTTTCAATGAGCAACTGGGATGGAAGGGCATTTATCCATTATATCAGGTCAGAGAAACCTATACTGAAGAAAATATTGACCATGCTTTACAGAAAGACGATATCATTGATCTGACCGGTAAATTTAATAACGGCAGGTTAACATGGAATGTTCCCCAGGGTAGATGGGTTATTATCCGTTATGGAATGACCTGTACGGGTGCAAGAACATCAACCACCAGCGACGGATGGGGAGGACTGTCATACGACCACCTCAATCCCAAAGCATTTGGTATTTTTGAGGAAGATGTGCTGAATCCTTTGGTTTCAACCGCCAAATCAGCCGGCAATAGTTTAAAGTATCTTCATACCGATAGCTGGGAAATGGGTCTCGCTACCTGGACCAATCATTTTCAGGAAGAGTTTCAGAAGTTTCGGGGCTACGACATTACCCAATATATGCCTGTTCTTACAGGCAGGGTCGTTGGAAGCAGGGGTCAGACCAACCGGTTCTTGTCAGATTACAGAAAAACCGTGGGGGATTGCATTGCAGCCAATCATTATGAGCTTTTTAAACAATATGCCCACCGGCATAATCTGTCAACCCATCCCGAATCAGGAGGTCCGCATTCAGCGCCCATCGATGCACTTAAGGTCATGTCAATGAATGATATACCTATGGGAGAATTCTGGGCCCGGTCCAATACCCACCGGGTAGAAGCTTCAGAGCGACTAAGCGTGAAACAGAGTGCCTGTGTTGCCCATACCAACGGAAAGCGTTTTGTACAGGCAGAAGGGCCTACCAGCATTGGCCCGCAGTGGGAACGGGCTCCGAAAGATCTGAAAGGGGTTATTGACCGCATTTATTGTGCCGGTGTCAACCGGATTGTATGGCATACCTATACCTCGTCACCAGATGAATACGGAATTCCCGGTAATGAATATTTTGCCGGCACCCATTTCAACCGGCACGTTACCTGGTGGGATGAAAGCAGGGATTTTGTCAATTATCTTAACCGCACTCAGCATCTACTCAGCCAGGGATTGTTTTCTGCTGATGTACTTTATTATTATGGTGATCAGGTTCCCAACTTTGTCTTCATGAAAAATGAAGTGGAAGAGCTGGATTTCGGATATAATTGGGATAAATGTGCAAAAAATGTCATTTTAAACCGGGTCTCCGTGGAAAATCAGCAGTTGACCCTGCCCGACGGTATGACCTACCAGGTATTGAGGCTTCCCGATCGCGAGGCCATTAACCTGGAAGTACTGCGTAAGGTCGAGGAACTGGTGAAAAACGGTGCCACAGTGATAGGCCCCCGGCCTGAACGGGCAACCGGTTTATCAGAATATCCCGAATCGGATAAAGAAGTGAAAGAAATAGCCGTTCGCTTGTGGGGTGATATTGACGGCAGGCAGATTACCCGGAACAAATACGGAAAAGGCAAAGTGGTCTATGGAGCTGATGTGAACAAAGTATTAATGGAAAAAGGTGTAATCCCTGATGTGACTTTTAACAGCAGCCGGGAAGAAACCCAGTTAGACTATATCCATCGTTATACAGATGATCTGGATATCTATTTTGTGGTGAACCGTTTTGCCTATGAGGGGATCAATGATTTTAAATACCGCTATAAAACATCCCTTCCCGACAGATACGAACAGGTGGAAGTGGGCTTCCGTGTGACAGGTAAGGTACCTGAAATCTGGGATCCCATGACCGGGGAAACAAAAAAAGTAAGCACTTACCGCGAAGAAAACGGACGTACCTATATTCCCCTTCATTTTGCACCGGAGGGATCTAAATTTATTGTTTTTAGAGACGACAAGGATAAAGATCATGACACGTATATAACCAAAATTACCAGGAACGGAAAGGATCTGTTTCCTGTGAGTGATCTGCCTGTGCTGAAACATCCTTATATTGAACCGGAATATTCCGGCGGTGATCTCACTGCTGCTGTATATGAACCGGGAGAGTATGAACTTACCTTTTCTGACGAAAATGTGAAAACCTTTACTTTTAATCGTCCTTTGCAGGAGAAAAGAATAGAGAGCCCGTGGGAGGTTTCATTTGATCCCGAATGGGGAGGACCTGAGGATACGGTGTTTAATGAATTAAGATCATGGACAGCGTTTGATGCCAAAGGCATTAGGTATTATTCCGGTGATGCCACCTATGAACAAACCTTCAACGTCTCCCGGGAAGATCTGGAGGATCAATCTGTCTTTTTAGATCTGGGGAATGTACTGGAACTGGCTTCTGTTCGGTTAAACGGTAATGATATAGGTGTTCAGTGGAAGAGCCCGTTCAGGGTTGATGTGACCGATGAAGTTAAAGCCGGAGAAAATACCCTTGAGGTAGAAGTGACCAATCTTTGGCCGAACCGGTTAATCGGGGACAGCAAGTTTCCCGAAGAGAAAAGATACACTCGGACCAATGTCACGAAGTTTGATGAAGCGGATTCTGAGAAATATCTGCGTAAGTCAGGTTTACTAGGACCCGTGAAGGTGATCTTTGCTAAAGATTTGATAGTAAGGCAGGAGTAAATTAAGTAATATTCATTTATTCTGTTGAAGTTATTATGAGGATACATACAATGAAATCGCACAGGCAATTTGTTTTCAACTTCTTATTAATTTTATCGTTGATTTTGTTGGCCAACTGTACAAACTTTCAATCCGATCCTGCCCCCGAAGGTTTAATGACAGATCTTCTGAAAAAACCGGAAGATGCAGTAATAACCCATCCTGAACCCCGGTTTTCCTGGATTGTTAACGGGGAAAGTGATGCCACAATGCAGACAGCTTATCAGATACTGGTTGCATCGGATAAGCAGACCATTGAAGAGAATGAGGGTGATGTATGGGATTCGGGGAAAGTCAGTTCAGAAGAGTCTGTAGCCGTTCCTTTCCGGGGCAAAAA
>CAYNPZ010000364.1:0-3505 GCA_964399175.1 uncultured Bacteroidales bacterium | reverse complement strand
CGGTTCGCGCAAGAGACCGACATCTGCTAAATGCAGACATTTATGAGGGACATCTTTCTTCATCACTCTGTCACCTGGGATTAATAGCCACGCGTTTGAACAAAAACCTTGAATTTAATCCCGATACCGAACGGTTTGTTGGTGATCAGGCTGCAAATGAATCGATTTATTTGAAACGGAATTATCGGGAACCATTCGTTATACCCAATAAAGTTTAGGCTACTGAAAAAGACCGCATAAAAATTCACATGAATTATGATGAATATTAAAAAAACAGATAAAAAATGAAATATTATAATCGGAGAGACTTTCTTAAAACCTCTGCTTTAGCATTAGGCACATTAGGCGTTGCAGGATTGCCTGTGTCATGTGGCCGCGGCCAGAGAGATGGTAAGGAAAATATGTTCAAATATGCATTATGTAATGAAAGCATGCAGGAACTAAGCTGGGCAGAGCAATGTAACATAATTGGGAATGCCGGATATAAAGGAGTTGAAATAGCACCATTCACCCTTGTAGAAAAGGGGGTTGAAGAGATTGGTGCCGGTGAACGGCAACAGATGGTTCAGGATATGGAAAATGCAGGTATAGAATGCGCCGGATTGCATTGGTTGCTTGCGCCTCCCCCCAAAGGTCTGCATTTTACTACTCCGGATGATCAGTTAAGGAAACGTTCCGTAGATTATCTGGATTCATTGATAGATTTCTGCGGTGATCTTGGAGGAGAAGTAATGATTTTTGGGTCACCCGGCCAAAGAAGTACGACCGAGGGGCTTTCCGTTCAGGAAGCAATGGACTACTTTGCCGATGGTTTGTCCCGGGTAGCCGATCATGCCCAGGAACGGGGTGTAAAAATCCTTGTAGAGTCACTATCAAGTGATCAGACAGATGTTGTGAATACCCTTGCCGATGCAATGAAAATAGTGAATCAAGTTAATCATCCTGCTATCGCCACCATGTTTGATTTTCACAATACGCCTGATGAAACGGAACCATTTGATGTACTCGTTCGCAAATACGCGGATCATATCCATCATGTTCATTTTCAGGCTATGGACGGCACCTTAATGAGTCCCGCCGATCTTACGCCAGAATATGTGCGGGTATTTGAAGTGCTCAAAGAATTAAATTATAATAAGTGGGTTTCGGTTGAAGTCTTTGATTTTGAACCTGGAGGCAAAAAAATTGCCAGGGAATGTATGAAGACTTTCATGGAAATTGAGAAGAGGATTGGATGATTTATAGGTATATGCTTTATCATGCTTGTTAAGATACTATAAGGCGTAAACGCCTCATGATCCATTCATTCTGAGCGAAAAAGATTTGTGTGATAGCAAGATTTGTACGATTACGTACAAATCTTTATTAAACCATGACTTTTCAGTCTCCTGAGTGACCTTAAGACATGAGAAGGAGATAGATGAGGCAAAAGATTTCTGATATCTTTATTTTTAAAACCAGATATATTTTAAAATTTATATTTCAATGCATACAGCAATCCATTACACACTTTTGTTAGCTCCCTGGATGCTTTTTTCCTGTAGCTCTGAAAAACAGGAAGAAGATCAGGACAGGCCGAATATTTTATGGGTATTGGCCGAAGATGCTTCTCCTCATATCAGTTGTTATGGTGAAACCACCATCAATACGCCCAACCTGGACAAACTTGCAGAGGAAGGGGTTCAATTTACCCAGGCATTTGTTACATGCCCGGTTTCAAGTCCCAGCAGATCTGCTATGGTTACCGGAATGCAGTCAGTTACCCTGGGGACCCACAATCACAGAAGCCAGCGGAAAACAGGGAAAGGCGGGGGCAATGAGCAATATTATGATAGTTTTTCTTTGCCTGTTAAAATGATCCCCCAACTTTTTAAAGAAGCAGGTTATATTACAACCCTGGCCTCCTGGGATTCATTCAACAACCCGGATGATACAACCTTAGGGAAAACCGATTACAATTTCGTGTGGGATCGGTCGGTTTACATGGCAGAGGATTGGATTGACAGTAGCGCCGACAAACCTTTCTTTGCCCAGGTTCAACTTCACGGCGGGAAAAACCGGGACCCGGATATTGACCGGTCAGTAGATCCCCAAGATGTTATCCTTCCTCCCTATTATCCCGATACAAAAGTTTACCGTCAGGACTGGGCCAGCTATCTTGAATCATGGCTTAACATAGATAAACAGATCAAAGAGATCATTAGCGTTTTGAAAGAAAGAGATGAACTGGAAAATACGATCATATATTTTTGGACAGACCATGGTATCAGCCATCTTCGGGCCAAACAATTTTTGTATGAAGGCGGCATCAAAGTACCTTTAATTATTCGATTTCCCGGTAAAAAACATTCAGGAAAAGTTAACGACCAACTAGTTCATCAGCTGGACATTGTCGCCTCATCATTGTATCAGGCCGGGATAGAAATTCCGGATTACATTCAGGGCAAACCCATTTTTGACAACGATGCCCAGGAAAGAGAGGTTTTATTCACCGCCCGTGATCGTTGTGATGAGACGGTAGATATTATAAGAACCGTAAGAACAGATCAATATAAGTACATCCGGAATTTTTATTCTTTTATTCCGCACCTCCAACACAACCGATACAAAGATGGAAAAGAGATCACCCAAACGCTTCGGGAAATGCATCAAAAGGGTTCTCTGCCTGCCAGGTTGGACAGGATGTATTTTGACCCCCGGCCGAAAGAAGAATTATATAATTTGGAAGAGGATCCGCATGAAATGAATAATTTGGCTGACAATTCTGACTATAAAGATGTCAGGAACCGGTTGAAAAATGAATTGTATTCGCGGATGAAAGAATACAGAGATATGGGTCTGATTCCGGAACCCGAACTTGAAAAACAGGGAAAGGAACATGGAAGTAAATATCACGTTTTGAAGGATGATACTGCAAGAATAGGTAAACTCATTCGAATCATTGAAAAAGGTGAAGAAAAAGATACAAAAGCTCTACAGGAAGGATTACAATCTTCCCTGCCATCTATTAGATATTGGGCGGCTACCTGGTTAGGGGTTAATGGTGTAGAATCGGCAATTCCCGAATTGAACAATCGTCTGGACGATTCCTCTGCTTCAGTGAGAATTGCTTCCGGCCTTGCCCTGTGTAGACTTGGTGAAGTCAAAGCTGGCCGCAGTGCTCTGGCTAAAGAACTGGACAACCCCAATCTGATTGCTGAAATGTATGCCTTAAGAGCGCTGGAAAAAATCGGTGACAAAGCCATGCCTTTAAAAGAACGCATCGAGGAAGAAAAGAACAGCCGGTATGAGTTTTCAAGAAGACTCGCTACAAGGATTTACAGGAATTTGTCCAATAGTTCTGAGAGTTCAGTGAATTAGGGATATTAAGTAGATAAACTCAATTAACTTAATTGGTGTTTGTCCATAGAGTCAAAAACATTCCGGACTTTGATTAAAAAATTTATGTTATGAAAATACAGATAAATACATTAAAAAATGCAACAATTTTCTTTTCCGCGATGGC
>CAYNPZ010000363.1:0-3506 GCA_964399175.1 uncultured Bacteroidales bacterium | reverse complement strand
GACAGCGTGGAAATTGAACCAAATCCAGCGGCAATCCTTACTTTAAGGAATATAGAAAAAGGTAAAAAACTCCGTGAAGAACATTTCGAAGCAATCAAAAAATAAATTTAGAAACCATAAAATCAAATAATTATGACAATTACAGACTATCTTAAAAAAAGGTTAGCCGAGGAAGGTTTGAGCGAGTTTGAAGACCAAGCACCCGAAAACCTTGTATTGGCAAGTCAGGTAGATGCCTGGGTGGAAGCTCAAAAGCTATTAAAGAAGGCCAACAATCCTGACAGTGAATTGCTTAACGACATCGAAAAAACAGCACAAAAACGCCATAAAGGGCAAGTTGAAGGGGATTCAGACGCTGGAAAGAAGATTTGAGCCGGTTTTTTAGGGACAAATAGCGGTTAAAAGTCTATTAAATTGCAAATCAAAACTCTATGGATGATAACAGAGATCAAAAGGGACAATTTAAACCAGGTCACAACGCCGGAGGACGTCCTCCAAATGCGGAAAATAAAGTTAACCGGAATATCAAAGAAGCGTATCAAAATTTGATTGAATCAAATCTGGATAACCTAAGCGAATGGCTAAAACGGACGGCGGAACAAAATCCTAAGCAAGCATTGGAAGTCATTCTCCGCCTCAGTGAATTTGTTTTGCCAAAGCGAACAAACATGACATTAAATTCTCTTAACGATCTATCGGATGATGAACTTGACTTTTTGATAGAAAAAATTACAAAAAACGGAAATAATGGGAAATATGAATAACTTAACTAAGCAAGAGAAGTTAGATATATTGCACGGTAAACGGCAATTATCTGATCTTGTGAAAAGCAGAGCCTTTTATATCAATAATATTTCCAAAATTTTGGAACTTGAAGAACAAGTTGATAACGGTCAATTTACTGATGCACCTGAATTTGTGGAGAAAGACGGGATTATTTACAGTCTGGCAGGTTTTGAAGATAAAATCCCGGCGGACATTGAGGAAGTTTTAGAAATTTTAAGCAATCATGATATGATAATCTTGCATAAAGCAGAAATCCTGGAAGTAGTAAGGGAAGTGTTAAAATAGAGTTTTTTCCATTCCTTACACTTCATTCCCATCCATAGGAGGGGCCAGTTTTTGCAGTTTCTGGCCTCTTCTTTTACGATATAAACCCCTGCTATGTGTGCGTTAACAACGGAATAACTCAAACGTATCTAAGACAAGACGGTAACAATATTATTGAATTTCTTTTAATTGTTTTTCCAGAATCTTATTTTCTTTTGAACTCCTTTCTATAGTTTCCTGCATCATTGTTTCCCCATCTATCTCAATTTTTTTATTAGAACCTTCTTCAAGATAAAAGAAACTTCCAGTATAATTTCTGCTCCTTATTGATTCATATTCAGGTTTATCAGGAATATAATAAAATCCAACTTTTACTTTATCCACACCTTCAATTTCTTTTTTATCTGAAGATTCATCTGGGGATATATTTCCTAAGCTATTATTTCCTATCATATCTCCATTTTCCTTAAAATGAAAGACCTTTGTGTCAAATAATGTTCCTTCCTCAAAATCAAAATCAGTATCTTCGTCTGAAAAATCTAAATTATTGACAACTTGATAAGTTGTTACTGTTTCTTCTTCTTCGCATGCCATTAAGACAGTGAAAAGACTAATCAAAAATAAAATTCCTATATATCTCATAATTAGCGTTTTTAACAAAATTAACAATTTTTGAAAAACAAAAATCAGATTTTCAATTGAAGCCTATTTATTTTCTGATTTTTCTTCCAACTTAATATCATAAAAAGAAGGATCATATTTCCATAAGGCTCCAGTGGCCACATCTATACTCCAAAATAATGGGGTTAAGAAATTTAATATAGAAACCGCATTAAAAGTAGTTCTAAGTTGAAAGTTTTCTGGTTCATATCCTTCTTTAGAAAGGCGTATAATTCTACCCGTATTACTTTTATCAAAATTTAATGAAATTGGAGTTGTTCCTCGTTCAATATAATTAGTCTTAGTCTCAATTTTAACGGTGTCTTCAGAATAAAGTGGATCATATGGTTGAGATCTTTTCTGGATTTGTGGTTGTACTTCAACTATTGCACCTTTAGGTGAAGAATTAATTTGAATAGATTGTTCGGTTCCTGTAAAGATAGTTGCACAACTTGACAAGGTTATTATTACGGACATGAATAACGGAATTATTATAAATTTTTTCATAAGATGAAATTTTAGCATTCATTCAAATATAAATATCATTGTTGAAAAATGAAAATATAGAAAATTTGCCATATTTTAGTTTCAATTTTTAAAATGATGTATATTCCGATTTTTTTTATATTTGAGAAAAAGATTAACTTATGAAAAAATCAAGTGATTTTAATAAAGATTTTTCAGAGGTTCAATTACGTGAAATTTTTTCGGAATTTGGACTTTCTAAAAATGAGATTGAAAAAGCAATACAGCGTTATTTTGAAGTCAGAAAAGAGGAGCTTAAATCTCTTGAAAAATTAATAAATAAAAAAGGTAGTCAGCAAAATCTTTCTAAAAAGGATTTTGTTGATATAGAGAATGCTTCCCTAAATTATGTAAATAATGATATGAGAGATGGAGAAGAAATAATTTATCAAATTGCAGAAGAAATAAAGCAAAATCGATAAGTTAGATATTGTGAGGGTTATAGAATGATTTTCCAATGAAAGGCCAAAATTTGCCATATTTTGAAGCCAAAATTTTTAATGATTCATCAGTCATCCATCCATCCAGTTTAAAACACAACCTGAAACTTGCCAGGCAGATTTAAAGAATTAAGAAAAAATGCGACCGGCGGGAGTATTTTAAATTGCGCTCCGTCGCAATTAAGTTGGACGGTGGTTGACACCATCCCAACTTGCTTTTTTCCATTCGTCTTTTTTTGTTCCTGGAGATTTTTTTTAACTTGTCATCGGATCCGGTCCAAGCCAGCAACGTTAGCTACTTTAAGTCAAAAGGGGTAAAACCCTGAATGAGAAAAAGAAAAAGAAAAGACCAAAATCTAACGTTTGGATATAATGAAATATGGAGTTTCTTACATACGTTCTAAGTACACCACCAAATCTTAAATCCCGAATTTTTGCCCGATAATACACCTTATGTTAAACAGAGGGGGTAAAATATGCCTTCACCCCTTGACATACCTACATTATAGCGTTTCAATCTTTCTTTTTAGCGCAACTTTTTCTTTTCAACCAAAACAATTTCCTCCCTTTTGATTTGATTTTTTGTGCCTTTTTCCCGGTTCCTGCCAGTTTTGAAAGGTTCGTGCTTTTTTCTCCTTAAACATCAATTTGCGGGTGGGTGCATTGTGAAATTGTTTAAATCAAAATTGTAATAATTGTGAGATTATGGGAGCCGCTAATAAAAGGGGTTTTGGAAGCAAAAGGATAGAAATTATGTGTTAAAGGATAGAAATTATGTGCTGGAAAGGATAGAAATTATGTGTTAAAGGATAGAAATTATGTGTTAAAGGA
>CAYNPZ010000362.1:0-3523 GCA_964399175.1 uncultured Bacteroidales bacterium | reverse complement strand
AAACTCGCAAGCCTTGCCAGCGAACATTCTAGACGAGACTCTTTCAAATCTCTTTAACTTTATGGACAAACACTAATTATCAATGCCCTGCATGGTGCATGGCCTGTTCCGGCTTACCGGAAAACGTCCTGCATGGTGCATGACAATTTTCGCCCTACCGGAAAACGCCCTGCGTAGTGCATGGCCTGTTCCGGCCTACCGAAAAGTGCCCTGCATGGTGCATGGCCTATTCCGGCTTACCAGAAAGTGCCCTGCATGATGCATGATAATTTTCGGCTTACTAGAACATCTCCTGCATGGTGCATGATAATTTTCGGTGCACTGAAAAATACCCTGCACGGCGCAGAGCCTGTTCCGGTCAATTAAATGATAGTCTGAATAGTGCAGGATGATTTACTGCTGCATTGTTTTTAGCAAAAAATTCTTTGCTTAGATATGCTTATTGATTATTCTAAGAAAATCATTGATGTCAATGGGTTTGCTAATATAATCATCACATCCTGCATCCAAACTCTTCCTCGCATCTTCGCTCATGGCATAGGCAGTTTGGGCTATAATGGGAACATCGCTATGATCCGTTGAAGAACGAATCTTTCTTGTAAGCTCCAAGCCTGTTCTATCAGGAAGCTTGATATCCATTAGTATAAGATCAATTTCTGGATGGTTCAGAAATGCTTCATATCCTTCTTTTCCTGTAGAACAAGTAATAATATTGAATCCACTGGGCTCGAGCAACGCTTTCATGTACTGAAGGCTTGTCAGGTCATCTTCTATAACCAGTAATGTTTTGCCTTCGCCTTCCGTTTCATCAATCACTTCTTCCTTTACTTCCTCTTTTCCTGTTGCCTGTTGAGTTTCATAAGGAAGGGTAAAATAAAACACGGATCCTTCTCCTTCTGTAGAATCAATCCACATCTTTCCGCCCATCAGTTCTACAAGATTTCTGGAAATGGTCAGCCCCAATCCTGTACCATCATACCTTCTACTTGTTGTAACTTCTGACTGCCTGAAACGCTCAAAAATATTTTCCTGCTCGTTGCCTGGGATACCTATTCCCGTGTCTTTGACATAGAACAGCAACCGACCTTCAGGGGTAAGTTCATAGCCAAATTCGATGCTCCCCTCAGGGGTGAATTTAATGGCGTTGTTTAACAGATTGTCCATGATTTGCCTGAAACGGCTGAGATCAGAATAGATAAAGCTGTTATCATGATCAAGGGAAGCATTTACTTTTAATTCTATATGACTTTTCTCCCCGGTATTGAGCTGATTTTTGTAAACCCGGTAAAGTTCTTTCAAGACATCATTCAGGCAGAACTGCTGAAAATTTAGTGTTAATTGATTGGCTTCAATCCTGGATACATCCACAAGATCATTGATGATATTAAGCAAATGGTGGGTTCTGGAATGGATGATATCGAGAAAATTATCTCGTTTTTCTTTTGAAAATTCCTTCTCTTGCAACATCTGGGAAAATCCCATGATACCATTCATGGGCGTACGGATTTCATGGCTCATATTGGCAAGGAAGGCTGATTTCAGACGATCGCTCTCTTCGGCTTTTTCTTTGGCTTTTCTTAACTCCTTTTTGGTCTGCTCCCGTTTGGTGATATCTTCAAATGTTGCAACTACCTGATAAGGTTTGGTTTGGTTCCCTTTAAATTTGGGGATGGAATTGATGTTGATCCAACTGTAATCATTTTTTTGGGGATTGAAAACCCCCATTTTCTTATTGTAAACAGCTTTGCCTGTTTTCAGGGAAATCATAGCAGGGTGGTTCTCTCCTCGAAAATCCGAACCATCTTCGTGAATTGTCTTCCAACGGGGATCAAAACTTTTTTTGCCGTACAACTGATCAAAGGTTAAACCAAGTATGTTTACAGCCGATGGGTTTGCATAAAATATTTCCCCATTCGATTGGTGATAAACAACGCCTTGTGTCATATTTTCAAATAAAAAGCGGTGTTTTTCCTCGCTTTCTTTAAGCGATTGCTCTGCTTTTTTGCGTTCGGTAATATCTTCAACCGACCCATACATTTTGGAGGGCTTGCCATTTTCATCAAAAATAACCCTGCCTCTGGCTCTAATATGTCGGGTTTCATTATCACTTTGTCGTATAATCCGATGTTCTAGGTCATAAGGTGCAATGTTGTTTAATGCATCTTCAAAAGCCTTTTCAATCCTCATTCTGTCATCAGGGTGTGCAATTGACATGAGCATGTCAATATTCAGCTTATTTTTATTTATCCCGTGAATTTTTTGCCACCCTTCCGATAATGTCAGCTCATTTTTTGGAATGTCCCATTCATAACTTCCTATATTGGATAATTTTTCCGCTTCTTCAAGAATGGTCTTGTTTTTCAACAGGTTTTCTTCGGTTTTTTTGCGTTCGGTTATGTCTCTGAAGGTACCTAAAACATATTCTTCATCTTTAATTTTAACGATTTCACCTCTGATTTCAACATTCTTTATGTTGTTTTGAGCTGTTATAATATCAATTTCAACTGGTGGAGCAGGTTCATTCTCATATTTTGATTTATATTTAAAAGTTTGTTTTGCTTTTTTGTTTTGATGGGTAGGGTGTAATTGCGATTGATGATGCCCGATTATATTATCAAGTTTTGTTTCAAACAGTTTTTCCGCTGCATGATTGGCATCTACAATTATGCCAGTTGTTCTATTTACCAAAAAGGTGGCATCTGGCGATGTTTCAAAAATTGCTTTGAATTTTTCCTCGGCTTCTTTTAATCGGGCATTTTCATTTTCCAGTTCCTGTATTCTTTCTTTTAGCTGCTCGGGATCTTCTGACTTCATAATGAATGAATTACATGATAAAAAATCTAATGTATATAAAAATTTGAGCCAAAAACTCTATACTATAAAGATATATTTTACTCTAAATTATTTCTCTAAGTTACATGTTTAAGAACACCAAAAAGTTTAAAAGTCCACAGCTTCTGGAAATATCATAAGTGGGTATCATGTGAATTTTGATGGATTTTCTTTTTGTGTTGAGTAACTCATTATATGATAATCGATCAGCAAATATTATAGACCATTCAACAAAATAATCAAATTTCCGGACTGAAATTCACTTATACCATTTATTTTCATTTAAATGCTTACAGTAAATTTACTTCCTTCTCCTTTCTTACTTGAAACTTTTACTGTGGCATCGTTTTTATCGAGGAACTCCTTACTTAACAACAGTCCTAAACCCGAACTTTCTTGTCCTTTTTCATCAGTCCCCTCAGCATAGTTATAGGTAAATAACTTATTGGCTGTTTTTTCATCCATACCCATTCCTGTATCCTCGATTTCAATTACTGCTTCATTATCTGTCTCAAAAACCCCGATAAAGATATTCCCTTCATTTTCGGTAAATTTCACCGCATTGGAAATAATGTTTCGCAGTGCTGTCTCCAGCATATTGGGGTCAGCATAAACATAAATCTTTTCAGAAGGATAATCCGTGTTCACTTCCAACGCTTTATATTCAATCCTTGGTTTCAGAAAATCCAAA
>CAYNPZ010000361.1:0-3541 GCA_964399175.1 uncultured Bacteroidales bacterium | reverse complement strand
AAGGTCATCGGTATGACCATCAATCTCACCGGTAACATCGGCAAGGTCATCGGTACGGCCATCAGCCTCATCGGTGTCATTTGCGAAGAGGCCGACAGGGCCATATGCTTTACCGATGAGATCATCGAAGAGAAGGGGAAGACAGTCTACATGAACGATGCCATCATTAAAGAGTCTGGTAAGTCCATCTACCAGTCTCGGGATGAATTCCTATTAGTATAAGTAACCATATTACTGGTATACATCTAACCCGAATTATTCACAAATAATTCTGACTAAAAAAACAATGCCTTCGCTTAGTTAAAAGCGAAGGCAAAAGTTAGCCTGCACGGGCGATTCAAAATGCTTCTGCAAAGTGGTAGTTGTTATTCCTCCTCAGCGGGTGCTTCTGCATCCGGTTCCGTCTCCTGGCTTGTTCTGCTGGAGCTCACTTTAGCCACTACCCTGGAAAATATGAATAGGTCGCGTTTCTCCGGATCGTCTTTAAAAATCGCTGCACCAATCTTGCAGATTCTGATGATCTCGCCATAAATCGACTTATACTCCCGGCTTGCCTCCTGTGAAGGCTGATTCCAGAAGTTTTTCAGTTTTTCCTGTTCAATATTGGCCTGCTGAAATTCCGGTGCGTAGCCACTGATCCTTTCAATGAACCCTGGGTTAATCCCTACCTCGACGATCTTCTCTTTCAAACCGTCATTCATCACATTCCTGAAATTGTTCAGCATGCTCATCAGGCTTTCCTGGTTGTTTTTATCTTGTATGTCCCTGTAAAACCTGTTGTAACCGAGCTGGTCCAGGATTTCCGCTGCTTCATCCTTATCAAAATCAGCATTGACATGGACCTTAAAGGAGTATAAATCGCTCCTGGCATCCTTCAGAATATCCGTCACCCTGTTGGTAGCCTGTTTCAGTTTGATTTTGTGATTCACACCTACCAGGTTGGTCAATGCATTCTCTGTCTGTTCTTCAAGAGCATCCGCAAAATCCGGGTTCCAGATGGTGCGCATGGCTTCAAAAACATCGATGTTATCCCGGAAGGCTTTAACAATAATCAGCGTGGCCAGCAACATATCTACTGTTTCGTAATTGTAATTGATTTCGGTTTCTTCCATAACATTTTGTTTTAGATAATGATTATACTTTTTTGTAGATCAATACCTTTGGGTGCAATTCATGCAGCAAAGATATCTGTAAGCATGATACGGGTGGCGACAAGCGCCGATAAAGCAACCGCTCTGGTAGTGGACAGGGCGGCAAGCTTTATCATCATAGAGCGGTGTGGCTCCATTGTGCCCGGGCCGGTTCGCTGAACCAGCCGTTGTGGCTTTGAGGTTGATGTCGTTATATCTTTCTGGGCGATAATATGTTTTTAGGTTACACATAAACGATCAAGCAGTCTTTGTTAATTCAAATTGTTGAACAAGATAAGAAATATTTTTAACAATACAACCACCTTTCTAAATTTCAGTGGATAAATGATCATGCAAAAATGCTGTACTGCTTATGGATACTGGCATTGAGGAAAATGAACATTTCGGCAGGAAGTGCTAATTTAGATTTTGTCAAAATAAAAATAAGGGATAATTAGACAGGGTGAACAGGATGATGGATGGGTGAAGTATTGAGCTGGCGGCAGGTGAAAATACGATCGGAAGAATCCGGTAAGTTAAATTATAAAAACAAGTATGGGATCGCTACAAATGCTTATGCTCCCCTTCCATCGAAAGGTCCAAAAAATCTTTAACATCCATTGCTATAAAAATCCTACTCATAGATCTTTTTTCTTTGGCAATTACAGGAAAACCATTGACTCTTCTACCAGGCCGATCGCCTCCCTTTTGAAGGGAGGTAAGGGAGGGTACGCCGGCATCGCCAACCCGTTCGATTCCGCTATTTGGGCAGGACCAGGTGGTCTGGCACCCGGTCTGACCGCTATTTGCGGTCGGACCGGTTAGTGAAGGCATAAATAGAGCGTAAATGCAATGTCATTAGAGTAAAAAGCCAATCTTTGCCTTAAATGACCAGGCGCTTAATTGCTCTTTGTATGAGTTTTTACTAATCCACCATTTATGGTGCCATCGTCAACCCGTCCGACCGGGCAGCAATAGCACAACTAAAACATAAATTATCAGTGAAGTTTCTCTATTTTCACTTTTCGTTTGGACATGAGGATCGGTCAGACGGGTCTGACCGGCCAAACAAGGGGCTGAAGAATTTCGGACCGTGCCATTACTTTGGTTTTGATATATAAAGCTTCAGAAAAGCGTACACTCCTCCAACTAGGGGCTGTATCAAAATATCCATTAACTTGGTTTCACTGTATTACCAATTAAACTTCAAACATTAAACATCAAACGCTTGTTTCTGTCTTCCCATATTCTTGTTCAACCTCATTCCAACCATAGAATCACTCGACAATGTAACAATTTAACAACGTATATCTTCATGAGCGAAGCGAGTAATTTAACCATTTAAAGTTCAAACACCTACTGTTAACTCACTGCCCTTAGCCTTCGCCTTAGCCTCAATCCATTTTCTTCTTCCAAAATCTTGACGTATCTTCGTTCTTTTGAAAACCGACCATCATGAGCACACAGTATGCCGACACCCTGTCAAAATCTTTGAACCTGAATGAATGGCAGGTAGAGAATACGCTGGAACTGATTGGTGAAGGGGCCACCATTCCTTTCATCAGCCGTTACCGGAAGGAACGGACCGGGAACCTGGATGAAACCCAGATCACACAGATAAAGGAGCAGCACGAAAAGCTGGTGGAGCTGGAAAAACGGAGGGAGACCATTCTGAAAACCATTGAGGAGCAGGAGCAGCTTACGGATGAGCTGGAAGAAAAGATCCGCAATGCATCCACCATGCAGGAGCTGGAAGACCTGTACCTGCCATACAAACCCAAAAAACGCACGCGTGCCACCAAAGCCAAAGAGAAAGGCCTGGAGCCCCTGGCAAAAATTCTTATGAAACAGGGGGAAGAAGACCCGGAACAGCGTGCTGAAGAATTTCTCAGTGAAGAGGTGCAGAACACAGATGAAGCGCTGCAAGGTGCCCGTGATATCATTGCCGAGTGGGTCAACGAAAGCCGCCAGGCCAGAGAGCGGATCAGAAAGCTGTTCCATAAAGAAGCGCTTGTAGAGTCCAGGGTGGCTAAAGGCAAGGAAGAGGAAGGCAAAAAGTACAAAGACTATTTCGAGTGGTCGGAACCGGTCAGCAAAGCCCCCTCCCACCGTTATCTGGCCATCATGCGGGGTGAAAAGGAAGGCATACTAAAGGTAAAGATCGAACCGGAGAAAGAAGATGCCCTGGATATCCTTGAAAAGATCTTTCTGAAAAACTCCGATCAGGTAAAACAGGCAGCGGAGGATGCTTACAAAAGGCTGTTGGCCCCTTCCATGGAAAATGAGGTCAAAGCTTATTACAAAGAAAAAGCGGATGATGAGGCGATTAAGGTGTTTGCGGAAAATCTGAGGCAATTGTTGCTGGCATCTCCCCTGGGCCAAAAACGGGTTATGGCCATTGACCCGGGTTA
>CAYNPZ010000360.1:0-3546 GCA_964399175.1 uncultured Bacteroidales bacterium | reverse complement strand
GCCTGCGCACCAATGACCATTACGTAGTTCACGGTATTAGCCGGTCTAAAGAATCGGTTGATCAGGCCCGTGATTTCATTCAGAAACAGGGATTGTACGGTGAAGTCTCAATAGACCGGTGGCAGGGCGGACAACTTCCCTATTCGGCTAACCTGGTCAATCTTTTGGTGATTGACCAGGGGGAGAAGGTTTCCCGTGAAGAGATTATGCGGGTTCTGGCTCCGATGGGGGTTGCTTTAGTAAAAAAGAATGAAGACTGGATAAAACATAAAAAACCATGGCCTTCAAAGATCGATGAATGGACCCACTATCTGCACGGCCCTGACGGGAACCAGGTAGCCAGGGATTCGGTTGTTGGGCCTCCCCGGCATATAAAGTGGCGGGCAAAACCAGACTGGAGCCGAGAGCACCGCTACGGCAACAAAACCGCCATGGTATCTGCCAGCGGAAGGCTCTTTTATGTGGATAACCGTGTGCATCCCTCTGTTGAAGACCTTCCAGACAGGCCGTTTCTTGTTGCAAGGAATGGATTCAACGGGGTGCCCCTTTGGAAAAAAGCCATTTATCCGCGTTTGCCCCAGAATTTAATGGAGATAGGCCGGGATTCTTCGGAATATGAACATTTCGAGCCTAAGTTTCCCATGGAGCTTAAGATGGTTGCGGTAAAAGACCGGCTTTATACTGGCTTTGGTGAGAAAGGCGAGGTTCAGGTTTTGGATGCAGCCACCGGTAACGTGGAGAAGACTATTAAAGGCACGGAGCATACCGAGGAGATCCTATACGCTGACGGAGTTCTCCTTACTGTTGCGCCTCAGAAGAAAGATGAGCTGAAAGAGATGAATTACACCACGGCAGAGTTGAATTATGTCACCTTCGAAAGGGAGCGGGCCGGGATACTGCGCGCTATAGATCCCGGCTCCGGTGATATACTCTGGGAACATAATACCAAAAAAGAGGTGGGCCTTCAGGTCTCACCTGTTATTAAGGGGGGTCATATTTTTACAGTAATAGATGATCAACTTGTCAAACTGGATCTGTTTGACGGCAACCGGCTTTGGCAAAAAACCCTGCCTGATGATATGGAAAAAGAACAGCTTCAGTCTGTCAAATACATAAAGGGCCCTTCCGTTTATGACCGGCTGATAGCTTCTGAGCATGATGTTATGCTTTTGGTTTATAACAGTGACCGTAGCCCGGGTTCAACAGATACCTTTGTTCGTGCCTTTTCCCAGACTACAGGTGAGCAACTCTGGAGTTATGAAGGCATAAGCCCTGAGCGGTCCGGAGTAGAAGCATTTGTGATAGATAGCAACGTATGGATTCACGCAAAAGGGCCTACATATGAGGTTTCAAAAAAATCCTTGGATCAGGCGACCACTATAGATATGGAAACAGCTTCTTTTATTTACACTGAAAGTTATAGTTGGCAAAATAAACCCTTAACTGCCCTTCATATTCAGACCGGCAAAGAACTTCAGCAGTATGACCAGGAAAAGATTTTTGATGTCGGTCATCACCACCGGTGTTATGGCAACCGGGCTACCAGCCGTTTTCTGCTGACAGCCCGTAGAGGGACGGAATTTACTGATTTTGAGTCAGGAGAAGTCAATCTCCATCACTGGGTCAGAGGAAAGTGCAGATTTGGTGTTCTGCCGTGTAACGGGCTTTTGTATTCTCTCCCGCATGCATGTACATGTTATCCCTATAGTACCCTTAAGGGTTATTCAGCCCTTGCCCCCGCCGGAGCATTTCAGGTGTCCGGAGAAGAATTCAGCAGGGATGAAGGCAGGCTTACTAGGGGTCCGCATTATGGAGAGATAAAAAACATTGGCTCTGGCGGCAACCCGGAAATATCTGCTTCATGGCCCACATACAGACATGACGGCCGCCGCAGCGGATCAACACCTGAGCCCGTTAATCCTTCAGGTCTTAAGCAGATTACCTGGAATACATCATTTGAGCAGGCACCCAGTGGGCTGACAGCATCCAATGGCCGCCTTTTTACCAGTATTCCCGAATCCCATCGGGTTCATGCTTTGGATATGAACAGCGGAGAGGTTCTGTGGAGTTATACTGCCGGAGGCCGGATAGATAGTCCCCCGACCATTTATAATAATCTGGTTTTCTTTGGCTCGAAGGACGGATATGTTTACTGCCTTCGCGCGGATAACGGGGGTCTTGTCTGGCGTTTCAGGGCAGCCCCGGTAGACCGGAGGATTATCGCTAATGGCCAACCGGAATCAAAGTGGCCTGTTCACGGCGGAGTTCTTATCAAAGATGACAGGGTCTATATTTCAGCCGGAAGATCCTCTCTGTTGGATGGGGGTATTGCCTTATACGCATTGGAGCCAGAAACAGGCAGGATATTGGCAAAAGATCGGCTTTATGATTCCTATTCGGAGGCAGAATCCAAAATGATCAGCAATGATGGTCTTGTTTTTGATTTAGAATCTACTATAGGAGTAGGCAACGATATTCTTGCAAGTGAGGATACATCTATTACTTTAAGACAAATGCGGATGGATAATAACTTTAATCCGATAGGAAACACGAATGGGCAATTTATATCTATGAACGGAATGCTGAACCCCGATTGGCAAAGCAGAATAGGCTCTTTTTTTGGAAAACCATCAAACATGATATGGAAATCCAATGCAGACCGGGATAATTATGATTTTTTAAACAGCCCAAAACAAGGTTCATACATGATTTTTGATAAGAAATTGACCTACTCGATGAGGGTTCATCCACTCCTTGGAAAGGTTCGGCCATCTTTTGTTCCCGGTAAACAGGGATATCGAATTTTTGCCGATGATAACCTCACACTGGAAAACAAATGGAACAGACATGTTCCGATTCGTGTTGAAGCGATGGTTGCCACGGGTGGGGAAAGCCTTTTTCTGGCAGGTACCCCTGATGTGGTTGATGAAGATGATCCCTGGGGAGCAATAGAAGGAAGGAAAGGCGGATTACTTTGGGCTTTATCAGCAGATAACGGCGAAAAACTGGCAGAATATAAACTGGATTCCCCACCGGTGTTTGACGGTATGATCGCAGCCGCCGGAAAGCTTTACATGGCGACTGTTGAGGGAAATGTTATTTGCATAGGGAAATCTGAATGAAAAAATAACTTATATTGAAATATTTATAAGAATAAAGTAGTAAAAATGTATAAAACCTTATAATTTGGCACTTTTTAATCCAGGCATATTTCTTTTGCATTTGTTAAAAGAATCGGTTTTTTAAACTGGCCTAATAGAATCAATAAATTTATTGCTTATGTTGATAAAGAAACGTTTATTCTGGAAAATAGCGATCCCTGTTTTTATTTTAGTTATCGGTGGTTTATATTTATATAATGAAAATTTTTATTATGCTTATAAAGCAGAGCGGCTGTTAGATGAATCAGGGATAAAAGGCGGCCTGGTCGTTCATGTGAATTGCGAAAATGGTAAACTCACTTCCGGCCTTTATTCCAATGACCAATACCTAGTTCATGGTATCAGCAAGTCTAAAGAATCGGTTGATCAGGCCCGTGACTTCATT
>CAYNPZ010000359.1:0-3561 GCA_964399175.1 uncultured Bacteroidales bacterium | reverse complement strand
ACAAAGAAGCAAGAATTTGACCGGTAAGTTACTAATATTGCAAATCAACTAAAAATATAATTTTTATGAAAAATTTTGAGCAATCGTTCCTTTTTTACCTGTTGTTATTAATGGTTGTCTTTAAAGGATATAGTCAGGAAGGTCAAAAAGAGAAAACTTCAAAAGTTCCTTATTACAATGCCGTTCAGTGGGTGGATCCGATGATCGATGCAGCGAACTCAAGATGGTTCTATTTCTCCTCTGCCTGCTGGCCTTTCGGAATGGTCAATCTTAGCCCCGATACCCGGATTGGTGGAGCCTGGGGCGCAGGTTACCGGTATGAAAGGGATACCATCGTTGGGTTCAGTCATATACACGCCTGGCAATTGGCAGGGGTATCCGTATTACCAGTTGTTGAAGACGTTGATCCCCGGAAAGGGGTTGATGGTTACGAATCGAAATTCAGCCATCAGCGGGAAGAAGCCAGCCCCGGTTATCACTATGTCCATCTTGACCGCTATGGGGTGGATGCGGAACTTACCTCCACCACCAGGGTAGGTTTTCACAGGTACACTTTTCCTGCTTCCGAAGAAAGCCGGATATTGTTTAATCTGGGAGGAAGACTTGGTCCATCCCAAATGACAGAGGGTGAGGCCCGGATCGTTAATGACAGGGAAATAGCAGGCTATTCGGTAAACGGGCCTACTCGGAGAAGGCCCAAAGAATATCCTGTTTTTTTCGTAGCACGTTTCAGTAAACCCTTTGAAAGCATGGACGGATGGCAGGGAGAAAACTTGATGCAGGATATTGAAAAGGTTTCCGGATCAGAATCGGGAATAATGATCAACTTCAATACACGCGATGATGAAGAAATTTTAATGAAGGTGGGGATTTCCTATTGCAGCCCGGAACAGGCCAGGCTGAATCTTGAAACTGAACTGACACACTGGGATTTTGATCGTGTGGTTAAAGAATCAGCTGAAGAATGGAATAATTGGCTGTCAAAAATTCAGATAAGAGGAGCCAGCGATAAAGAAAAAATCCGCTTCTATACCGATTTATGGCATGCCCTTCAGGGTAGAAGAATCATCAGTGATGTGAACGGAAAATACAGCGATTATACAGGAGAGAAAAGAAGGGTAAGGCAACTCCCCACTGATGAACAAGGCAATCCTGAGTTTAATTATTATAACTCCGACTCTTTCTGGGGTGCTCAATGGACACTAAATACCCTTTGGCACCTGGTATATCCGGAAGTTTCCGAAGATTTCGTCAATTCCATGCTTACCATGTACAAGGATGGTGGATTGATACCGCGTGGGCCTTCAGGAGGGAATTATACTTTTGTAATGACCGGTGCATCATCAACCCCGTTTATTGTCAGTGCCTGGCAAAAGGGAATACGGGGCTTCGATGCAGAAATGGCCTACGAAGGGATGAAAAAGAACCATCTTCCAGGCGGTCTGATGAGTAAAGCTGGTTATGAACATGCAACCAACAAGGGCGGTGGAATTGAATACTATATGGACAGAGGCTATGTGCCGGAAGGGATTGAGGCAAGAGGCTTTCATCTTGACGGGGCAGGCATGACTTTGGAATATGCCTATCAGGACTGGTGCCTGGCCCAAATGGCAGATGCACTTGGAAAAGACCAGGACAAGGAAAGATTTCTGGCAAGATCACGAAACTATCGGAATCTTTATAATCCATCGACCGGATGGATGCGACCTAAAAATATGGACGGCATCTGGATTGAACCCTTTGAGCCGCTTAACTCAGAAGGTTTTGTGGAATCCAATGCTGCCCAGATGACCTGGTTCGTCCCTCATGACGTAAAAGGACTGGCTGAGTTAATGGGAGGCTATGAAGCGCTTACAGACAAGTTGAACAGAAGCTTCGAGAGAGCCCGGCCAGTAGATTTTGTAGACAGCGATTCCTGGGTCAATTACAGCAACCAGCCTTCCATGCAGATGGCCCATATCTTTAATTATTCTGAAACTCCCTGGCTTACCCAGTACTGGACCCGTCAGGTTATTGAAACTTCATTCAGCGGAGTTACGCCCCAATCGGGATACAATGGAGATGAAGATCAGGGGTTGATGGGCGCTTTATCCGTTTTGATGAAAACCGGCTTGTTTGAACTACATGGGGGAGCGGCCAAAAAACCATTTTATGAGATAGGGAGCCCCATCTTCGACAAAATAACCATATACTTGAATAATGATTACTATCCGGGCGAAAAATTTGTTATTGAAACCTTTAATAATAAAGAAGAGAATTATTATATTCAAAGCGCCTCATTGAATCAATCACCCCATAACAAGCCATTTATATTGCATGAAAAGGTAATTAAAGGAGGTAAACTAGAATTACGGATGGGAGATAATCCAAATAAATCATGGGGTGAACACTCTCCCTCCAATTTGTTATTGAATTGAAATATTGTTGCCCAAAATACTTCTAATATGTCAATAAGGAAAAACATCAAAGAGATTGTAGGGTTTATGGCCACAGCTCTGATTTCTGTTTTTTACGCGCAAGCCGATGGCCAGAATCAATCCCGGAAGCCAAACATCCTCTGCATCATGGTAGACGACCTGGGATACGGGGATCTTTCATTTACCGGAGCCGACGATCTTCATACCCCAAACATAGACCGCTTGTTTGAAAACGGTATGGAGTTTACCGATTTTTACGCCAACTGCACCGTTTGCTCGCCTACGCGTGCAAGCCTGATTTCAGGACGTTATCCCGATATGGCTGGTGTACCGGGAGTTGTTCGCACGCACGAGACCAACAGCTGGGGTTATCTCAAAGAAGATATGATAACCCTTCCGC
Organism: uncultured Bacteroidales bacterium; assembly: GCA_964399175.1. Classification (GTDB taxonomy): domain Bacteria; phylum Bacteroidota; class Bacteroidia; order Bacteroidales; family UBA12077; genus JAGXLC01. The sequence goes on along the minus strand of CAYNPZ010000359.1, from coordinate 744 downwards.
AAATGCTGAACAAGGCCGGCTATCATACCGCTATTATCGGGAAATGGCACCTGGGGCTGGAGCCACCTAACATCCCCAACGAAAGGGGATTTGATTATTTTAAAGGATTCCTGGGTGACATGATGGACGATTACTGGACCCACCTCAGGCACGGAAACAACTACATGCGTGAGAACAGGAAAGAGATAAACCCAAAAGGACATGCAACCGACCTGTTTTCCGAATGGTCCGTGGATTATCTTGAAAATGCCAAAGATAAGGAATCTCCCTTTTTTCTTTATCTGGCCTATAATGCACCCCACTTTCCCATTCAACCTCCGGAAGAATGGTTTGAGAAAGTGAAAAAGAGGGAACCGGATCTCTCGGAAAAACGTGCCAAAAATGTAGCTTTTGTGGAACATCTGGATGCAGGTGTTGGCCGGGTTTTGACCGCTCTTAGAGAAAAAGGGCTGTATAAAAACACGCTCATTGTTTTTACCTCCGACAACGGGGGCAGCCTCCCCCACGGGGCTTCCAACGGAGCTTTAAGGGGAGGAAAACAGGACATGTACGAGGGAGGCATCAAAGTACCTACAGCATTTACCTGGAAAGGTGTGATTGAACCCGGCTCCCGGTGCGGAAGCCGTGGGCTGACCATGGATATCTTCCCTACCCTCTGCAAAGTGGCCGGTGTGGAAATCAACCATGAAATTGACGGGGTGAGTTTGTATCCCAGTCTTATGGGAAAAGACCAGAACACGAATA
>CAYNPZ010000358.1:0-3575 GCA_964399175.1 uncultured Bacteroidales bacterium | reverse complement strand
GAATGGATCGCTTTGGTCCACGACCACGGGGGCGCCTGTGCGTTCAGATTTACAGGAATCCAAAATATCAACAATAATAATGCTTTCAAGCAAATTTTCACCATCTACAGTAATGTATGTACGAATTAATTTACGTAAAATATTTGTCGTGGTTACAAATAATTTTGGTTGTTAGTTATTTAGGAACATAAATTTTGTAGTTACACAAAGTTTACCGGGGTTCGTCATAAGCAAAGATCGTTACGTCATAAAAACAGAGAATTATATAAGAAATAAAAATTTAGGCAGAAGGGGATTTTTAACCAAAATAAGTAACTCCCATCATAAATGTCCGTACAACCCAATTTGAATATTCATTCATGTGAAGGCATTTTTTATCACCCCAAAATAGCATGATAACACTTATCAAAGTAAAATAGGCTCATATGCAAAGATTATTAATGTTACTTGTCACCCTACTGGTGGTGGCTTCCTGTGCATCCAAGAGGTATGCCCGGAAAGCCGAGGAGTTTGAAAAGGCCGGGTTGTATCAGGATGCAGCCGAGTATTATTACAAGTCGGTTTCTAAAAATGAGAAGAATGTGGAGGCTAAGCTTGGATTGCGGGAGAACGGTCAGAAGGTGCTGGAGAAAAAGCTGTCTGCATTCAATACGTCCCACAAGAATTCCAATCATAAAGAGGCTGTTTATACTTTCCGGGAAGCAGAAAGCTATTATGACAAGGTGAAGGAAGTGGGCGTGGAACTTTCTTTTCCTCAAAAGTACGATGATTATTATAAGGAATCGGAAAAGGTTTACCTGGAAAAACGTTATGCTGAAGGTGTAAATGAACTCGAGCGTAACAATTATGATAAGGCTTATAATATCTTCGACAAAATAAGATCCATTGATCCCTCTTACAAGGATGTGGATGAAAATCTCAAAGTGGCCCGATATCAACCCTTGTATGAGGAGGGGAATGATCAGCTTGAGAACGGCTTGTTCAGGAGCGCTTATTATACATTTGACGAGGTAATTGAAGGGGCAGGGAATTACAAACAGGCCATTGATTTGCGCAGCGAAGCCCTTGATAAGGCCACCATTACCATACTGGTCCCGGCATTTTATTCGCTGAATTTCAGAAACAGAAACAATGAAGCCACCCTGACCCACAAGCTTAAAGGCGCATTGAGTAAGATTGACAATCCTTTCATCAAGGTAAAAGATGCTTCGGGTATAGCTGCCGATATTTTCAAACGAGGCAGCGGGCAGATCAACAATGAAGCTGCTTCGCTGGCCGGGGTGGATGCCGTGCTGAAGGGCAGAATTGTCAGGCTGAATGGAAATGAAGGAGACACCGAGGAATCTAAGGAGAAAGGTTATCTGAGAAAGGAAGTTACCAGGAAAAATGAGCAGGGAGAGAAGATAATGGAATATGAATATTATAAAACGGAATACCGCGAATACAAGAAGGAAAACAGTGCATCGCTGGAGGTCAGCTATCAATTGATATCTACAGATAATGGTGAAGTTATGGTGACCGATCATTTCCGTATCAATGAGTCGGATGAAGTACATTATGCCGAATATAAAGGGGATGAAGACCATCTTGTGCCGGGTTATTGGGTCGACCGCGATAAGGACAATCCCAGGGATGTAATCAGGGACGATGAGGAAGAGGTGGGTGAATTAAGGGAGCTGCTGGATGCAGAAGAAAACCCCGAAACGGTATCTGAGCTGAAATCCGTTTTATATGAGCAGGCGGTAAACCGGATGGTTGAAAAGACCGGTCAGTATAATCCTGAGAATATATGAGATATCTCCTGCCTGTCTTCTTTCTTTTTCTTCTCGGTTGTGCTGCCAGTGAGAAAGCGGAAGATGTTGAGCCTGCTCCCCGCTGGGTTAAGAACCGGCCCGTTATGGAGGGATACCATATTGGTATAGGAAGCGCCCGAAAGGTGGGTATGAAGCAGGAGTACGTTGCCGAGGCCCGGAAAAATGCTTTGCAGGATATGGCCTCGCAGATCTCAGCCCATGTAAGTTCAACCTCTGTTTTAAATACCATCGAGAATGCCTATGGGGTATCCGAATCTTATTCCGAACGCATTGAGATAGAAAGCGAGGATTACCTGGAAGGATTTGAACCGGTGGATTATTATGAATCCGGCGACCAGTATTGGGTTTATTACAGGATTAAGGAGGATGTCTACCGGAAGAACAAGCTCAGAAAAAGGGATAAGGCCTTAACATCAGCGCTTTCCAAATACAAATCGGGCAGAAGGGAGGCAGAAGCCAGTCATCCGATAAAATCCATAACTCAATGCTTACAGGGCATGGAAGCTCTGAAAGGGTTTCTTGGTAAGGATTTAACTTTACATACTCAGGAAGAAACCATCAATGTGGGCAATGAGCTGCTTGCTTTGCTGAAGAAAGTGATCTCCCGAATGGATATAACTCCAGCGGATAAGGAGGTGGAAGTGAAAAGAGGCAGTAAGCTTGCAAACCCGCTTGAGTTCAGAATCATTTACAATGAAAAGCCGGTAGAGGGAGTTCCGGTTTCTTTGAATTATTCAGGAGGGTACCTGAAATCCAGCCATAGGCACTCGGATGAAAGAGGGCATATTTCGGTGGGGCTGGGCAGCGTAATCTCAGGAAGGAGCCGGGAAAATTTTGAGGCTGTCATCGATCATGAAACGATTGCTGCCGGGGCTGTTTCAGACGTGTTTATAAGAAGCATTCTGAAAAACATCCCTCCTCAAACTGCCACCACGGATATACATATCCTGTCACCCGTTTTTGCTGCTCAGGTATATTCGAAGGGTGAGCTTCCTGAGTTTGATAAGAAGATTCATAAACTTTGCCGCCGGAAGGCAGAACAGTACCTCTTGATCCCCGCCGGCCGGGATAAATCCCATGATTATTCCCTACATATTCGCTACAGGTTTGAGCCGGGAGAGTCTGCAGGGGGATTGACCTCTGCCTATCTGCTATCCGAGATCCGGTTTAAGAACAAACAGGGTGAATTGATTGCCCGTGAGGATAATCAAAATATAAAGGGTGTGGGTTCCACATCTGCAAAAGCCAGAAAAAAGGCATTTGAAACATTTACCCGAAGGCTGGAGCGCAGGTATATTGACCGGATGTTGGAGGAGCGGTTTTGAATACAATGATTGGATGCTTGCCCGCAGCAGGCAGGCCAGCCCGCCGAAACATAGTGCAGGCGGGATTGGATGAAAGAATTGCTACAGGGGTGAGTCATGGGCAGGGTGGAGGAGGTCATTCCGTCAAAAAGCCGGACAAGCTTTATTGTCATTTGTTGTCATTAAATGGTCATTAATTGTATCCGCAGAAATCCTGAGGCCTAGGACTCATTCCGGCCGAAGTGGTAACGGAGAGCCGGAATCTATGCTTTATATATCATCATGAATAATGCTTAATAAGCATGGTATAGATTGATGGTTGGTTACTTTCCTCAAGCCCCCAAGCCCCAAAGGGGCGAAAAGAGATCAGCCCGGGGCATCGCCCCGGGTAAGGGGTTCATGTTGATGGAGAAGCCCTGAAGGGGCGAAAGAAGTTTTTTTTTGGATAGCCACGAAT
>CAYNPZ010000357.1:0-3576 GCA_964399175.1 uncultured Bacteroidales bacterium | reverse complement strand
GCCATCGAACCCCGCCCCGGCGAAGAAGGTTGGAGGCGATTCGACGATTACCTCTGGTCTAAAAAGCAATACGGGGATTTTGCCCTGGAGCTGGAATACAAGATCCCCGAGGATGGCAACAGCGGTGTATTTGTGCGTGTAAGGGAAAAAGACGATCCGGTGGAGACCGGTATTGAAGTCCAGATAAACGATGTGCATGGCAAAGAAGAACTCAGTGCCCACGACTGCGGAGGTGTAATAGGTACGGTGGGGCCTTCCAAAAACATGGCCAAACCGGCAGAAGAATGGAACAAGATGCGGGTTACCGTTGAGGGAACACAGCTTAAAGTGAACCTAAACGGCGAACAGGTGGTGGATGTCAATCTGCAAAACACCAGCCGCAGCGACAGGCCCATGAAGGGTTATATCGGATTGCAGGATCACGGGCTGCCGTTGCAATTCCGTAACATAACGATAGAAGAGCTTTAATGAAAAAACTCCTTAATATTGTATAATATTTTTGAACCACATTAGGTAGAACACATAGGAAGAACAGCAGCTTACAGGAAACCTTATTTTCATTTACGCTACCTTAGTAGCCGTGAAATCCCCCTCATCATTCATTGACCTTATTACCGTTAAGAGAGGGAATAAGGTATGGAGGAGTCATAAAGATCCTTTTGGCTATTCAGTTTAAGATAGCGAAAAATAAATTTTAAAATGGGAACATCTGATGCCTGATTTTATTTAACATTTCATGTTCACTGATTATTTGCGAATACAATAATTTATTTTAATTTTCAGTTTAGAAAATGATTAACAAATAAATCATAAAACCATGAATAAGTCTGATTTAAAAAGAGAAATAAATAAGGTAATGGATGAGATACCTGAATCCAAACTTGAAAATATTCTTGAATATTTAAAAGAGATTAAGGATTCTTCGCCGGAAAAAATAAATCTTTCCAAAAACCTTGGAAAAATTATTCGTGAAGATAAAGAATTGTTGAGAAAGCTGGCCTCATGATCCACTTAGAAGATGCTATACGAATTCATAACATACTCATTGATGAATTTGGTGGAAAAGAAGGAATTCGGGACAAAAAATCGCTAGAATCTGCACTTTACAGACCTTACCAAACATTTTCCAAAAAAAGTCTATATCCTGATATTGTGGATAAAGCAGCTGCACTAATTGAAAGCATTTTATTAAATCATCCTTTCATAGATGGTAACAAAAGAACAGGCTATGTGCTTATGAGATTACTTTTGCTGAACGAAGGCTTGGATATATCAGCAAGTCAAGATGATAAATACGAATTTGTGATGGCAATAGCAAAGGGAGAATATGATCATAATCTAATTAAAGACTGGATAAGTAATAAATTAACATCCATAACCAGGTAAATCTAGTTTAATGACCTTGAATTTCGTTTAGTAAAATTAAAGCTAATAAGAATATAAACTTTTGATTGTGAAACTTCATTAAACTATAACAACTTTGCGATAACACCAGGGATTAAAATCAATATAAACCACAGAGATCACAGAGGAAATCACTGAGAAACACTGAGGGTTTATTTGCATGATTATTTAAATGTCCTTATATGTCTTCTACGGTTAAAAATATTTTTAATTTGAACCACGCGGCGCATGAGAACATTTGATTTTATTTCTCAGATGCCCTCATGTGCCTGATGTGGTTCAAATCTTTATTTTTCCCTATTTATTCCAGCGTTACCTTAAACGCGAATGCATGTTCGCACGGTTTCTCCGATGGTGGCTGGATGGTCATACCTGATGAAGAGACCGACCAGTCTATGTTTTCATCTGAGCCCAAAAGGGATACTGATCCGATTTCTGATTCGCTCAAATCACCAAATGCTTCAATGGTCATAGGCTCTTCCGGCCATTCAAGGGCAATGGCATAGAGTGTATTGTCTCCTTTTTTGGTAAAGCGGATATCCTCTTCTCCAAAGGTCTCCCAGTATGTGGTGCCATAAATGGCCTCTCCGTTTGTGTTGAGCCATTCGCCGACATCCCGGAGCCGTTCCTGCATCAGTTGCGGGATCGTTCCATCTGCCCTGGGACCTACATTCAGGAGCAGGTTGCCGTTCTTGCTCACGATATCCACCAGCATATCAATAATCTCGTTGCTGGTTTTGTACTCGCTTTCTTCGGTAGCCTGGCTGTAGCCCCAGGAATGCGGATCAATAGAAGTACAGGTTTCCCATTTGTGTTCAGTAAGGGTATCCATTTGAGATCGTTCCGGTGTATAGAAATCGCCACGTTCATCTCTTACCTGTCCAAGGCGGTCGTTGACAGCTACCTCTTTCCCCCATTCCTGTGCCATATTATAATAATCGGCAACGAGTTCCTTCGATTTGTAGTCTTCGACGGTTCCTACCCAGTCGCCATCCAGCCAGAGCAATGCCGGTTTGTATAACTCAAGCATTTCATAAAGCTTATCCCTCATATATTTCAGATAATCGGGATCCAGCTCCCCGTATTCGTGGCCTGGTATCCGCCCGGAAATTTCTTCAGGCCAGTCGGGCCACTTGTAGTAGTTCAGCAACGCATGGTAGGAACCGGAGAACTTCATCTGCTGCTTCCTGACGGCATTGGCCAGATCACCTACCAAATCACGCTCAGGACCCTTATTTACCGCATCATATTGAGTGAACTGGGAATCCCATAATGGGAAGCCGTCGTGATGCTCGGCAGTAAGGACCACATAACGGGCACCTGCTTCTTTAAACAGTTTGGCCCATTGATTCGGATCCCAGTTCTCAGCGGTAAAGTCCGGTAGAAATTCATGGTACTCGAACTCTGTAGTATCCCCATAAGTTTCCTTGTGATGATCATAAACCGGGGAACTGGTATCGTGCATTCGGTGCGCATACCATTCGGTGCGATAAGCCGGCACGGAATAAACACCCCAGTGGATGAAAATACCAAATTTGGCATCGTTGTACCATTGGGGCAATGGATGCGACTCAATGGACTCCCAGGTAGGTTCGTACGTTTTTTCTTCTTCCTGCTGACAGTTGGAAAAAATGAAAACTGCCGCAAGGAGTAAAACTAACGGAATGATTAGAATGCTTTTTTTGCGTCTCATAAGCTTATTATAAATTTAAATTTTAGTGACTATAATGAATACCTTTAAATGACTAAAATAACAAATATCAAGCATCAAATAACAAATAATATCCAATTTCAAAATTCAAATGACCCAAACTCCTCATATTAAGTGTTTGGATTTTTATTTATTGGTAACTTGAGATTATTTGTGATTTGCCTACCCGCCGGCAAGGCAGGGTGCTTTATTAATTTATAATATCATAATATCTATTTATTAAATTCCCCAGTAGCTTTAACAGTTTCATTTCCATTGTCATCCGCTTCTATAATAAGCTGACCAATGGAAGTTGGACCGTTTTGTTTCACAGCTTCGGGGATCGATACGATCTGGTGCGGCCGATTGGTTTCACCGCGGTGGGGATGATCCTCCATGATGTAGCCGCCGCTGTATTCAACCGGAAAGCGGAACAGTTCAAACTTCAGCCTGCCGTCATATACGCTGCCCCGCATATAGTT
>CAYNPZ010000356.1:0-3615 GCA_964399175.1 uncultured Bacteroidales bacterium | reverse complement strand
TTAATTAGTTTCGGTTTTATTACTATTTGGTTAATTTCATCACTAAATAAATATTTATGAATGCATTCAATTTTAAAATCAACTTATGGATTCTTGGGGTGACGGGTTTATTAATAATGAGTAACTTAGTTTCCTGCACACAAAAAGAAAGTAATGAGAAGTTAAATCACGATTATGATGTTGCCGCCTACATTTGGCCTTCATGCCACCATGACGAACGTTTTGGCGATATGTTGTGGCCCGAAGGAATCGGGGAATGGGAAGTGATTAAAAAAGGAACTCCCAGATTTGAAGGTCATTATCAGCCCAAAGTGCCCTTGTGGGGCTATGAAATGGATGATGACCCGGAGGTTATGGAAAAATGGATTGATGCTGCTACCGATCATGGGGTGAATGTTTTTATTTTTGACTGGTACTGGTTTGATGGTGGCCCCTTTTTGGAAAGCTCACTCAATAACGGCTTTCTGAAGGCGGATAACAATAAGGAGATGAAATTTTATCTGATGTGGGCCAATCATGATGTAAGAAGGAATTATTGGAATGTCCATAAATATAAAGATGACACTTCGTTACTCTGGGAAGGAGCAGTTGATATGGAAAACTTTAAAATAATAGTCGAAAGGGTTATCAATCAATATTTTAAGCAACCCAACTATTATACAATTGATGACAAACCTGTATTTTCAGTATTCAGCATACATAATTTGATAAAAAGTTTTGGCGATCGGGAGAAGACAAAAGCTGCCCTCGATTATTTCAGGAAAGAAGTTCAAAAAGCCGGTTTTCCGGGTTTACACCTTCAGTTGATTGGCTTCGGCACCCCCAACAAGAACCAGATTCAAAATATCGAAACGCTTGGAGCCAACAGCATTACAAAATATAATTGGGGAGGCCCACATCCGGAAGATTACATTCAGTGGGGTACCGAATCGATGAAACGAAGAGATAAATGGGATTCAGCGCTTAACATACCTTACTTCCCCAATGCTTCTATCGGATGGGACGATACTCCCCGGTTTCCTGAAAAAGGGAAAGAGGATGTGGTGCATTATAATAAATCCCCGGAAAGCTTTGCCGCTTTTCTTCAGAAAACAAAAGAATATTGTGATGCCCGTCCCGAGCAACCCAATCTGATAACTATTTTTTCCTGGAATGAATGGGTGGAAGGAAGTTACCTTTTACCAGACATGAAATATGGATTTGAACACCTGGAAGCGGTAAAAGAGGTTATGCACGGAGAATATAATCAATATTATAAAGAATAACTTCTTTAATACTATAGAGGTTTATAATTAATTCAATATTATGAATTATTTAAAACAATTATTAATCGGGGTGGTACTTAACCTTGTCCTGGCTCTTCCCTGTAAAAGCCAGGATAAAGAAAAAAAGCCCAATATAGTTTTTATCATGGCCGATGATTTGGGCTGGGCAGATTTGCCTATGTATGGGAATACATTCAATGAAGCTCCTAACCTGGAGAAACTGACTGATCAAGGAATGCGTTTTACCAATGCTTATGCAAGCTGTCCTGTATCTTCTCCTACACGTGCCAGCCTCCAGTCTGGACAGTATCCGGCAAGAGTGGGAGTTATCGACTTTATTCCCGGCCATTGGCGACCTTACGAGAAAGTTACGGTGCCCACAAACCGCACGCAATATTTGCCAGGTAACATCATCACAATAGCAGAATCATTGAAAAAAGCCGGATACGCTACAGGATATTTTGGTAAATGGCATTTGGGCAATGCAGAGAAGCACCTTCCCTCCAACCAGGGATACGATACCTCGCATGTATATACAGGAGGGCTAAATGGTTATTATAATCCGACATTTATTCCCGAAATCGATCCGGCACCTGAAGGCCGTTTATCAGAAATCCTTACCGATCTGAGTGTAGATTTCATTGAGGAAAATCAGCATAATCCTTTTTTCCTGTTTTTGTCCCATTTCGATGTCCATGTTCAACTGGCCGGGGATAATGACCTTATCAAGAAATATCTGAATAAAGAAAAGAAGGATAATTATCCGGGTAACGCTGTTTATGCTGCCATGATAGAGCATATTGACCGCAGTGTTGGGCGGGTAATGCAAAAGCTTAGACAAACCGGTTTGAAAGAAAATACTGTTGTTGTGTTTTATTCAGATAATGGGGGATTGATTACCCGCTATGATAAAAAAACCCTGATTCTCCAAAGGAGTTTAAAGTATTATAAAAACAGTCCGATGAAATATATTGCCACTTCCAATTCACCCCTCAGGGGAGAAAAAGGAACTGTTTACGGAGGAGGTATTCGTGAACCCCTTATTGTAAGGTGGCCTGAGAAGATAAAACCGGGAGCGGTAAGTGAAGCGCTCGTAACAACTACCGACTTTTATCCGACATTTTTGGATCTGGTCGGTGTTGAAAAGCCCCGGGAACAGGTATTGGATGGAAGATCAATTGTTCCGGCACTTGTTGAAGATGAGTATAAATACGAGCGGGCTATTTACTGGCATTACCCGGTTTATCACCATGGTGTACCGGCAGGAGCTGTCCGCAAAGGGGATTGGAAACTGGTGGAGAATCAGGTTACCGGAGAAGTAAGTCTTTACAATCTGGAGGTTGATATTAGTGAATCTACCGATTTAAAAGATTTGTATCCTGAAAAAAAGGAAGAGTTATATTCACTGCTGAAGAGCTGGCAAAAAGAAGTTGGTGCCAGGTTACCCGAAACTAATCCTGATTTTGATCCGGACAGAAGATACGAATGGGGTAACCATCCGGATAGGAAATAGGTATATTGATTTTTTTAATGTGTGATGTTAACTTTGATTATATAAAAAAACTTATACAAGCCATGAAAAGATTCGCATTTAAAATGAATTTAAAGCTAGGTTGTAAAGAAGAGTATATTAAACGGCATAATGAAATTTGGCCGGAATTGAAAAAATTATTAAAAGAATCAGGTGTTTCTGATTATTCGATCTTTTTAGACGAAGAAACCAACACCTTGTTCGCTTGTCAGAAACAATCGGGAGATAGCTCCTCCCAGGATTTGGGGGATAATCCCATTGTGCAAAAATGGTGGGCATATATGGCCGATCTCTATGAAACCAATTCTGATAATTCACCGGTTAGCATTCCTTTAGAAGAAGTTTTTTATATGGAATAACCAAGCACAAATCAAAAAAAAGACTAATAATCATGAAACATGGCAAAACTTTATTTTTAATGGTATTAATTACTGCAGCAATGACTGCGTTAAATACAGGTTTGGTAGAGGCCCAAACTGTCAGTGCCTCGAACCTTAAAGTAGAATATAGAGAAAACCCCATGGGTATTGATATGCCTGATCCCCGGTTTTCCTGGATACTTGAGGGTAGGGAAAGAGGTGTAGGGCAATCAGCTTATCAGATTCAGGTTGCTGGTAAAAGAGAAAATTTAAATGACTATGGCTCGAAAGTATGGGATACGGGGAAAATTTCAGATTCTCAATCGGTTAATGTTGCTTATAATGGAGATCCCTTGGAGACTGGTGAGACTTATTATTGGAGGGTCCGCATTTGGGACCAAAGTAGACAACCAAGTGACTGGAGTGAAACCGCTTATTTCCACGTAGGGCCTATGGAAAA
>CAYNPZ010000355.1:0-3650 GCA_964399175.1 uncultured Bacteroidales bacterium | reverse complement strand
CGATAGCAAAGATTATCCCGCCGAGCTGCATGCGCCTCGTCAGAGTGCGCGATAGAATTTATTTTCAAATACAGGTCTTTGTGTGATCTGGCTTATCCCTTGTGATCCTTTTATGGATCAAATATTGAATGAATATTAACCACAACGGATACAAAGGAATTCACGAAGAGGCACGGAGGAATTTACACACAAACCTGATAACAATTCTACTGATACAATTAATGACGACAAATGACCATCAATGACCTTCCCTTTTCTCCATCTGTTTTACCCGCATATTATATAAAGCTCCCGACGTCTCAGTAATTTTTCAGAATCTTGGATTGACAATATTGTTATAAGTGGAACCAAACGTATAACTGATACCGAATCTCGTGTAATAGGAATAGTTGGTGGCCAGTTGTTGTTGCCGGGTGAGGATCTCTTCGGTGGTGGCATCCCCTTTTGGCAGAAATAATTGATCATGAATCAGCGAGGCTCCCCCGGAGAAATGAACATTCAAGCCTTTAACCAGATTAAGTGATATGGAGGCATTCAGACTTAAACGGTTTTTGGAAAAATCGTGAAAATAGTGGGAAGCATCGAGGGAGAAATTGGCTGTTCCCCACTCTTTTTTGAGTCTAAAATCAACAGACAGCCTTTCCCTGAATCGCTGTTCACGGATCCTGTTGAAGATGGTGGTATCTTCATAAGCTGCATACACAAATTCAGGTCTGTATAAAAAAGAGAATTGACGGGTTGTAGCTTCCGAATAGGGGAATATATTGAACTCTATAGCCGGAGATATGGAAGTAGCAAATTTGAGATTCATATATCTTGAAGAAAGCATGTTTGCATATCCTCCGGCCGACCAGTGCTGAGAGAGGCTTATTACTCCAAGCCCACGAAAGTTATAATTGCGGTGAATGCTGGTGATGGTCTTTGAGTTAACCTCATAGATGGTTTTGTTATAGTTACCCCCTGCGTTGAATTCCAGCTTTAGATCTTCGGTGATCTTATCGGCAGATAGGCTTCCACCAAAATTGTAGATTCGTGTGGATTCTTCCCCGTTCATCCTGCCATTGGCAGAAACTTCAAACACCCAGTAATTCCATTTGTCCGCTACTTCTTCCGCTTCCTCCGGCTTTGAATAATCCACCTCCAGATTTTTCCATACGGGTGTTTTCAACAGGTAGGGTGTTAATCCCGACTTAAACGCATGCAGTACCTGTTGTCTTCTCTCTTCATCACTTGCGTTTGGTCCGACATTGAACCTCAGGGTATCCTGAAACTGGGAATATCCGTTTTGCCCCATCATGAACACTGAATAGCGTCTTCCTCCGTTGGCAGCCCTTTGCGTAGTAACCATAATATGCACATCGGCGTCCTTACGGTCGCGGACATAATTCACATAGTCGATTTGCCTTTTGATATGGTCGGTATCGCAAAACCAGCAATCCACATAGACATTGACGCTCTCTTCTCTCAGGGTATCCTGTTGAGTGGTATCCCCCGGCTGACCGGCTTTTACAAATTCACCGCCAAAGATTAGCATTAAGAGAAGAATAAGGATTGTTCTGAGGTATGGTCCGATATTGGTATCTTTCATGCTAATCGGCATTTTTTTCAAAACAAATGTAAGGGGGCGAAGCTGAAATATGAAATATTTTTCAATTACAAACCTTTGTGTGGATTCTACTGCCCCATTATATGCACAGATTCCGGCTCTTTCCCTCTGCTGGCTATACTTCGGCCGGAATGAACCGTAAACTGCGGCATGGATGCTAATACAATCAATGACCACCTAACTTGGACAAGCCAAAACCAAACAGGATGTTATCATGTGATTTTATATATCCTGGTTTTGGCTTGTCCAAGCAATGACGATTAATGACTATCAATGACATTTTCGTCAAACCCGCCTGTCGGCGGACTGGCCCGCCTGCTGTCGGGCAGGCAATCAAACTCCTGTCAAACAACCTAATGACCATCAATGACCTTTTCCTTTTTCCATCTGTTTACCTGTAAATCAATTATAATCCCTGAACTTACTGCAATTTGTCAGAACCTCGAATTGACAATGTTGTTGTACATCGAACCGAACGTATAGCTGATGCCGAACCGGGTAAAATACTCATAGTTGGTAGCCAGCTGCCGTTGCCGGGTCAGGATCTCCTCCGTGCTGGCATCTCCCTTTTCCAGGGAGAGCTGATCGTGAATCAGTGATGCACCTCCCATTACATACATGTTCAATCCTTTAACCACATTCACATTGACAGATGTCCGGAAGCTCAGGCGGTTTTTGGAGAAGTCGTGAAAATAGTGGGAAGCCTCCAGAGAAAGATCAATGGATCCCCATTTTTGTTTGACGTCATAATTGATCTCCAGGCTTTCCCTTAGCAACTTTTCCTGTGTTTTATTAAAGATGGTGGAATCCGAATATACATTGTATCTGAATCCGGGCCGGTAAAGAAAAGTTAGTTGCCGGGTTGTTGCATCCTCATAGGGAAAAACATTAAATTCAAGGGCCGGCGAGGCATTATAGGAAATGGCTATATTTTCGTACCGCGAAGAGCGCAATCCTGCAAATCCTCCGGCTGACCAGTGCTGGGAAAGACTCCATACGGAAAGTGCGTCAAAATCATAGGTACGGTGAATGCTAGTAATGGTATTACCGTTTACTTCGTAAATATTTCTGTCGTAATCCGCATCGAGATCAAACTCCAGTTTGATGTCCTTGGTTACTTTGTTGGCTTCTATACGGCCTCCCCATTCATATCCTTGCCGGGATTCCTCGCCTCGCATCTCCCCGTCGGCAGAGAGTTCAAAGATCCAGTAGTTCCATTTGTCGGTTATTTCTTCCTCTTCGGTAGGTCGGGTATAGTCAATGGCCAGGTTTTTCCACATCGGTGTTTTTATGAGATAAGGGGTTAAACCGGATCTTAAAGCGTGCAGCAGTTTTTGTCTTGATTCTTCTTCACTGGCATCCGGACCTACGTTGAAACGCAGCGTATCCTGCAAATGGGCATAGCCATTCTGGCCCATCATGAATAAGGAATATCTTCTTCCTTCATTTGCCGCCCGTTCACTGGTAATCATAATATGCACGTCGGCATCGTTGCGATCGCGCACATAATTCACATAATCGATTTCTCTTTTAATGTGATCCTTATCGCAGTAATATTTGCAATCCAGATATACATTCGGCGCTTCTTCCTGCAGGGTATCCTGTTGGGTTGTGTCCTGAAGGCTTTCGGCTTGTGCAGTATTCCCCGCCATAAGCAGCATTGAGAATATAAACAATATACTTGTCAGCAATGCTACTTTGTTTTCTGCTTTTCTCTGTGTCTTCATAACGTTATTTTTTTTCTTTTATATAATGTTGTTCAGCTTCCGATTGTTTTTGTTTAACACGTAAATTTACACGAAAGAATGACCTTCTGGTGCCGTTACAACTGTTGCAGCCCCCTTTGTATGCTTTGATAATCCAGATAGTAAAGAAATTTCAGAGAAAAACTGTTAATCTGGGGTGCGTTAAGTGTTTGATCCAGATTAGTGAGATAGTTGTCCGGGATTTCCTCGGAGAAATGGTAGATGTTGTTTTTCCATACAAAAGAGAGCTCGCTTCCGGGTGCAAATTGCCACAGATACTGAAGATAAACGGTCAGGGC
>CAYNPZ010000354.1:0-3661 GCA_964399175.1 uncultured Bacteroidales bacterium | reverse complement strand
AGGGGAGCGCATACTGTCCATGCTGGATACGGAGCACTGGCCCAACGGATCGCCGAAAGCCGAAGCGGATCAGCAAAAACGGCGCCGCAACATGGAACAGTATGAAAACATTTCCATCTTCCTTAATTGGCGGGCCTACGATGCCAATGTAAGCAACAACTCCATCACTTCGGTAGATGCCCGCCATACATCCACCGGGGAGAGGAAACGCTTTAAAGCACCACTGTTTGCCGACTGCACCGGCGACGGATGGATCGGCTACTGGGCCGGAGCCGAATACATGTATGGCCGTGAACCCAGATCAAAGTATGATGAAGGATGGAAAAAACACGGTGAGCTATGGAGCCCCGAAGAGGGTGACAATCGCGTAATGGGAGCTTCCGTGCTTTGGCGAACGAACAAAGCTGATCGGGCGATAGAATTCCCGGAAGTACCCTGGGCTATGGATGTGGCGGAAGACCATGCCGCCACAAGCGGAACGTGGAAATGGGAATTCTCAAAGAATGAACTTCACCAGGTAAAAGATGCGGAGACCATACGCGACCACATGTTCCGGGCCATCTATGGCTCTTTTTACAATGCCAAGCAAAAACCGGAAAATGACAGCGTCAGGCTGGAATGGATGTCTTACCTGGTAGGCAAAAGAGAATCCCGGAGGTTGAAAGGCGATTACATCTATACCTTCAACGACATGAAAAAGAATACCAAATTTGAGGATGCCGTGGCAAAAGGCACCCGTGATGTGGACGTGCACTACCAGCAATGGCTGAAGGAGCCTTCTAAAGTGGATTTTCTGTCAGAAGCCCTCTTTTACCCGGTAGAAGAATACTATATCCCTTACAGGTCCCTTTATTCAAAGAACATCGAAAACCTGTTCATGGCAGGAAGGTGCTTTAGCTGCTCACACATCGGCCTGGGCGGACCACGCGTAATGAATACCACCGGGCAGATGGGCATTGCCGTGGGTTACGCTGCATCTCTTTGCAAAAAATATGAAACCGATCCCAGGGGAGTGTATGAAGAACATATTGATGAATTGACCGATATCATTAAAAATCAATAAACGATTCAACCTTAGCTTCAATGGAAAATGCAGCCAGGGATAAATTTTACCCTACCTTCAACGAATCAGTAAGGCTGATCATCCGGGTTTTAATAGCCTCCTTTTTTGTCATATTAAACTTTTCCGGGGAAATCAGGACCATCAGGGAATGGATGGGGAACAGTGACGGTTACTGGCTTGCCATTGGTGGTTCAGCTGTCATTGTCGCAATGGGAATATACCTGCTGAACCGACACATCAATTCACCGGACGCTGTCAACCCATGGCGGAGCCAATAATAATCTTAACCAGCAATAAACTGATTTCAGCAAAACCCAATATAAAGAAAAAGATTTTTGCCGTTACGCGTTTCCATTTGACCTTCCATACTTTCCTGTGCCAGATAAGAAACCAAAGTCCGGCCAATACAAAGATTCCTATAAGCAATATCAAATTTGCACGGTTCAAAAGGTTAAATATTTTGGCCGCCTGGCTCATGGGTCCGTTTTTTTCGATCACCCACACGCAATCATCGGAAAGCATTTGCCCCTCCGTCCGGCTGCTCACTATGATGCCGTTATTTCCTTCTTTCAAGTCTATCCCTTCCCAGATGACAATACCATTTTCGGGTGATTGGGTTCCGACTTTCTTTCCGTTGAAGGTGAGAGAAACCGAATCCAGGTTACTGTATACCTTAACGTTTGTTTTTTCTTCGTCTCTGAATATATGCCGTTTAGAGGTAATGTGCAAAACAGGCTCCTCACTCCAGTTGGCCTTATAGAAATAAAAAGCGTCTTTTTTGGTTTCCCGGTCGAATGTAACCAGCCCCTTGTCATTGATACCTTTTTTCCCTCCTTCACGGCGGGAGTAAGAGCCAAAATCAAACATGTTCCAGATGAAATACCCCCAAACAAATTTTCGTTGCTGAAATGCCTTCAAATGTTCCTCATGGTAGTAACTCTGCCATTCTTCGGGATGGGGTGATCCAAAGGGATTGGGTCTGTTTAATTTCTGACTGTGCTGATTGATGTTTGCTCCTGCGCCATATTCGCTTATTCCAATGCACAAATCAGGATAGCTGGCATGGGTTTCGTCCAGAAAATTACCAATATCGCCGGGCTGCCCATAATACCATCCATAGTAGCGATTCCAGGCAATGGCGTCGGTAATGTCATGAAGATCATCTTCGGGATCAAGCATGCTGGCCCCTACGGTAATGCGCGAAGGGTCTTCCTGCCTTACTGTATTATTTAACTCACGAACCAGTTCAAGGGGACTTTCATCTTCCGGGTTCTGAATTTCATTAAAGATGCTCCAGAAAACGATCGAAGGATGGTTGTAATTCTGATAAATCAGTTCATACAATTGTTGTCTGGCATTGGAGTGAAATGCTTCGGTAGGTTCATAACCATTGGTTTCACCGCCAAAAAAGCCTCCCGGGCTACCGATCCACGGAAGCTCGGCCCACACTACCAATCCGGCGGTATCGGCCAGGGCATACATGGTTTCCGATTGCTGATAATGGGCCAGGCGCAACGCATTAACCCCCATATCGAGCATCATCTCCACATCCTGTTTATGATCGGCATAGGATAGTGCCGATCCCTTATCCTTTCGATCCTGATGCCGGCTGACCCCGTGTAATTGCATAGGTTCCCCGTTGAGAAAAAAACCTTTATCCGGATCGACACGGAAAAATCTTAAACCCAAAGGCTGGGTTTTTTTGTCAATAACCCTGTTATTCCGGCGCAGTTCAACTTTTACATCGTATAAGTAAGGATCATTTCTGCCATCCCACAAATGGGGATTTCTGACGATAAATGAATCCGTAATGCTGCTTTCTCCTGTTTCGGCCCGATGGTCAATAACATGCCTTTGAATTGTATTACCCGAGGAATCAGCCAAAGCAGCTTCCAAGGTGATGTTTTTGGCCTGAGCCGTGGCATTGGATACTTTTACCTCCAGCCCAACCGTGGCAGAAGATTTGGAAACCTCTTTCTGCTTGAGATAAATTCCGGAAGAGGCATAATGCAGCGGACTGATGCAAACCGGGGATGTTACAATAAGGTTCACCGGACGATACATCCCCCCATACAGGTTAAAATCGCCCGTTAGCGGTAGCACATCCAGGGTTGCTTCGTTGCTGGCCACAACCTTTAAATGATTCTCCCCGCTAAATCTGAGCTTATTCGTGAGCTCGAAAATAAACGCGGAATAACCGCCTCTGTGTTCACCAAGCAGCTCGCCATTAAGATATACCTCTGCAATGGACATTACCCCGCTAAACCGGGCAAAGACCCGCTGCTCCTTCCATTCATCTCTGGCAACAAATGATTTTTCATAAGCACCCGTGCCTCTGTAATAACTAATACCCTTCTGAGCATCTGTTGCATTCCAGGTATGGGGAACATTTACCGTTTTCTCAACTAGTTTACCTGAAACAGCCTTGCCGGTAAATTGCCATCCTTTATTAAACGGAATTTCCTGCCGCTGGGCATTTGCAAACAAAACAATGAAGGAAAGCACGAAAGTGGTGATTACAATATAAAATGGTTTCATTAGTGTACCAGTTTATTAAAAAATTGAATTTCAAATTGATTTTATATACAATGGAACCCG
>CAYNPZ010000353.1:0-3676 GCA_964399175.1 uncultured Bacteroidales bacterium | reverse complement strand
TGGTGGTTTGCCTGCAAACGATTTGATGGAATAAAAACCGGTAAGACTGATGAATGCTGTTCCGAAGGTTACGTTTTTAATGAATTCGCGTCTTTTCATAGATCTGGCTCATTGAATGTTTTGTTATTTTTTAATATATCAATTATTTGGTTGTATAGCTAAATCGATTCAGGGATTCAAGATAATGAATTTACAGCAATAAAAAAACAAACCGGGAGAAATGTTATCCCTTCTTCCAGTTATCCACTATAAACTGATTGTTCCGGATCTTTACGTAATACAATTCATCAAAACCTTCATCGTAGGTCGGGATCTCCAGCCTGTTATAGGCTCCCCTGATGCCCGACTCAGGAATTCGCTCCTTGCCGGTTCTTTTTTTATTTCTTTCCATAACCTCTTTTGGATCGGACCGGAAATAATACCCAATCACCCGGTATTTATGCAATTTTGCCTGTTCGATATATCTTCTGCGGTCTGACCTCATGGGATTGGTGTTATCCACAACAAAGGCCTGATGCACTGCAAAACATATATCCAGAAATACCTGCTCCTTATTTCGGGTATTCAACAAATCCATCGATATACGCACATGGGTGTTAAAAAACCGCTCCGTATAAAAAGTTGACTTGCCTGTAGCCTGTATCCCTGTTAAGATAATCGCTTCCATACAGCCACCTTTCATTACTTAACTTTGTTCTCAAGGAGATACATTTCACCGGCATCATGACTGGGATAGCGGAAAATGTCGTAATCCCCGTCACCGTCATAATCCTCCGCCAAGCCATTGTAGATTCCTTCATTTTCAATAACCAGTGGCTTCCACTGGGTAAAGTCATCTTCACTATGAAACAGGGTGACATTAAAACTCTCAAAGCCCATGGCCTGGGCCCTGCCCCTGTTGATGCCGGCCAATACATCATAGTCGCCATTCAGATTAAAATCATAAACCTGAAGTGTGTGGCATGCAGGAATGCTGTCTTTGATTACATTTTCCTTCCATTCATCGTTTGATCCACGCTCATACATTGAAAGTGGATATCCTGTGCGTTCGGAATGACCGATAAAAATCTCCGATTGACCGTCACCATGAATATCCCGGAGAATAATCTTGGTGGCATTACGTGACCAGTCACCACCCTGATTGTTCCACTTTTCATCCAGATTTTCCTGTTCCCATTTACTTTCCAGATTTTCTCCGGGATTATAAAAAATATGGCCGTTGACCACTATATCGATAAAACCGTCTCCGTCCACATCCCCGGTGCTCATGCCTTCATGAATGTTCTTATAATTTTCAAAATACTGAACGCGTTCCCATTTGTCTTTTTCTTGCTGACTAAAGATGCTCAGGGTACTGTTCTCATAAGTCATAAGGGCAATATCCATTTTTTTGTCCCGATCAAGATCTACAATGCTTATATCCTTGACAAAATCCGGAGCTTTTCCTATCCGATGGGCCTTCCATCCGGGATTTTCATACCAGTATATACCGGATTCCGCATTGGCATCGTCCCATTCACCGGTGTGCCCTAATGCGAACACATCCATATCCCCATCGAAATCCGCATCAGCGCATTCCAGGTCACCTGAAGCAAAAGGCCCTCCTTCCGGAGTCTGTTTTGCAATCACATGTTTTCTCCAAAGCAGGGTATCTTCAGTTCCTTCAAAATATCCCAGGTAACCTCCATGCGCATTGTTGTTGATAAAAACAAGGTCTGCAACTCCATCTTCTGTAAGATCTGCCGGATCGTAAGCCCACATAAAGTTTACCGAATCAGCGATTTTCCGGGTTTGAAAAGTGGGTTCCCCACTCTTTTGCGAATTCGGAGCACGCCTTTGGGAACCAGACTGACAACTACTGAGTGCCAGAATTAAAACCAATAGAAACAATACCTCAAACAGGTAATTTGAAAATAAACTGGTATTCTTCATCACTTCCATTTTTTATGGTTTGTAAATTTATCATCTCAACTGAAAGAAAAAACCATTGGTTGTATCTTGTAAATTATAAATGAGTTTGTCCTAAAAGAATAAATTGCCACAAAAACCATCATAATAATTCACAGTTTTCTACAGGCGTTTGCCTTTCCCAGCCTTCTACACCTGCACATCCATCGCATCCCTGTATTCTATTTCCTGTTCCGGGTAAACCACCACGATGTTGCTCTCCGGGAACAACTCGTCAAGTTTCACAGGAACATTTCTGAGATCCTTATTATAGGATAAAGTATGGGGTCTGGCTTTTACAATAACGAGCAAATCCTCCTTTTCCAGCTTTTTGGCGATTACATTCAACATGTGATAACATTTGCCAGTCCTGTAAACCACATCATATGTCTTATGAACCTGTGAAAGATATTGCCTGATGCTTTCGTGGGTTTCCTGATAACCCCAAAAAACCATCTGGCTATCTGTGTGATTGGAAATATCACAAATATCGGAAACCCATTCATAAAATCCCGCTTCAAATTCCGAGTTGGCAGGCATCAATACGTGGATCTTGTTGATCAGATTGACCGGCGAGGTCAGCCGGGTGACATATATCGTCTTGCCCGTTTTCTGCAATAAATTATTCAATAATGAGCCGAAAAAGAAATCACTGGGAATTTTCTCATGCCACCCAATAACCACCTTGTTAATACCAAGTTCCTTTATGACTCTGGAAATTCCATCGGCTATATTGGTATCCACACGCGTAATGATCTCCGCCAGGTGATCCGTAGAAGAAGCATGTTCCCTGGCGGCTTCCAGCATATTGCGGTAATTCTGGATTTTTTCATGGGCCCGGTGGTCGTCTTCTATAATGTTGATCGGATAGATCGGTTGTTCCGACTGATCATCCTTAATGATCAGGGCGAAGGAGACCAGGTTTCTGATGGTAGAGGGATTCGAGATTGGGATCAAAATCCTTTCTTGCATCCGGGAAAGTATGGTTTCGGCTTTCTCACCTTCCACAGCAACAGCCTTCCCGGAACGTTCCGTAACAAAACTGCTGATCAAACAGGTAATCAATACAAGGATGATGGTGGCATTCATGGTGGTTTCATGGACCATACCCATGTTGAATCCCACAATGATAATGGCAATGGCCGAGGCAGCACGTGCTGTCGTAAGGCCGAACATAAGATTCCTTTCATTTACCGTGTAACCAAAGATTTTCTGGGTGATATAGGCAGCCAGGTATTTTGTGACAAGGGCGACCATAAGCAGTATCCCGATAATCCACAGGATTTCACTGCTTTCAAACAGCACATTCAGGTTCACCAGCATTCCCACACTGATCAGGAAAAATGGTATAAACAGGGTGTGACCGATGAACATGATGCGGTTCATCAGTGGAGAGCCTCTGGGGATCAATCGATTTAAAGCCAGACCTGCAAAAAATGCCCCTACAATAGGTTCGACGTGGGCAAATTCGGCAATAACCGCAGAAAGAAATACAATGGTAAGGACAAATACATATTCCATGCTGCTCTGGCCTTCATAGTTCTTAAAAAACCAACGGCTCAGCTTTGGGAAAACCCAGTTAACCACAAAGACAAATAAGGAAAAATACAGTACAAATTGGAGCCAGAACCGTATCCCCAGAGTACCCTGTGCTGATTCCACCAAAACGGCAAGTATGAGCAGTGCGATGGTATCTGCTATGATCGTTCCTCCAATGCTGGTATTGATC
>CAYNPZ010000352.1:2564-3684 GCA_964399175.1 uncultured Bacteroidales bacterium | reverse complement strand
TTGGATATTGGTGCTCCCGCCTGCCGTCGGGCAGGTATTTGTTTTTTGGGATTTGCTTTTTGGAATTTATAGACCTACGGGCGTTCGGCGGCTGCCGAACCCCGAAGCGTCGGATAAAACTTTATCATCGCTACCCCCATTTATCTAACTTGAATTGTACTTTCTCTCTAAAAAACATTCTCTCATTCATTTTGTTATTATCCAGCAGAAATTGTTTTTTGTTTGAATACCAACTTTGTTCACAATGAAAGCACATCCATTATCAGATAAAACCGTGGTGATTACCGGATTCTACAGTGGAATCGGGTGGCAGACGACTTTTGAGCTTGCCAGGGCAGGCATGCAGATCATCGGGATTGGCCGTTCGGAGACTAAAGGCGAAGAAGCAATCAGTCAGATAAAAAAGAAAACAGGAAACAACAGCATTGATTTCATTCAGTGCGATCTTGCTGAAAAGGATCAGGTAAAGAGAACTGCAGAAAAAATTAATGATTATTACAACCGGGTGGATGTATTGATCAATAACGCCGGAACCATCAATCTGAAAAGGCAGATGTCTACCGACGGTCTGGAAAATACCTTTGCCGTTTCGGCCATGGCTTCTTACCTGTTAACCCGGTTGTTGCTGAATAAGTTGCTGGAATCTTCAGCTCCCAGAGTCATCAACCTTACTTCCGAAGGCTATAAGCAGGGAAAGGTTGATTTTGAATCCTTTCAGGGAAAGGGGAAATATAAAACCATGAGCAGCTATTCTAGCGCAAAGCTGGCCATGATGATGTGGACTTATGAGATGGCTGACCGTCTGGCTGACAAACATATTGTTTTCAGGCTGGTACATCCCGGATTGGTTCCCTACTCCGGGGGATTAAAAAGAATGCCCTGGTGGATCCGTTCGCTGGCATGGATGGTGCGGGGGCTTCCTGTTTCCAAATCCCCTGAAGAAGGTGCAAAGCCGGTGATTGAAAGTGTAAAGGGTGAAAATGATAAAGATGCAAACATCTTGTATCTGAAGGAAGGAAAGCCTGAGGAACCTTTGGATACAATAAAGGATAAGCAAAAGAAGAGAGCCGTCTGGCAGTTTTTAAGTGAAATCACAGGCGTGCCGGAGAAAATTGAGTAG
>CAYNPZ010000352.1:0-2464 GCA_964399175.1 uncultured Bacteroidales bacterium | reverse complement strand
CAATATATAAAGCATTCGCCCATGGTCAGTGATTGAAGAATGAGAGGGTATGTATGAAGGCAAAGGTCAACATGCTTGAAGGAAATGAAGGGGGCGTAATCATTAAATTGGTTTTGCCCATGATAGCAGGAGCATTGGGCATTGTTCTCTTTAATCTGGTGGATACCTATTTTGTTGGGAAGCTGGGCACCAAACAGCTTGCCGCAATGGGATTTTCTTTTCCAATTGTGCTGATAACGGGAAGCCTGGCTTCGGGTATAGGTATCGGCGCTTCTTCCAGCATATCCCAGTCACTGGGTTCCGGGAATCGTGAAAAGGCGCGTAGGATCACCACCGATGCCCATACATTGACCATTGTGTTTACGTTAAGCCTGACTTTACTTGGCCTGGTCACCATTGAGCCTTTTTTTACCATGCTTGGAGCCGAACCGGATGTAATGTCCTATATAAAAACCTATATGACCATCTGGTATGCCGGCATTCCTCTGGTGGTACTGCCCATGGTTGGCCAGAACATCATTCAGGCAGAAGGGGATACAAGAATACCGGGATTGCTTATTGCCAGTGCGGTAACACTGAATATCATCCTCGATCCTTTGCTGATATTTGGTTACGGCCCTTTTCCAGAGCTGGGCATTGCAGGCGCAGCTTATGCCACGGTTATTGCACGGGGTTCCGTCGTAATTGTTACCCTTCTGATACTCTGGAAAAGGGATCATTTGTTCTCTCCGAAAATTCCCGGATTATCAGGGACCCTGGCTTCCTGGTGGCATATTCTGTACATTGGCATACCCGCTACGATTATGAACATCATTGTCCCGATATCTCAGGGTGCGGTGACCCGTCTGGTTTCCGATTTCGGTACCGCTGAGGTGGCCGGGTTTGGGGTGGCTACCCGCATAGAATCATTTGCCCTGGTTTTAATCATAGCCATGTCCATGATTGTAACTCCCTTCATTGGGCAGAACTTTGGTGCCAATAACCTTAAAAGGGTTTGGAGGGGTTTTCGCTACAGCAGTTTGTATGCATTGATCTGGGGTCTTTTTACTTTTTCTCTGGTTATTCCGTTTGCCAGGCCCCTGGCCTCCGTTTTTAATGAGAATCCCAATGTCATTGATGTTACGGCCACTTATCTTATGATTGTTTCTTTAACTTATGGGCTTCAGGGTGTTGTGACCATAACCACCGCATCCTTCAATGGGCTCAGAAAACCCATACAGGCTGCAGGGGCTTCCATGGTGCGTCTTTTTGCTCTTTATATACCCCTTGCCATACTGGGCAAATATGTTTATGGACTGGAAGGGATATTTTTTGGAGCAGCCCTGGCAAATATCATATCCGGTTTAATAGCCTATTACTGGTTCAGGAATTATTTGAGAAATGCGAGAAAGCAGTCCCTAACGGAGTCATCTGAGAACCCTGAACCTGATAAGGATGAAAACAGGAAAAGTGTTCCTTCGGGGGTTAGCAGCAATTAGAAAATTTCAATCACATTCAATAAAATTTAATAGAAGTTTGACGCAGCTATGTAATGCATAAAACAAGGGTTTACAGGTTTTTTTGTATATTTTTATATATCCATGAGCTTAATATTCTGGATTTTTTCATTGAAAATAGTTATTTTGCCTCAAAAAATAAGGAGGATCAATTATGGCAGGCGAATCAAAAAGCAATCCACAAAACAGCGCTGTTTACGGTTTGGGATTCATCGGAGCAGCCATTTATTTCATTTCTCAGGCTACCACCTTTTGGATGGGGTTACTGGGGTTTCTTAAAGCACTTGTATGGCCGGCTTTTCTGGTTTATGAGGCTTTTAAGCATCTGGCAGGGTAGCCTTAAGTTATATTGATTTACGAATTTTCTTTTTAGGGGGATTGATGGGTTAATTTCCTCTAATGTCTTTGTTTAACAGTTCAAATAGATAAGCTATGAAAAAATACACCACCTTACTGTTTTTTGTATCATTGGTCCTGATGATACTCGGGTTCGTCACAAGCAAAATAACCGGAGAAAGCTTCCAGTACATTTCGCTAACCGGATTTCTTTTTGCCATTCTGAAGATCCTTTTGATTACCGTAACTATTTCTCTGGCAGCTGCCATGACGCTGCCGGCGCTGGTAATCGATCTGATCATGATGCTGATGGCCGGATACGGCCTGCTTGTTACCACTTCCATATGGAATATCGTGTGGAATGAATATACTATGGATTGGTTTTGGAATACTACCGGCGGCGCGTCACTCTTTTTTGCCACCCTGGTATTGATTATCCTTACGGTATTTGTTTACAGGAAAGGGTAACATATCCGATTACCGATGCAATAAAACACAAAAAGCAGATATAATTCTTTATTTCTACTAATAAGGATTGAGTCCGGTATAAAAAGCCAGATATTGGCTGACAGGGCTTTAAGCGGCTTTAGTAGATGTTTGAAATTCAATAGATAGTTTCTGTACAATTAGCT
>CAYNPZ010000351.1:0-3687 GCA_964399175.1 uncultured Bacteroidales bacterium | reverse complement strand
AAATCAGTACTATTATGTGGCCCACCCTGTGTCATGATCCACACTAAAGCAAAATACCTTAATGACCCAGTAATGATTAATATTCCTGTCATCCTAATAGTAGGTGTCAAAGAAGGAAGTGTTATATATCTGAACTCCTGCCAAGCGTTTGCACCATCTATTCTCGCAGCCTCATATAGCCTTTCCGGTATATCCTTAAGGGCTGCTAAGTATATAATCATATAGAAAGGAATAAATCGCCAAACTATTACTGCAACGATCACAAAAATTGCAATCCCGGGCTCTGCCAGCCAAGGGCGCGCAATTCCCCCCAAACCTATTGACTTTAACAGGCTATTGATTACACCAGTTTGTGGTTGCAAAATATAACTCCAGATAAGGCCAATCGCTACAGCAGAAAACATAAAAGGTAGGAAGTACAGGAATTTAAAAAATTTAGAACCTCGATAATTTGAATTGAGCATCAGTGCAAGGCCGACCCCGAAGGGCACAACGCCAAAGGAGCCAACTATCAAAATAATATTATTTAGCAAGGAATTCCAAAATATAGCATCATTAAATAAACTTATCCAGTTCGAAAATCCGGTGAAATCCAGTGGCCCAACACCATTCCATTCAAAAAAGCTTAACGAAAAAGACACTGGAATGGGTAGCAAAAAGAAAACACCGTAAATAATTATCGAGGGAAGAAGAAATACTATTACTGCATTAGCGAGAAAATCAAAAAGCCAGCTGCTTTCGTCTTTTTTATCCTCAAATGACCTATTGTTGTTCATAACCACCACTACTTATGTGGACTATCACACGAAACCAAAACGATGCCCGTCTCAAACCAAATAAAGAAGTAGCTTGAATTGCGGACCCAATTGTTTCTACAAACTTTCGCATTCATACTCGGCAAAGGGTCGGTGTACTCCGAATGATTTTCATGAAAAATGACCTTAGCCCGTCAAAAATCTTATAATTTTGTTCTTCGATGACTTATTTTTCGATAAATCAACAGGTTCGCTACAGCTAGGGTTTAACTCCTAGCTGTAGCGAACCTTCTAGCTTCAATCCGAATAAAAATCCTCGACAGCTTTCTGCATTCGGCGCCCGTATTCCTCAGGGGTTATCGAAAGATCTAGCATAGCCTGAGTAGCATCCATATGAACTTGATAAATCTCGGGTTCCATCGCCACATTCCAATAATCTTTTACGTATGAAGCCTCAGTAATCAATTCATAAACTTTCTTATTAACAGGATTTTCTATTAAATTTTCTCTTCCCTTGATCGTTGGTAACTTACCTCCCTCGAGATTCAATTCTGTAATCTTCTTTTCCGTGAGTATTTTTAAAAAGTCAAAGGCCGCTTCTACATTACCGCAAGATTTCGAAATACTCCAGAAGTTACCTCCGCCAGGTGAACCCACTATGGTAGTTGGGTCAGCCCCTTCAACTCCCTCTATTCTGGGAAAGGAAAACATCCCCAAGCTTTCCTCAGCGAATTCTGGAACCTCGCTTTTTGCCTGCGTGTACCACCAGTTCCCCATTAGTTCCATGGCTGCTCTTCCTGTATAAACCAAAGCCCTCGACTGTCCCTGACCATAAGAGAGAGAGTTGAAGCCTTGGTTAAAGTAATCTTTTCTTACAAGCTCTTGAAGCATCTGTCCAGCTTTTATAAATACTTCGTTGGTAAAGTCGACATCACTATCCTCTTTCTGTGCTTCTTCATACTCGTCCCTTCCTCCTAACCGATACACCAAATATTCATACCATTCAGTACCTGGCCAGCGGGTACTATTTGCTAAAGAAAAAGGGATGACACCTTCACTTTTCAATTTCGAAGCTGCTTCTTTTAGCTCGGAGAAAGTGCTTGGCACAGAAATATTGTATTTTTCAAATACGTCTTTGTTATACCAGAATGCAACTGCGGCAGCTCCGGTAGGAGCTACTGCCCATGTTTTTCCTTCATAAGTTGCCGCATTCAGAGTTGCCTCAGCAATTTTTTCGTCCAACCCGGATTCCTTCAACTTGGGCGTCAGATCAACTAAACGTCCTGCATCTACATAAGTCTCCATTCTTCCTCCGGCCCAAGTGATAAACATATCGGGTAGTTTCCCACCAGTTCCTGCTACTTTTAATTTTGTTTTATATGCTTCAT
Organism: uncultured Bacteroidales bacterium; assembly: GCA_964399175.1. GTDB lineage: Bacteria > Bacteroidota > Bacteroidia > Bacteroidales > UBA12077 > JAGXLC01. The sequence continues at coordinate 1,544 of CAYNPZ010000351.1, read as the reverse complement.
CGGTCATTGCGACCAGTTTGAGTTTGATATTCGGATGATTTTTTTCAAATTTCTTTTTAGCGTATTCGAGTGGGGCTTTTTGAGCTGCACTCGTGCCAGTATGCCACGCAGTAATTGTTTCTTTGGCTTGCGTTTTTAGGTTCGAAAAAGGAGAAGCAATTAAGAAAAATGATAATACTATTAAAAGACCTAGCACGAAGTTCTTTTTAAATATTTTCATATTATCCTCCCATAATTTGTTAATCAGAGATGAAAAATAAAAAATAGGATCTTTCGTTTAAAGGTTTTCACTTTTTAGAAATAAGCCACTATCCACCTCCTTAGACCTTACAAAACTGTTTGTTGTAGAGCCTAAAAGCAAAAATTTAAGAACTACACAAAAATCCATTTATTCGAATGTGTTGATGCCTTACTATCATTTTATCCTCGTATTATTTGCAAAAACTGTTCTATTAATTCATACAATTTCATCCAAAAAACTCCATTTTCCGCTTGCTACTACAACTAGCGATCAGTCATAAAAACCTAAATTTTTTCTGCTAAACCTATATTTGAGGTGATTGTAACACAGTTATTTAGTATTATCAAACTTAGCGGCTAAATATTTATTAGAAGTAAATTACCTTAATTTTAAAAATTGCTGGTTCTTACAAGTTCATGAAGCAATATTGCAAAAGGAAAAGCTTCAATTAAATACATGCTAAATAGTACTTTTGCTTTAAGGGAAGCTTGCACTATCACTTAATTATTTTATAATAACTAAAGATAAGCTACGGTTAAAAACTCACAACTAGGTAGGGGTCAAAAGACAAAAAATGCAGAAACTAGGCAAAAAAATAAAGAAGAGAAGAGAAGAGTTAAATATGAAGGCTAATAAGCTAGCTAATCAAAGTGAGGTAAGCCCAGGCTATATTAGCCAGCTAGAGAGTGGAAAGGTAACCCCATCAGTAAGCACTTTAAAGAGGATAGCTGATGCGCTGAATACTCCAATTGGTAATTTTTTTGAAGATCAAAATACCATTGAAGGATCGGAAGAGGTTAAACACACAGAGAAAGGAAACAGTGCGGAAGTTGTTCATAAGAATGAAAGAAAAATCTTGTCCCCAGCGGATGGAGTTAAATTTTATTTATTAACCCCTGATTTGGATAGAAAAATAGAATTTATCTTAAATGTTTTTGAGCCTGGAGCGAGCACAGGGGAGGAGACTTATTCGCATCCAGGTGAAGAAGTAGGGGTAATTTTAAGGGGGGAGTTAGTAGTTATAGTTGAAGGTGAGGAATATATATGTGAAGAAGGAGATAGTATCACTTTTGATTCCAGCGACGAACATAGAAAGGTGAATAGGAGGGAAGTTTCTTCGGTTTCAATCTGGGCTAATTCCCCTCCTTGGTTTTAATCCAAATTTATACAAAGAGAAAAACGTTCAAATGCGAACTATATTTTTAAGTGTAGCTAAATAGCTAAACCTTAATAAAACTCAAAGGAGATGATCACAAATGGGTGATTGGGACCTTCCACCCGATGGTGGGAAAATGGAGTCAAC
>CAYNPZ010000350.1:3083-3712 GCA_964399175.1 uncultured Bacteroidales bacterium | reverse complement strand
GAGGGGTGCGCATGGATTCTTCATACATCCATCGTTTGTCGAACCAACCATGTTCACCAAGATAACGTCCCTGATCAGAAGTGTAGATCACCAGTGTATTCTCAGCAAGACCTTTTTCTTCAAGATATTCAGTGATCCTTCCTACGTTACGGTCTATAGCCGAAATACAACGCAGATAATCGGTAAGGTATTTCTGGTACTTCCACCTTGCGAGATCTTTTCCTTCCGGCCTGGATTGTTTAAATTCTTCAATCCTGGGATCATATTCATCATCCCAGGCTTCTCTTTGAGCTTGGGTCATACGATTTAATTTTCTTTTAAGTCTGCTGCGACCCTCCTTGATTTTCCCCTCCTTGTCAAACAATTTAAGCCATGTTAAAGGCATATCTTTCCAAATACTTCTCCCTCCCTGTTGTGCTGCTTTTCTTCCTTCATAGTCATCAAAAAAATTGGACGGTAACGAAAAGTCCTTATCGTCATATTGGTCAAATTCTGCCGTATCGGGCATCCAAATTCCATGCGGAGCCTTAAAATGAACCATCATACCAAAAGGTTTATCTTTATCCCTTTGCTTGAGCCATTCGAAACCGGAACTGGTGATTAAGTTCGTTACATGCCCGGTATCCCTG
>CAYNPZ010000350.1:0-3073 GCA_964399175.1 uncultured Bacteroidales bacterium | reverse complement strand
TTTTCCCTTTTCAATAAAATCAGGATTATAGTAATCTCCCTGGCCTGGTAATATCTTCCAGTAGTCAAAACCTGTGGGCTGAGACTCCAGATGCCATTTACCAATCATTGCAGTTTGATATCCTGCTTTATGCAACACTTTGGGAAAAGTTTGCTGTGTGCTATCGAAGGCCATATGATTCTTAATGACTCCATTTAAATGACTATGTCTTCCAGTTAACAATACAGCCCGGCTCGGACCGCTTATTGAATTTGTAACAAAGCTATTGGTAAACTGAACTCCTTCTTTAGCAATTTGATCCAGATTCGGTGTTTGGTTAAGCGTTCCGTTATAACAGCTCAAAGCCTGTTCGGCATGGTCATCGGCCATAATAAAAATGATGTTTGGCTGTTCAGGCTTCTTATCATCAGGAGTACCACAGCCAGATAAACCCGCAGTGGCTATACCTCCTACACTAAGAATAAACCATTTAGATGTGTGTAGCATATGCATTAGATATTAAATTGTTTATTTCTTTTAAGTATATATTAATTTTTAACAAAATCGAAATCCAGAAATTTATTATAGTAAAAAGTTCTATCAACCTTCTACCCAAATGGGACTGGACCAGGCCTGCTCACCGTTCTTCTGAGTGACCCGCAAATAATAGATGCCGGACTGATTAAATTCCTTATCTTTCCAGGAACCTGAATAACGATCGGTAGATCTATCAGTTAAGTCTACTTTCTCCGGTTCGCTCCACTCTTTGCCATTGAACCGGCATATCGCTATTTCAGCTAAATCTGACGAACCTCCTGCATCTATGTTGAACTCCGGCTTCTTATCGTGACTCAGCTCTATTTGAGATCCCATGGGCGAGCCATTGCAGCGGAAAAAGAGGATCATCCTTGCCCCGGTTGTTCCATATGTGTGGCGCTTCTTCATGCCGGTATACAGGTCTTTTCTGGTCAGCCCGGAAGCAAAGGTCGCCTGAAGTCCGGCAGTCTGATCCCAGCCGCTTCGGTCGCCGGACCATATCTCCCCTGGCTCTTCACACAGATGACCCATCGTCAAACGATGCATATCCGAACCGGCAACCACTCCCAATCGCATGCCTTTCTCTACGTTGCCCCGGAAACGGTTTTCCCGTTTCTCTCTTCCAACCTTATGGATGGAATGCATCTCATCCAACCAATGGATCGAATCATTAAGGTTATTGTAAGCACTGTGGATATGGGCTATGGTAAAAAGTGGCCGGTCTTGTCTATATTTCCCGAGAATATCCATAAACTCCTTCTCATCTTCGGCTCCAGTACGGAATTGTGGATCATCTTCCGGATATCCGTTTTCTCTCATGCGTTTCTCGCCCCATACCAAAACAGCGTCTTCCTGCGAGAGAAAATAGGCATTGGTATGACCCTGCTGAGCCCACTCATAACCATAAAAAGTAACAAATTCGCCCGGCTCATTGGCTCGGGTGGTCTCCTCCAGATAACGTTCCCATGCCTGTTTGCAACCAAAATATTCGGCATGGGGAGAGACAGAACCAAAATCCAAACCGGCAACCTCCGGGCCGTATTCAAAGTGCTCACGAATATCATTGGTCCCGTCACAATCAAGGGTGTGGACATGCATGTCCCCAAAGTAAATGCGGCGGGAGGGTTTCTCCTCTTTAATTACCAGGTAATTGGAAGTACCGGAAAGGCGGTCTCCTTCCACTTTGATCCGGTGCCATCCGGTCTCACTGATCCGGAGGTTACCGATCTCTTTACGTCCATGGTTTTCTTTGGTGATCTTAACAGTTTCGGGAAAATTGTTGTCAGCATCGGTTTTAAGCCGGAGCCTGCCGGTAAAATCTTCGGCCGGATTTCCATACTTGTCAATGGCTGCAATCTTGAGGGAAAAGTTTTCATCAACCCCCTGCAGAGGTTGACAGGTAACATGCAAATATTCAGCATCTCTCCCTTTAACCCGGATTATGGGCAAACTATAGAAATCGCCTTTTCTGATGGGCAGATCCCGGTCCAGATCGGGCAACTCAGAAAAACAAAACGGCAAAAAGAAGTAACGCATGGCGTAATCAGGTGCCTCCACATCTTTCCATTGCACGGTGATGATATCACCGGCCTGTAAATCTTTATCCGGGGAAAGTTCAAGCACAAAGCGCATCCTTTCTCTGAGAGACCGGACAAAATGATCGGGCGTATTGACAAAGGGTTTGTCGGGGCCTTCTTTGCCCACTTTAAGGTTCAGGCTGACATCATTTCGGCTGCAGGTAGCAGTAATGTAGTTGGATCCTTCTTTATCATCCGTCTGCCAAGGCTTCTCCTATCCCCACCAATGGCTGGCAAAGCTAAACTTCCACCGGTCAATAAATGAGCCGTTGACAAGACCGATGGACTCACCGGCAGGTAAGCCAGCTTCCCCCAGTTTGATGGTAATGGTATAGTCTTCCACTGCCTCTCTCCCCACTTCATGGGGTGATATACGGATTGTGGTACCTGGTCCCAGCAGGTCAGGGAGGGACTTTTCCTCTCCTTTATCTTCGGTGTCGGTACAGGAAAATGTAAACACCAGAGCAAAAATAAAAAATAAACTGAATGGCTTCATAATCTGTTTAATGTTAATAAAAAATTATTTACTATACTCATCTACAGACTTCTTAAAATCACTTCACATCAGAAAAACTTCTAAAACCACAACAGCCAAACACAGAGGGTTCTAGATGTCGAGCGGGAAACAAAACTACACAATCGAAAAGCTTTATTAAAAATTAAAACTACACAATTGGTTTTGCTAATTCCATTGTTAACAATTTGTTAACAAAAAAAGGGTATACATAATTGAAATTTTTGTATATCTACTAAAATATTAACAAATTAGTAGTATATAACTACTTGAATATAAGTAAAAAAACAAACAATTATGCATACCCTTATAAACCTGAACGACAAAGATATGGAAATAAAATCAATTGGAAAAGGGTTTGGCCTAAAGAAAACCGGTGAAAATTCTTATACCCTTTACCGCTATGGCGTACCGGAAAAACAAGTAGACTTCAAATCAAAACTCGATAAAAGGATTTTTGCCGTTG
>CAYNPZ010000349.1:2830-3716 GCA_964399175.1 uncultured Bacteroidales bacterium | reverse complement strand
CACAGGTGTTTCCTTGATGTGCTTGCGGAAGGTCCACCAGCGAAAATAGTAGGTTCGCTCAATCTCCTTATCGGGACAATCCAGCAGAGGAATATTCTTTTTCAGAAAATTCCATGACGAATCATTGGGGATGTATTGCGGATAAACCTCCGTATGGTTATTGTTGAATTGGGTAATATAATGCTTGTAATCACTAGGTACAAGCACATCCTCATCTTTATTTGAACATCCCAACAAAAATGATCCGAAAATCGGTATGAGGATAAGGATTTTATGAAAAGTATGATTATTCATTCAAATGAATATTTTTAAGATTACAGTTAGGTCTCTATATATCAATGAATCAATGAGTAAGTCTTTCCAGCATGTATGGATTGGGATCGAACATTTCGTTCCAGTACTGTGCATTTTTGCTGTTGGAAACAAGCGGCAGGCATGTTAGCCTCAGGTGGGCCGCACCCATGGGGATCATTTCGATTTTTTCGGTCGGTTCATCAGAACACACCGGGCCTTCTCTCAACGGATCGACAGTGTTTCTTACTCCAATCTCCCAATCGGTTATCCTCTTTACCGGCACCTTCAACACAATAGGGACATTCTCCTCCTTCCAGGGTTGTGCGGCAAACTCTTTCTTCGTGTTGACTTCCACGTTCCTGCCCTCATTGAATTGATCCACGGCCAAACCATAATTACAGGGGGAAGCCGGCTTTATCTTCCTGATGTCCCATCCAAACCGGTCTTCTCTAATTTTTACCCAGTTTTCTTTAATTCTTACCGAATAGCTTAAGGGCCCCCTATTTACAGTTACTGCCTTGGTCCTGGGCCAATGTCTTAGCTTCACTTTGGGATTAAAAATTAGTTTTACAACATCTCCTCCACTCCACTG
>CAYNPZ010000349.1:677-2820 GCA_964399175.1 uncultured Bacteroidales bacterium | reverse complement strand
ATTACTTCTCCATTAATGTTTACTTTTACATGGCTTGACCATCCAGGGATTCTCAAATAGAAAGGAAAAGCAATTTTACTTTCTGTACGTAATTCAAAGGATATTTCATCAGAGAAGGGATAATTTGTCGAAGAAACTATACTAACTTTTTTACCCTCAGAGCCAATTTTTGCAGTTACTTCATTGGGCCCATACAAGCAAGCAACAAGTCCGTTATCCGGAGATGCCTTCCACATGTTCTTTGTAAACCACGGCCAGCCCATAGCAGTGTTGTGCTGACAGCAACGGTGCATACTTGCAGCAAAAACAGGATGCATCCCTTGATTGTGAAAATCCATTTCCGGAACTGAAATCGGCATATTTGCGGCTGTGAGATATCTTAATCCTTTCAGATCGGGTGTATGTGAAGCAGGAAGCCAGTTGAAAGTCATATCTTCCACTCTATCGGCATATTCTATATTAGCCGTCATATTACCTAAAATATAGAAACTTTTATTGCCTTCGACTATTCCGCATGATTCAAATCCTTGTCGGGGATTCACTTTTCCATGGCGTATCCGCTCATCTGCTGCAAAAGCTCCTCTGGGCATCTGTCCCCAGGTATTAAGAAACTGATCATAAAAATAGGAAGATTTCTCAAGGTAAAAGGAATCCCGCGTTAAGGGATACATTTGAGCATTGTAGCGAAAGCGCTGCATAAAATGAACAACGTGGTTGTCCAGCCATTGATTCATTTCGGGCATGGTTTTATGATAAACCTTCAAGGCCAAATCCAACAACCATTCTTTCCCGGTATGGTTATACAACCAGTATATCTGGGGAACCAGATCACCGGCTCTTTTTAGTTGAATTCGTGGTTTCCAGTCACCAAAAAACTCACCATAGTTTTCATAAGTACTCCAGGTGGTTCGGGGTATAAACATGCTATCAGTTAGATTATGACAAAACTCAAAAAACTGAGTCAGCATGGGAATAACACGCTCATCTCCGGTGGCTTCATAATGGCTGATCAACGCATCATTCATTACCATATGAGGCCAGACATCTACCATCTTCTTCTTTTTATCATCGGATACGACGAGTTTGTTGTAGGAAGAACCATAATAGCCATCTTCATCTTGTGAATTGATGATGGCTTCAATCCATTTATGAGCTATTGAGTCAATTCTTGCATTATTGGTCAATACTGAAAGGTCATAAAAACCCCTCAGCCAATAAGCGGCTTCTTCCCAGCCACGCTCATCACCGCCAAGCCAACCGCTGTTATCCTGAAGAAAGGGACTGATCTCGTAAAGATGCCCGGTATATCCGTCAGTCATCCGTTCAAGCTGAGTTTTCAGCCAGCCTTTGGCCTGTATATTACCTAAGGGAAGCTGAACAAGGGGATATTGCTTTAAAGGCTTACGCGTAGAGGTATAATAATCATTTTTTACTGTGGTATCAGGTTTTTTTACAACTTCAACAGCAGTTTCTTTTCTACTACAACTTATTATTGCAGTTAAACTTATAATTAAAGACAAATAAAACACAATATTTCTCATGATTATAAAGTTGTCATTTTTTTTAAATACATATCTCAATGTCTATTCTAAAGCTTTTAAAGAAGCATTGGCAACTCCTACAGAAAATTCACTACCATTTCCTGCTTCAAAAAAAGCTATGTGATTACCCTCATGTTGGTGAATATTCATTTGTCCTTATTCATAAACATAATCAAAATGAGCAGCCCATTTAGAATACCACGATTTTTTTATACCATTAATTACTCCTGAACCAGAAACTCTGTATTTCCCTTTAAATTTAGGAGCAAGTAAACAATCACTTTCTCCTGCAATCTCATATAAATTTTCTCCTGAGCCTCCAATGGTAATTAACCAATAACCTTGGTCATTTACTTTAGGAATAAAGTCAACTCCTTCATTGGATCTATTTGATTTATCATAAATATTTTCTACTTTATTACCCCAATCTACCATATTATTTGATGTAAACCGTGATACAGGCGATCCGGGCAGGCTACCATCAGTTACAAACAGATAGTTTTTACCATTTGCTCCCTTTATAAAACAAGGATCTCTATATTCTTTTCCGGATAATACAATTCCTTCATCCTTCCAATTTGATGGAGAATCTGGGATATTAT
>CAYNPZ010000349.1:0-667 GCA_964399175.1 uncultured Bacteroidales bacterium | reverse complement strand
TCACCCCTTTGATTAATATATATACCGGGTGCATGCATATAAGTACCAGGATTACTGGTTACATGACTAATTTGTTTATGGCTCAATTTTTCAATAAACCTCTATATTTATAAGCCTTACCGATACTTACGAATATTTATCAGCTCCTCTGAGTGCCTCTCGAACATTTTCTTTTCTTTAGTTTATTACTAATTTTCATCCGACTGAAAGGGAAGCCAAACCCTCATGGGGCTGACTTCTCGATTGGCCCAACTATAGTAAGGTATGGCCTGTACCTCCACAGATTCCGAATGCCCATTTGCAGAAATTGTTAAAGTAGTTACCCCTCCCAGTAAATCTGGATTATGTTGACTTGTTATTTCGTTTTGCTTTTTGTTGTATTTGACATTTAAAATATCTATATTGTTATTTTTTCCGGCTTGTTCCACGCAGTAAACCAGAGGACCGCGCATTAAGGCAAATTTTCCAAGTTGTGATTTTACTTTTGGATTTGCATCAACAATTCTTGGTTTTAAAGGAAGATTGAGTTCAATAATATCTCCTTTTGACCACTCGCGGCTTACTGACGCAAATTCACCTGCTTTCACTGCGGGAACCTTTTGACCATTAACTTTTAAAGAGGCAGTTTCGCACCAATCGGGTATCCTGATTTCAATCGTACCATTCA
>CAYNPZ010000348.1:0-3732 GCA_964399175.1 uncultured Bacteroidales bacterium | reverse complement strand
ATATATCCGTCTGTCCGGGAGTTTCGTGCATGCATGCGAGGCGATTTCGGAAGATTCCGAAAGTATCATGTAAGCGTGCGGCATGGTTTCGGAACTTTCCGAGACCACCAGCGAGCATGCGGGACAATTTCGGAACTTCCCGAAACCATCATGCAAGCATGCGGGACGATTTCGGGACCTCCGAAGATGCCATGCAAGCATGAAGGATGATTTCGGAACTTCCGGGAGTACCATACACCTATGCTGGATGGGTTCAAATCCCTTTTAGAGTACCATACAGGCATGCGAGAAAGTTTTGGATACATTTTTTGAACCACTGAATGGTTTCTTCTTTCAATTGCATGAAACATTCAATATCGCTTGTCGGCGGCCAGGCCCGTTTGACAGCAGGCATTCATCCATTCAATCCTGTTGGTAGGTAGGCATTCAATCATTAATTCCACTCCAATTCAGTTTTCCAGATTCATCAGCTCCTTTCTTGATTTTACCTTCAGCTTGGAGTAGATGCTGTTTGCATGCGATTTGACAGTGCTCAGTCCGATGTTGAATTCTTCAGATATTTCCTTGTTGGATTTTCCCTCCCTGAGCAGGGCATATACCTTTCTTTCCTGTACGGTCAGGTTTTTTACCGGGTTGTGGTATTTTTGTGTTCGCTTTCTTGTCAGATGGGTAACCAGGATACCCAAGCCGAAAAAAGCAACTCCAATGAGGATCCTGACCAGCCATTCACGAGCCGGAGGGACAGAGAATCTCTGAATGCCTTGAAGTAGGATGATTTCTCATGATCCCAGTCTTCAAGATAATCTTTGTAGAATTGCTGGTTTTCGGAGTAGTTGGATTCGAATTTGCTTTGGTAAAGGGCATATAGTGAAACGATGGGGTGGGAGCAGGTGTCGGCAAACATTCGGAGCTTTTCATAAACGGCGTTTTTAATGAATTCATTTTTCAGAGCGGAACCATCTGCCTGTAAGGTATCCTTATAAGAAGTCATTTCGGTGACACGCTGAAACAGCTTGTTGGGGTAATAGCCGGAAACCTTTACATCATTAAGAAAGGTATTGTCACTGGTATCATGGATGATGACGTTAGACTTGTTGTTGGCAATGACAAACAGATGGTTTTCCTCTTTTTCTCCAATGATCAGAGAAGCCGGGGGATCACCTTTTTTTGAGATATGGATCCTATAGAGTTTGTCCTGTGCCGGGAGGTAACCGGTATGAAACGAAAAATGCCCTGTACTGTCAATGTTTGCTTTTTCAATGATCATGTTGTTGGACATGGTATACATTTCATTCAGATTGGGAATGAGGGAAAGATAGGCCACCGGATTCCAGGTGGAGTCCATTTGTATTTGGCCTTTGATGGAAGCATCTGCTTTCAGATTTTGCTGTGTCAGCATTAAAAGACCCAAAAGCAGAATGCAGCCTTTCATTGAATGTTTTTTACTCATAAAAATCAAAACGCTGAAGGTTAATTTTGCTCAAATAAAGCATTATTCATCATGTTTGTATCAAAATCCTGTTTTGTATTGATTCTAACTATCCCGTGAGATTTTGAAGGTCTGATTTTAATGATCCAGTTGCCTGTTAAAGGTTCTTTAAATATTTTGTTGATTTCCCCATGTACTGTTTCCTTTTTACTGTTTTTTTCCTTTCTGTTTTTCATACTCATGTTTAACTGGCTTCCTACTGAAAAATTTCCTTTCTTTTCTCCATTTGGATCACTGATTTCAATGGTAAGTGCTCCCGCCCGGATATCACTCCTTATTTTTAAAATGAACAGCTTGGTTTTTTCATTAACTTCTACCTTAACTTCTTCTTTCTCTGAATCCCCATTCAGTCTTATGTTCCTGTTCAGTTTAATCAGGGTGTTTTCATTCTGCCCCATGGCGAAACCGGCAAAGATAAGGATTGCCAGTAAAGTTGCTGATACCAATTTAACCATCTTTTTCATAATTCTAAAATTTTGTGGTTTAAAATAAATTGTCAATACAAATTTAGATCGGGCCTATCAAATTTACTAATATTCGGGGGTTGAAAAAGGGTGGGGAAAAGGTCTAAAATAAGGTGAATGGCCACGAATGCAAGGATGAATTTTTTATTGGTCCCGGAAAGTAAATTCCATGATGGTCTGAATGCCTTTAGACATCACATCTTTGTAGTTCCGAATGGGATGAAATGCCGGGTTAGAAAAGTAACCGGGGAACGGAATACCGCAGATATGGCATGTTGGGTTATATTAGACATGGTTTCTAAAAATGCTTAGCCACGAATGCACGAATAAAATTCATTCGTGCATTCGTGGCCATTATATTCGCCTGAACAATCTCCTGAAAATTGTTGTTTATAATCAACAAATTGCATTAATCTCTCAGCAATGGGTCATCTATCAAAAAACAATTATTATCCGGCTATCAGGGTACTCGTGTTAACTGGATTGTTCTTTATCGGTGCAGTTAATAATAACCAACAGGCCAGTTCAGGTGAGGTTATCCAAAAGGTAAAATCGGTCAGGCTTTTCAACGTTCCGGTTCCCGGTCTCCGTTTTTCCGGTCTCCCTAATGTCACCCACAAGATAAAACCGGCCGGGGCTTTCAATATATATGAAAAAGATCCCATCAATGTTGTACAGCAAAAAACGGAAGCTATGGAGACACAGCAAAAAAACATAACAACAGCACTTATAGAACCGGATGGCAACTTTCCGAACAACGACCGGTTTCCCGTGCTCATTTATGAACCGGAAGATTTGGGTTTGTCGGATGCAAGTGATTTTGAAAAGATCTTTAGACGCAACAACTGGAAAAACTCCTGGAGAAACGGCATATTCAGCATGCATCATTACCACAGCATCACCCATGAAGTACTGGGTATTTACGGCGGTGAGGCCAAAGTCCAGCTTGGAGGCCCGAACGGTCAAATCTTTACTCTGAAGAAGGGTCAGATAGTTGTGTTGCCTGCGGGAGTCTCCCACAAGAACCTTGGAAGTTCTTCCGACTTTGCCTGTGTAGGAGCCTATCCAGGCGGAAGTGACTGGGACATGAACTACGGTAGGCAGGAAGAAGTGGATCAGGCGCTTGATAACATCGCACAGGCAGGCCTTCCGGATCAGGATCCGCTTTACGGGGAAGATGGGCCGCTTTTTGAGCATTGGGAATAAATTTTTCTTCGGCTTTTGAAATAAGAAACCCGCGTTTCCCAGGGAAGCCCATCACCATCCGGATGCTTCTTTCGCATACTTCTTCCATTGTTGATGGGCCTACTTACGGCGACTTTCTTTCAGCCACACACAGCCGGAGCCGCATTCCCAATATCAGTAAACTGCTGGCGCCGGGTGGATCGCTCTACACGAAAGATCAATTCCTGGATCACCAACCCGGAAGCTATTTTCAATATGCCAACATCAACTACGGGCTCTTGGGTACCATCGTTGAGAAGCTTTCGGGCATTCGCTTCGACCGGTATTGCAGAAAGAATATCCTGGATCCCTTGAATATTACCGGAAGCTTTAATGTGAGGGAGATTTCCGACATCAATCATGTTTCCGTCCTTTACAGAAAGAAAGACGGGGAATGGACACCCCAGGCTGACGATTGCAGGGGAGAAAAACCTGAAAAGGAAGATTTGAGCGGTTATTCCCCCGGTACCAATGCAGTTCGGTTTTCGCCCCAGGGTGGATTGCGGATCTCGGGCAACGGCTTGTCAAAGATCCTTTTCATGCTGATGCATCATG
>CAYNPZ010000347.1:0-3734 GCA_964399175.1 uncultured Bacteroidales bacterium | reverse complement strand
TGCTTTTTGCAACTTAGCAGTGCAACAATAATTGAAAATAAAATGATAATTCGGCTCATAGTAGGTAAAATTTTGAATAATGCATGAGTTTTCGTTTTTGTGTCTACATTATAATAATTTTTTGGTGTTTTATAATGGCTCACAACGTCTGTATATAAGCCATACAAATGCTATGCCCATAAGAACAATAAATTGACTGAATGGATTTTATCAATAAAGAATCACTCTATGTTGTCAAAATTTTTAACTGTGCGGTGTAAAATATTTTTACACTTATTTTGAAAATGATAAATTTTGTAATTTTGAATATATGAATGCCACGAATGCACGAATAAATAATGGAGAAAAAAACCGGAAAAATACTCATTGTAGATGACAACAAAGGAGCCTTAAGCGCCTTAAGCCTTTTGCTGCAGTTTGAGTTTGAAACCGTGGTAACGCTCTCCAATCCCAATCTGATTCATGAGGAGCTGAGAAAAACCGATTTCGACCTGGTGCTGCTCGACATGAATTTTTCTGCGGGTGAAAACACGGGCAACGAGGGCCTGTATTGGTTGCAGGAGATCAAGAAAATGGCCCCCACTGTTGAGGTAGTGATGATCACAGCATATGGGGACATTGAGCTGGCCGTTAAAGCGCTGAAACGCGGTGCAGCCGATTTCATTGTAAAACCATGGGAAAATGAGAAACTGTTGGCCACCCTCAAGGCAACCCTGAGACTGCGGCAGTCAAACCAGGAAGTAAAAAAGCTCAGGGACCGGGAAAAGAACCTGAAGCAGGAATGGAACAGCGAACAAAAGATGATCATCGGCTCATCTCCCGCCATGGAAAAGGTGATGCAACTGGTAAGGAAGGTAGCTGCCACTGATGCCAATGTGCTCATCACCGGGGAAAACGGAACCGGAAAAGAGCTTGTGGCCCGGGAGATCCACCGGAGATCCGAACGAACAAACGAGTTAATGGTTACCGTTGATATGGGTGCCATACCGGAGAATCTTTTTGAAAGCGAATTGTTTGGCCATAAGAAGGGAGCTTTCACAGATGCCAAAGAAGACAGAACCGGTAAATTTCAAATGGCCGACAAAGGCACCCTTTTTCTTGATGAGATAGGGAACTTGCCCTATTCACTGCAATCCAAACTGCTTGTTGTGCTGGAAAACCGTTCTGTGCTACCGGTAGGCTCAGATCAACCCGTTCCGGTAAATATCCGTCTGATCAGTGCAACCAACAGGGACTTACAAAACCTGATCCAAACACAGCAATTCCGGGAAGATTTGCTTTACCGCATCAATACCATACAAATCCATGTACCTCCCCTGCGTGAACGGGGTGAAGACATTGAGGAGCTGGCTGCTTTCTTTCTCAAAAGATACGGGCAGAAATATCAGAAGCCGGATCTCCGCCTGGATACCCAGGCCGTCAAAAAGCTCAGGAAATATCACTGGCCGGGGAATATAAGGGAGCTTCAGCATACCCTTGAAAAAGCAGTGATCCTGGCAGAATCAAATATCTTATCGGCCAATGATTTTATCTTTCAGGATCATACCGGCGAGAAAGAAGAGCAAAACAAAACCCTGGAGGAAATGGAAAAAGAAATGATTGAACAAACCCTCGACCAACAAAACTGGAACTTTACTGCTGCCGCCGATCAACTGGGGATAACCCGGCAAACGCTGTACAACAAAATCAAACGGTATGATCTATAAAGCGTTTTACCGGGGAATCATCATCCGGTTGTCTGTTTTTGCCATTCTGGCTGTAAGCCTGGGTTATTTTGCCGCTCAGGAATACTGGATCCTTTTTGGGATAGCTTGTCTGCTTGTCCTTCTGTCGGGCGGAAACCTTATCTATTATATAAACGCCATTAACCGGCAGCTCACCTTGTTTTTCGATGCCATGCATAATGAAGACACCTCCGTAATAATGAATGAAAGTATGAATAACAGGTCGTTGCGTGAATTGCATCAAAGCATGAACAAGGTAAAAGACCACATTTCCGATATAAAAATCCAGAACGAAAAAAACGAAAAGTTTTTTAAGGAACTGTTGCAAAATTCTGCTTCGGGGCTGATGGCAGTAGATTCATCGGGATATGTGGAGCTGGTGAATGATTCAGCCCTCAGACTGATGGGGCTTCAGTATATTTCCCATATCCGTCTGCTGGAGCAGAAAAATAAGGCTTTGTACAATGCTTTTCTGGAATTGAAGCCAGGCCAGACAAAAACCATAAAATCCCTTGATCGTGCAGAGCTTAAACTGCTTTCCCTGAAGGTCTCTGTGCTCCGTTTTGACAACAAGAAATACCGGCTTTTTTCCATCAATGACATCAAAAGCCAGATGGAAGAGAGTGAAATCGATACCTGGCAGAAGCTTATCAGAGTATTGACCCATGAGATCATGAATTCGGTCGCCCCGCTCACCTCCCTGAGCAATTCCCTGAAACGTTTCCTGACGGAAAATGGCGATCCCAAACCTGCCGGTGAGGTTTCACAGCGCGATGTATCCGGGACCCTTCAGGGCCTCGATACAATTGAAGAAAGGGGAAAAGGCCTCATGCATTTTGTGGATGATTACCGCACCCTGACTAAAGTGCCGAAACCCGTTTTTAAACCGGTAGACGTGAATGAGTGGCTGAACAAAAACTGCCTTTTGATACAACCCCGGATTAATGAAGAAGGCATTGACCTGGAAGTTGTCCGGAAAAACAAGAATCCCGAATTCATTGGAGATGAAAAGCTCCTGAGCCAGGTGCTGATCAACATTCTCAACAATGCCATCGATGCATTAAAAGGCAGGAACGACAAGAAAATCACCATCAAGATCACGGACAACCCCAGGGGCAATCTGATCATCAGTATCATTGACAACGGAAAAGGCATCAAACAGGAAGATTTGGAAAAGATCTTCCTGCCGTTTTATACCACCAAGGAGGAAGGCTCAGGCATTGGCCTCAGCCTATCCAGGCAGATCATGCGCATGCATAAGGGCAGCATTGACATACGCTCGGTCCCGGACAGAAAAACGGTGGTCAAGCTGGCTTTTTAAAACTGTTTCAAAAACAATTTTAAATCTGAAGTTGGGCTTCTTTTTCAACAGATTGTTGTAAATTTGTAAAAAAGCAGAAGATGAAGACAATAATAACAAACAAGGATATTGAGGAAGTAAAAAACAAAATCATTAAAGAAATAAATCCCAGAAGAATTTATCTTTTCGGTTCAATGGCAAATGAAACAGATAATGAAGACAGCGATTTGGATCTTTTTATAGAAATAGACAACACCTCCGATATCTTCAGAGTCAAAAAATTACTTAACAAAACTTTCATTAACCGGACTTTCCCTCTGGATTTTAAAGTTGAAACTACCCAAATGATCAATAAAAATAAACACAATAACGCCTCATTTTTCAATCAGGTTATCCTTAATCATGGAAAACTTATATATGAAAGAGAATAAACCTGATATATCGATATGGCTAAAATATGCTGAAGGTGATTTACATTTAGCTCAATGGGGTATGCAGGATAATAATCCGGTTTATCATTCAATATGTTTTTTATGTCAATCCTCTGCAGAGAAATATCTGAAAGCGCTATTATTGAAGAATAATTGGAAACTCAGAAGAACACATGATTTAATATTTCTTTTAAATGAAATTAATTAAAATTCTCTCTTTGTTTTATTGTAAAATGTGAGGAATGGTTCCTGAAGGTTTCCGGACAACCGGAAAGTACC
>CAYNPZ010000346.1:3071-3734 GCA_964399175.1 uncultured Bacteroidales bacterium | reverse complement strand
TAAGTAATTATGTGAGTGTTCAGGGAGGTGTTTACGGTTCATTTTTAATGGGTGTGAATGCAACCACCGAGGGGGATACGGGAAGTGGTTATGAGGAATTGGAAAAGGATAATTTTCAGACTTTTGATTATGGCCTGGCAGCCGGGATGGCTTTTAATATGAACGCGGTGACCATTGAACTTCGATACAATTATGGACTTCGGGGTATTGGAAAAGAAGGCTGGGCAGGGGAAGTATTGGGCAATGCTAAAAACTCGGTATTGCAGTTATCTGCAGGCTTTGCTTTCTAATAATAAATCGTGTCCGGGAGATTTTGAAACTCATTTATATTTAATAGGTTTCATCAAAGGAAGAACCCCCTCATGTTAGCCCCGACTTTGATGAACTTAAATTTTTGAAAAAAAAATTTACTGAATCTTAGTCGCTGTCGGAGATAGGAATAATTTTTGAATTATTGGTACCCTACCGGTCAAATTCTTGCTTTTTTTGGTAAAACTTGCCTGGTAAGGTAGGGTTAAAGATAATCATTGGTTCTTTTATTGTGCTCCACCTTATTTATCCAATACATCATGAAACGTAAAACAATTGGTTTATCCGGATTCACAGGCTCGTGTTTCCTTATATTGTTTATTGGGATATCTCAGACTTTTTTTCCGCAGAGGG
>CAYNPZ010000346.1:0-3061 GCA_964399175.1 uncultured Bacteroidales bacterium | reverse complement strand
GCTTTTTCTCAAACTCCTTCACAGGAAATTTACCGGGAGGATTTTGAGAATGGAAAGGCACAGGGATGGGAGCTGGAACAACCATGGGTGGTGGACGGCGGCATGCTCAACGGCCGTGGACATTCCTGGGCCATCTACAATCCTGGAAACTGGGAATCTGCACGCATAGCTTTAAGGCTTCAGACCAATGGGGTGCATGTCAACATAGGGTACAGCGACAAGGGGCGCTATGCCGTTAGCATCCGTGAAGAAAACGGGCGTTTGGTTATTTCTCTCTTCAAGCAGCTTTGGCCCGATACATTCTTTAACAATCTGGCTAACCAGGCTACTAATTTTGTCACCAACAGTATTCATTTCGTTCAGATGACAATTGGAGAAGGACGCATCCGCGTTAGTGTCAATCAGCAGCAGATGATCATGTTGGCAACAGTTCATTCCTTCAAAAAGTTAAGTAATGGCGAAATAAACATATCAAAACTTTCAATATGAGGCAAGTGTCCAATATCATCCAATTCAACCAGTTCTGCATTAGGAATGGCTTTTTGTGTTTTTTTCCCAAGTTTATTATAAAGTCCCATTGTTTTCCTGGTTTCTTCCGAAACCAATGATTTACCTAAAGCCGTTCTATCCCTGGTACCTATAATAAGCAGTGTTTCAGGTTTTAATTCATCAAACTCATGTACAACAGGTTGTGTAAATATCATATCATATACCAATGCCGAATTCCAGGCAATGGTTTCGTAATCTGAATTCAAAGTCCAACCTGCTTGTAAATTCACCCATTCGTTATATGAATCTTTCCAGTTGTTGTCGTAATAATTTTTAAGTTGATATTCTTTAATATCTCTCTAGCTCTTTTCCAGTTCCGATTCATACCACCATTCTACTGGTTTATAGGGAACTTTTAGCTTATAATCTTCTAACCCAATGGGGTTTTCTAAAATTAGTTTTTCTGTTAATTCGGGAAACATCAATGCAAAGCGCGTGGCCAACATACCTCCCATAGAATGTCCTAAAACGGCTGTTTTTTCTATTTCTAAAGTGTCAAGCAACACCTTTGTGTTTTGAGCCAATTGTTGAAAAGTGTATTGAAAATGGGCTGGTTTTGATGATTTTCCAAACCCTATCTGATCTGGTACAATTACTCTAAACCCTTCACGGGTCAAGGTTTCTATAGTAGTTTCCCAATATGCGCCGTTGAAATTTTTGCCATGGAGCAACATGACATTTTTACCATTGTAGTTTTCCGGTTGTACATCCATATAAGCCATTGTTAAATGTTGTTTTTGTACATCCAGTTCAATTGTATTTACGGTAAATGGGTAGTCGTAATTAGATAATTCAATATCCAGCCACTGTAGCTGATTGGTCTGTGCATTAAGGCTTTGAAATGCACTTGCGATAATTATTAATAAAAAGATGCTTTTCTTTATCATTTTTCAATATGCATTTATTATTAGTAATTCTGATTGTTACATAAATTTAATATACATGATTTTAACAATATTAATTTAAATTTGTTTACTTGATTTTTGATTTAATAAAATGCTTAACGGATAATTCATCACAAATTCCTGAATAAGTAAATACAAATCGGTATAACTATATAGCGAATCTGATAATCAAATGCTTTTATTATGAACATTTATCGCTGGATGCTCATACCATGGAGAAACTTATTGCTAATTCTGATCTTATTAACAGGGTTTTCTTTTTCCGGTGTTCAATCTACAAAAGCCCAGGACCTTGAATTCTGGACTTTTGTAGGTGCCAGTACGGAATGGAATAATATGGAGATATTATTTCACAATGCCAATTTCTTTTTACCTGAGGCAGGACATTTTCTCAATCATACCCAGTTGATGGTAAACTTTCCGTCCAAAAGCCATTTCAGTCTGGGTGTGGGATACAAACAGGAATATGTGGAATTTCCGGACAGAGTGAGGGCAGAGTACCGACCTATGCTACACGTATATTATAATAAAACATGGGGCTCCTTTGATTTTCTGAGCCGCAGCAGGCTGGGGTTAAGGTTTATGGATGGCGATCTGATCAACAGGTACCGTAATAAACTACAGGTTAGCTATAACCAATTTAAGGGTTTTACCCCTTTCTTATATACGGAACCATTTTTCAACCTGAACAAACCGGGTTATACGGCACAGCGGACCATACTCGGAGCAAGCATCCCGGTTAAGAATATAGATATCACCCTTTTGCTGGGGCATGAGACCAATAAGATAAAACCCGGGATCTGGACGGATAAATTTATGCTGGGGACATTTCTGAGTTACAATTTTTGATTGTTGTGTTTTTTCTGTATATTGGTATCATGTTAAACTTTAAAATTATTGTATATGAGTGACGAAAGATTTAGTATTTTCAAACTTTACGAGGCTTCAAGGAAAACGCTTGTACAACCGAAAGCGTATTTTGCATCTATGGAGATTCAGGGTGGGTTAGGCGAACCCATCATTAAAGCATTGATGTATGGTGTGATAGCTGGTATTTTTGTTCTTCTCTGGGATATATTGAATGTAACCGGGGTTTCAACAGGCTTTTTAGGCGGAGCTACAGGTGTTGCAGGCTTTTTTGGTGCCATTATTGGCGCTGTAATCGGTGTTTTCGTTGGAGGAGTGATTTTTCTTATCATATCTGCCATATGTAAAGGCAACACTGATTTTGAACCCAATATGCGGGTTGCTGCTGCAACTATGGTGCTCGTCCCCATCAATGCATTCCTGGGATTTTTTAGTGGCATCAGCTATTCCCTTGGAGAAATCATTAGTCTGGCGGTTAGCCTTTATGGAGTGTACCTGCTTTATATTGCAGTTACAGTAACCTTACAGGGGCAAGCCAAAACGGCCAGAACCGTTTCTTATGTTCTTGCAGCCCTGTTGATAATATCTCAGATCGTATAAAAGAGAAGGCTAAAAGCTGTTAAGTTTTCCCACATCTTTGCTGAACTGTTTCTTGATTTTACCGGATTCTTTCCATTTTCTTAATCAGAGCGGCCATTCATTCTTGCTTGGTGTGTGCTATGTACGCTAATAAAACCCTG
>CAYNPZ010000345.1:0-3734 GCA_964399175.1 uncultured Bacteroidales bacterium | reverse complement strand
TTGGTTCCCCTGAGTTGGCGCATGGCCAGTGCGCCGTAGAAGGCACCGCGGATCTGCCTTCCCACGTCAGCAGGCGTTAATCCAAGATTACGGCCTTCCGGGAGCAGTTTAAAATCGAACTGGGGCTTGCCTCTGTTATAATTGTCATTGACATCGCGGGTGGCCTCGAACGATTCCACCCTTTCGAAAAAAGCCTGACTGGCCTGTTCCAGTACCTCTATATTGGAATGGCTCAAATCGACACTGATATCCTGTTGCCAGCCACCCGGACCACTCTCCGCTTCAAATGTAATCTGGTCCATGCCTTCAATATCGCCGATCTGATCGCGCCAGAGGTCGATTACCTCCTGGGACGTCATGTCGCGTTGATCCGGCGGCTTCATCACGATCTCCACGTCAATGAAGCTTTGTCCCCGAACATTGGTTTTGATTCCGTCAGCCACACGATACAGGTCATGTTTCTCAAACATTCTATGTGTAGATTCAGTAATGTCACGGGCCACTTTAGCAGCTTGTTCGGGTGTGGTGCTCACTGGCAGTGTAACCCCGGCTTCAATCTCATCGGCGGCTACTTCAGGCATCATGATGATACCCATGTGATCGCTATACGCGAATGCGCCCACCATAATAAGTGTAGAGACTGCAATGCTCAGGGTAATGTAGCGGTAACGAAGCGCATACTCCAGGAATGGCCTGTAGCGCCGGTCGACAAATTGCCTGAACCGCTCCGCAAATTTTTGCTGCCAGTGATGGATATACTGCCCCACCCGGGAAACGGTTCTTTTGGAAACGTGCCCGAGATGGGCCGGAAGGATGAAAAGGGCTTCCAGCAGGGAGATGACAAGCACGGTGATCACCACGGCAGGTAGCGGCCACCAGAATTTGCCCGTTGTTCCGGGAATGAAAAGAAGGGGTACAAAGGCAATGATGTTGGTGAGTATGCTGAAGGTTACCGGACGAGCGATATCTTTAGCACCCGCAATGGCAGCATTTAAAAAGCCCATGCCCTGCTGGCGGTACTCATAAATGTTCTCACCCACCACGATGGCATCGTCCACTACGATCCCCAGGGCCACAAGGAATCCGAACATGGAGATCATATTGATGCTGATGCCTATGGCAGGAAGGAAGACCAGGCCACCGACAAAAGAGATGACCATACCCATCATCACCCAGAAAGCAAGGCGGTATTCAAGGAAGAGCGTGAGAATGAAAAGTACGATCAGGATGGCAAGGAAACCGTTTTCAGTAAGCAGCGACAGGCGGTCGCGGTAATCCTGGGCTGTATTGCTGTCGATCCGGTATTTCATTCCCGGCGGCAGGGCAGCTTCAAAATCCTTCAGAATGCTTTTTACGGTAGATTCGATTTCCAGCGGACTTTGATCTCCTATGCGAAAAATTTGCAGACCAATGGACGGTTGCTGGTTAAATTCACCGTGAAAACCGGTTTCTTCAAATCCGTCGGTGATCTCGGCCAGATCTTCCAGTGTGACAGCAGCGCCGGTGGGGGAGCTGACGACTTTGATGCTGGCGAATTCACTGGCCCATTGCTTGCGTTCTTTCATCCGCAGCAGAATTTCTCCCGAATTGGTTTCCAGCGCACCTGCGGGTATGTCTTCACTTGACTGAGCGATGATATTGGCAACTTCACCCAGGGTAAGGTTGTATTTTCTTAACGTTTGCCTTGGAATTTCAACGTGGATCATATAATCGGGCACGTTTCCCAATTCCACCTGGGTAATATCCGGATTGCTTAACAGCCGGTTGCGGAGCTGTTCTGCTGTTTTGCGCAGGGTCCATATATCGTTGTCGCCGTATAGACCAACCTGCATCACCGTGCGCTGCCTGGATTGCAACTGCACTTCAGGCTCTTCAATATCGTCGGGGAATGTTCGTATACGGTTTACCGCCTGGTTGATGTCCTGAAAGGCTTTCATACGATTGGTGCCGGCTACCAGCTCGATGCTGACCGAACCGGAACCTTCATTGGCTGTGGATGTCACCTCTTTGATTCCCTGTACACCCCTTATCGCCTCCTCTACAGGCAACAGGATCCCTTGTTCGACCTCTGCAGGGGCAGCTCCCGGATATACCACACTAACTTCAACCACATCCAGCGCAAACTGGGGGAAGACCTCCTTCTGCATGTTGTAGGCCGTCCAAATGCCACCACCGATCAGTATAACCATCAAAAGGTTGGCGGCAATGGAATTGCGAGCCATGTAGGCAAGAAGACCATTTCTTTTATTCGAATTGTTATATTGGGTTTGATTGTCCATATATTGCTGGTTCAATGTTTCCCATAAAATCTCAAATTACAAATAACAAATTCCAAATACCTGTCCAACAACCTTCATGACAGCAGACAGGGCAGGCGGGAATACCAATTTCCAATGCAAAAAATTCCAAACAGATACAGATAATAGGGCTGTGTTTGAATCATTGGATTTTTGATATTGGAGATTGTTTGTAATTTGTGATTTGATCATTGGGATTTATTTGATATTAAGTTATTGATTTCTCCTAGCTAATGAATCTCTTGTCTGAGCAGTATCTCCTTCCAATCTGAGCCTTGCCCCTTCGGCAACAGTTGTCAGGTTGGTGGTGACTACCTGTGCATCTTCGCTCATACCACCTGAAATATAGGCATATTGGGCATCCCGCAATGCAATGCTTACATCCCTTATGCGCAGTTCTTCATCTTCCATAACCCAGACGGTTTCGTCCTTACGCACATAGTCCCGGTTTAGGCGGATCACATCCGATATCGGTTCAGCCTGTATGTTGGTTTCAACAAAAGAGCCAATCATCAAAACAGGCAGGTCATCCGGGCCGGTCTTCCGTCCAAGCGGATCGGGGACCGTTATCAGTACCCGTGCCATACGGGTTTGATCTTCCAGAGAACCCAACAGCTTATAAAGGTATCCCTTCCTGTATTCTCCTTTCTGCCAAGCGGTCCGGTTACGTATTCTGACTTCAGAGCCTCTTTCTCCTCCACCATCGGGGAAGGTAAGCCAGCGAAGCTTTGCCAGGGACACGGTAGCTTCGACCCAGTAATTATCGATTCCTACAAGATGGCCAAGATTATCTCCGGTCGACACCTGGGAGCCGACGTTCACATTTCGGCTCAGGATTTGGGCATCAAAAGGTGCTTCGATGGTTGTTCTCTTTAGGTTAAGTTCTGCCTGATCTACGGCTGACCTTGCTGCTTCCACTTGTGATTTTGCAGAATTAAGCTGGGGTTCACGAAGAATAAGCTTTTTATTTTTATCAGAAAGCTCTTCGTCGAGCAGCTGATAGTCACTTTGGGCTACATCCTGCCGGCCCATTTCTATATTCAGATCGGCCATCGCCTGTTGTAATTCGCTTTTTCGCTGTTGAAGGGTATTTTTGTAATCCTCCGGGTCAATCTGCAGAAGAATTTCCCCTTTATTCACATATCCGCCGGGAGTGAAGGCAGCGGAACGGTCTGTGATCTGCCCGCTGACCCGCGGCCTCAGTATGATGTCCTGAGAAGGCTTTACAGTTCCCATGGCGACGATGGTGGGTTGAAAAGTATCGCGTTCAACCTGTATAACATCCACAAGCATGGCCGTCTCCCTGGTAGCTCCACTCCGTACCGCCTTGGGTTCGGTTAGGAATACTATCAATGTGGCGGCTCCCCCAACAAGGAGTATAAGCAGACTGATAAGCACGGTTTTTTTGGTGCTTATGGAACCTTTATCTGATTGTAT
>CAYNPZ010000344.1:0-3748 GCA_964399175.1 uncultured Bacteroidales bacterium | reverse complement strand
TGATGGTCACGCTGGGCTATCAGGCAGAGCAGGATCCATCCCTGCTGGATAAAAAACCTGAAGCCTGGGATGAAAGGGCTTTGCTGGACCGTCTGAAGAGCATTATGGAAGATGACAAGACAAAGTGGACAGATACGGTCAAGGAACTGCGGGGTATTTCCGAAGAAACCACTACAGGAGTTCACCGTCTGTATCAAAGAGAGCAAGACGGCTCACTGTTGTTCCCGGCTATTAACGTGAACGATTCGGTTACCAAATCGAAATTTGACAACAACTATGGCAATCGGGAGTCGCTGATCGACGGTATCAAACGTGCTACGGATATTATGATAGCCGGTAAGAAAGCCGTGGTATGCGGTTATGGAGGCGTTGGTAAAGGTTGTGCCCAGGGCCTTGCGGCTTTCGGTGCCCGGGTTATTGTAACGGAAATCGATCCGATTTGTGCGCTGCAGGCGTCGATGGAAGGCTTTGAAGTTACTACCTTAGAAGATGTAGTGAGTGATGCTGACATCTTTGTGACGTCTACCGGAAACAAGGATGTGATCACCGTGGAACATATGGAGCAGATGAAAGAAAAGGCCATCGTTTCCAATATAGGGCACTTCGACAATGAGATTCAGGTCGAGAAACTTGAGGAACGAAAAGATGTTGAAAAGATCAACATCAAACCGCAGGTTGATCAGTACAAGTTTTCCGACGGACATTCCATCATCCTGCTGGCCGAAGGCCGGCTCGTTAACCTGGGTTGTGCTACCGGCCATCCCTCTTTTGTAATGAGCAACTCCTTTGCCAACCAGGTACTTGCCCAGATGGATCTTTGGCAAAATAAGCGTGATATCGGCGTGTACAGATTACCCAAGCACCTCGATGAAGAAGTGGCCAGAAGCCATCTGAAGCATTTGGGCATCAAACTGACTAAGATGAACAAGGAACAGGCCGATTATCTGGGTCACCCCGTTGAGGGTCCATATAAATCCGAGCATTACAGGTATTAACAGGGGAGCTCTTGCTGTCATTCATCTGGCAGCGGAAGCCTCTTAATATATTGATTGTATATTGTAGAATTTAAAAATTAACCAAAAAATTTAAGATTATGCCTTATTTATTTACGTCGGAATCCGTTTCCGAAGGTCATCCCGATAAAATTGCCGATCAGATATCCGATGCCATATTGGATGAACTGTTGAAACAGGATCCGTATTCAAAATGTGCTGCCGAAACATTTGTTACAACCGGTTTGGTTATAGTCGGCGGTGAGATTAAGACCGAAGCCTATGTAGACGTGCAGGACATAGCCCGCAATGTGATTCGTCAGGTTGGCTATACCAGTCCTGATTTTAGATTCGATGCCGACTCTTGCGGTGTGCTTACTTCTATTCACGAACAGTCACCGGATATTAGCATAGGTGTTGAAAAAGAATCCGAAGAAGAACAGGGCGCCGGCGATCAGGGTATGATGTTTGGCTTTGCCACCAATCAAACAGAGAACTATATGCCTTTACCGGTGGATATATCCCACAGACTGCTGAAAGAACTCTCCGAGATCAGAAAGGTGGAAGGAGAAATGCCCTATCTTCGTCCCGATTCAAAGGCCCAGGTTACATTTAGATATGATGACGATGATTCGCCTTTGGGCATTGATACCATTGTGGTTTCAACCCAGCATGACAATTTTATAGCTCCGACGGATGATACGGACCGGGCCAGGAAGAAAGCCGATAAGGAGATGCTGGGAAAGATTGAAACGGATGTGCAGAATATTTTGATCCCGAGAGTTAAGGCAACCTATCCCAAGGAAGTCCAGAAGTTTTTTGATACAGATTACCGGCTTCTGGTGAATCCCACAGGAAAGTTTGTTATCGGCGGTCCACATGGTGATACAGGACTTACAGGACGAAAGATCATCGTTGATACCTATGGAGGCCGTGGTGCTCACGGAGGCGGATGCTTCTCTGGAAAGGATTCTTCCAAGGTAGACCGCTCCGCTGCTTATGCAGCCCGACACATTGCCAAAAATATGGTGGCTGCCGGCGTTGCCGATGAAGTGGAAATACAGCTTGCTTATGCCATTGGTGTGCCTGAACCCGTAGGCCTTTATGTGGGCACCAATAATCCGAAAGTTAATTTAACCAATGAGCAGATTGCAGAAAAAGTGCAGAAACTCTTTGACCTTCGGCCCAGTGCCATCGTTAAACGTTTTGGTCTGAGAAATCCGATTTTCCAGGAAACTGCCGCTTACGGGCATATGGGCAGGAAGCCCGGCAAAAAGGTGGTTTATGTGAACGACCACAAAAAAGAAGTGGAAACGTTTGCCTGGGAAAAACTCGATTATGTTGACAAGATCAAGGAAGAGTTCAACATAAAATAAATATATAGTTAAATGTTGTTATGTCCCAAAATCAGCCGGATATTTTTATTTGACGGTGGGATTTTGGGACATTTTATTGATCATTAAAAAAGAAGATAATTATGGATAAAGTTTTAGGAATTGGCAATGCGCTGGTTGACATCATGACCAGATTGAAAAATGATGATTTGTTAAAGGAGTTCAACCTGCCAAAAGGTAGCATGCAGTTGATCGACCAGGATTTTGTCAATAAGATAATCCAAGCTACGGAAGATCTTGAAAAGCTCCAGTCCAGCGGGGGCTCTGCGGCCAATACCATTCACGGGCTTGCACGTCTGGGTGCCCCTGCAGGTTTTATAGGCAAGGTAGGAGAAGATGAGTTGGGTGATTTTTTCTACGATGATATGAAAAAGAACAACATCGATCCCAAACTTTTCCGCACCCAAACCACTACAGGCCGTTCCTATGCCCTGATTTCCCCCGATTCGGAACGGACTATGGCTACAATGCTTGGAGCTGCCGTGGAGTTAAGTCCGGATGAGCTCACGGAAGAACTTTTTAAAGGTTATCAGTACCTCCATATAGAAGGCTATCTGATTCTTAACCATGAATTGCTGAAAAAAGCCTTTGAGCTGGCCAAAAACCAAGGAATGCAGGTTTCTATTGATCTGGCAAGCTTTAATGTGGTTGAAGATAACCTGGAATTTCTGAAAACTTTTGTTAAGGATTATGTGGACATCATCTTTGCCAATGAAGAAGAAGCCAAGTCCTTCACCGGCAAGGAGCCTGAGGCTGCCCTCGATGACTTGGCAGAGGTTTGTGATATAGCCGTGGTAAAGGTGGGTAAGGAAGGCTCATTTGTAAAAAGAGGTCCGGAGAAGGTTCGGATCGATCCAATAGAGGCCAGACCGGTGGATACCACTGGCGCCGGCGATGCCTATGCCGGTGGATTCCTGTACGGACTGATTAAAGATTACCCAATAGATAAATGTGGCTATACAGGTGCCGTTCTGGCCGGCAAGGTCATTGAAGGTATAGGAGCCAAGATGGATGATGCGAAATGGAAAGAGGTCTACGAAATGATTGAATGACTGATTGGTTGATTGGATGGGTTGATTAAGTTGATTGGTTAATTAAGTTAATTGGTCGATAGGTTGATTGAAATAATGCAAGAAGGGTTAAGTAAAGTTAAGTTAAGAGGGAGTAAATCAGGGAATTTTGATACAAATCAGTTGCCTGGAAAAAATTTGGGATGCATTCTTTCGTAGCAAGATACTCCTCTCTTTTTCTCAATCAATGTCCCTTCTTCTTCATTTATGTATATGTATACTACACCAATCAACCTCTTCACCAGCCAATTAACCAATTAACCATTTAACCAGTAACCCAATTTAACTCAAT
>CAYNPZ010000343.1:0-3778 GCA_964399175.1 uncultured Bacteroidales bacterium | reverse complement strand
TAAAAATCAATAATTTGTAGAAAAATTTCGCTCTGTCAAGGGCTAGGTTGAGAATGTTAATTTTATGCAAATAATTATTCCTGAATTACTGTTTGTTGTTAATTCAAAAGTTTATATTCAGAGGTTCTTCATACAGACAAACAGTTTATTTTGTATGCCCAGGTTGAATATAAAATGTAAAGATATAATTTTTCGGCAATACCCTATACTTGTTTAGCACAGAATTAGCTGTACCTCCTACTCCACTGACTTTATGATCCAAGTTAAGTGTAACAGCATCCTCTTCTCTTAATTGTGGTGTATATAAAGCCCGTGTAAGATTGTTAGTTGAATACTCATGCACACTAGTGTTAAACAGTTGATCTCCCTTCACCCTAAATCCAATTCCTTCCTCATTTGTAATGCTCAACCAATGCACATCCGTTTTATTGCCATAATCCTGTGGAATGATATAGGGAACATAATTATCATCAACAGTTGTATTATATTTTCCAATTTTTGCACCTGTTTTTCGGTCAGGATAAGTTTCAAAAGGCCCTCTTCCATACCAGGAAAAATTACTTAAATCTTCAGGCAATTTCATTTGTAAACCAACTTTAGGCAACCAATGCGTCATACGTCCTTGTGGCTGCACATCCGTTTTTAATTTAATTTGCCCATTACCAACTATATTGTAGGTATATGTTACATTAAAACCCGTGGTATAATTATTGGAAAATATGCTCATCTCCGCTATGACTTCAACTTGGTTGTCACTCTCAGTGAAAGAAAACCGATCCAATTCATGCTTTAGTCTGTTGAAACCAATAGAACGCCATCCATTTGCAATTTCATTTCCCATACCTTCCTCTCTCTGGCCAATTTCAGTTGAATAAGTAGCCCATGAATCAAGTTCATTTGCCAGGGGAGCTCTCCAAACATTAAATTCCGGTCCTTCCCTGAGCAATTCCTTATTCTCAAATATCATGGAAGTAAGCAATTTACCGGATTTTTTGATGGTATACTGAAAGTTTTCTCCGAGAACCATTATTTCATCATCTGTTTCTTTCACCGATAAAGGTGGATAGGATACCTTGCCAGGCTTATCCTTCTGATAGAAAGGCAGTTCAAATTGTTCCCATGCAATTTCGTGGCCTTGTTCGGCCCATGATCTATCTTTTGCCAATTTAAAACTGATGAGTAATTGATAATGGGTGTCAGAGGTTACCTCCGGTTTATTGTAAGGAATATTTATCACCTGTTTTTCAAGTGCCGGAACATCTAAATCAATATTTCCCTTCTGTATAACTTGATCATTGGCCGTTAGCTCCCATGAAGCATCCAATGCACTAAGGTTTTTAAAATGATGCCGGTTGATGATTTCAAATTTCCCTTGAGCCAAGTCAACCTTATTGATTTCTACAGGTTGTCCTGATTTTTTTAGTTGCCATAATTCCGGTTGTACTTTTCTGTTTGGCCAAATCAGCCCATAAGTTCTGCCGGGGATACCAATGGTATAATAATCCCCTTCATTTTTAGTTTCTTCAAAATCAAGCCATAGCAAGGATTGAGATTTTAATTCATTTGACTCATCATTAACTTCATCTGTCGTAAGTGTCTTATCAAAAATTCTTACCTCGTCAATGGTAGCATGACATAGTGGTGCCTGATAACTATCCTTTATTTCTGAACTTTTACCAATATTTACCGGATATGGGCCATTTTGAATGTTTCCTTCACAAGTTTTCGATCCAATCAATTTTCCGTCTACAAATAACTTTAGTTTTCTGCCATCATAGCTCCCCATAACATGGTGCCAATTATTTTTCCAGTTTTCAGGAACTTCAGCTTTCAGAGATTTTTTTTGGGAGGTATGAATATAAAATTCAAGTTGTTTCTTGTCGGATTGGATGATACCATACTGATAGTTACCTTTTGTCAGAAAAAAGGCATTTCCATTATATTTTTCGGGTTTCACCATAAAAGAAAGCGTTAAATCTTCCCCAGAAACATCCAGCGCATGATCTCTGTATACCTCTACCCAGTCATCATAACCACTTAAATACGCAGCTTCCCCGTACTTTCCCTCAACCAAATGAGCTTTATTTATCAAAGCGCATTCAATGTTATTCGGCGATTCATCAGGTGTTGTAGTCCATGTCTGGGTAATTCCGGGGCTAATCCAATCCCAGATTGCACCACCTGTTAGCTTTGGATACTCATAAATCAAGTCCCAGTATTCTTCCATCCCCCCCAAACTATTTCCTGTAGCAGCTATGTATTCATCCATAAATGAAGGTCTTGGATCATCGGATTTTCCATATCGGTTTTCGAGTAAAAAGGGTTCCAAATATCTTGGACCAACAATGTCTTCAAATGACAGACGACCGGCATTTCCTCCATAAAGCCAGGCTGGTCGGCTGGGATCTATTTCTTTACCCAATTCAATTAATTCGGCAATATTTTTACCTGATCCACTTTCATTTCCGGCACTCCAAATGACAACAGAGGGATGGTTCCTGTCTCGATAAACCATCTTCTCTACTCTGTCAAGATATTGATTTCTCCATTCCTTTTTAGTCGATAAGTATTGGGTAGCATGTGCCTCATCCCCTGTTTCATCAACTATGTACATACCAAGGCTATCAGCTATATCAAGATATTCCACATTAGGTGGATAGTGACTGGTACGGACACAATTGATATTGAAGCGCTTCATGGTGACAAGATCCTTCTTAAGGGTCTCCTCGTCTATACAATGACCTGTTTCCGGATGCATCATATGTGAATTAACTCCATTAAACTTAACAAGAACTCCATTAACATATACAGTCTGATTTTTTATTTCAACTTCCCGGAATCCGGTTTTTTCACTAAGAATTTCTACAAGATTGCCTTCTCTATCCAAAAGCTTAAAAGTAACTGTATACAAATTGGGATACTCAGCTGACCATTTATCCGGATTGCTTACCGGTACAGATGTATTGATAATCCTATTGTCTTCCTGATTTATATTATTTATTTCTTTAGTCAATGGCTCTGAAAAAACCGGATTCTCTTTATCATCATAAAGATTAATCTGAACTGAATAATCAGACGCTATTTTATCCTGGTAGTTGCGGATATTCAATTCTATATTCAAATCCGCATCTTTATATTCCTCGTCCAAATCGGTATGTATATAATAATCCTGGATATGGACTTTTGGAGTTGCCATTAAATATACATCCCGGAAAATTCCGGATAGTCTCCAGGTATCCTGATCTTCCAGGTAAGAACCATCACTGAAACGAAGAACTTTCACAGCTATGCTGTTTTTCCCTTTTTTCAAGAAAGGAGTGATATCGTATTCAGCAGGTTCCATAGCACCTTGATTATAACCAACTCTCTCACCGTTAATCCAAACGTAAGAAGCTGATTGTACTCCTTCGAAATGCAAAAAAATTTTCTTTTTTGTCCATCTATCCGGTATTTCGAAAGTACGATAATAAGAACCCACCGGATTAAAATTTTCAGGTACTTCCGGTGGATTGGCTTCAAAATTATAGCCAACATTTCGGAAAATCGGGTATCCAAATCCTTCCATTTGCCAGTTGGAAGGAACTTTTATTTCGGACCAGTCGCTTCTGTTAAAATCATCCTTGTAAAAATTTGTGGGTGCATTTTCAATATTTTCGGCCCATAAAAACTGCCAGGTACCATTCAGGGATAAATAATTGGGCGATTGTTTGAGCTGATAGTTAAGAGCCTGCTTCTGATTGTTAAAAGGCATTAAATTGGTATGAGGAGAAACCTGATT
>CAYNPZ010000342.1:0-3786 GCA_964399175.1 uncultured Bacteroidales bacterium | reverse complement strand
AAGCATACCATGCTGAGTTCCAAAATCATCACCGGCCCAGATCATATCGGGACCTAATTCTATCAGCCTTTTCCCAATCTGAGTATTAATCTCCATAACTTTGTCCATCAGGGCAAAAACATAAGACTTTTCCATAACAAGATCCATAAGGAATTTTTCTAAACCAACCATATTCCAAGAAGACTCAAAAAATGATGTTTCAAGATCAGCTACTACTCCATAATCGTTACCATAATATTGCATTATACTTTTGGCATGATCAAACCGACCTTCAGCATGGGAATCCGGAAATGGATAATCCTCAATATCCTTAACACGCTCCGCATTTCCAAGAGGGAAATCCCAAAGCTCATTATACATTCCAAAGGGTTTAAATTTCATTCCCCATTCATTGGTTATGACGCCATTTTTGTCAGTAACTGTAGGGGCATTTTTCGGTGCACATGATGCAATTCCCACACAATCATTGCCCAGTTTGGTTAATAATTGCGGATGGGAGATCCTAACACCAAGCATAGAGTCTACTGGAGGCTCATATTCCATTCCCATTGCTTCAGACAATTTCTCTGCGACCTGTGGAACTAAATTGGCAAAAACCGGGGGCCTGTCAGGCTTTTCCTCTTTATTAATTGTTTTCAGGAAACGTTCTCTTGAGTTCATATGATTTGAATTTAATTTTAAGAAAGATTAAAATTTATGTTGATAAAAGCAAGTTTTCATTGCATATATATATCAAAATTGCGGCAGAAATAAAACAATCCAATTGTTATAATGATGTTTTGATTTTGCTTCGATCAATGCTTTTTAACATTACCGGCCCCAGTAACCCTGAAGGTACCAAATCCGATTCCCGGCTATAGTAAGTATAGGTTATAAAGGTATAACGATCACCGGGTCGGGGCTGACCTTCCAGCAACCAGTCAGGCCATTGTCCATTTTTTATCCCGTCATCAGGCTTAAATTTGTCTCCAATTAACCGATTGATCCATAAGTTTGCAACCTTTATTTCAAGCTTATTTTCTCCTTCCTGCAAGGCTTTGGTAATATTCATCTGCCAGGGAGAGGTCCACAACACCCCAAGATCTTTTCCATTTACTATAACACGTGCCATATTATGGACTTTACCCAGATCAATAAAATACTCCTTTTGCGGAGCATCTTCAGATCGATGTAAATCATCTATTTCAAATGTCTTTTTATAGCTGGCAATTCCGGAATAATATTTGACACCTTTTTCGGTGTGTTTGGTCCAATCGGTTAAACCATCAAATATAATATTTTCAGGTCCGCCCCATTCCGGGTCAAATGAAACTTCCCATGGTCCTTCTAACTCCTTGATAACATGCTTCTCTGGGAAATTTTTTCCAACCTGATCATCATCTGTTTTTTCTCCTGATTTAGGAAATACCACAAAAAAACTCTGATAAGCATCAAACTGAAGGGGAACAGTAGTTCGTTCACCATTATGACTATATTGAGGTAGTTTACGGATGCTTCCGCTAAGCGGATTCCACAATTCAGGAGTACCGTTTTTCACTCTGAATGTGCATTTTGTTTGTATTTTTCGGTCACTTTTATTAGATACAAAATAAATATCTCTCTTTTTCATCTTTCTGTGTATATAACGTACCGGACCCCCGGCAGAAAAATCCTTTGTTAATCCAATCCTGGTCAGCACGTCAGCAGCAATCTCATAAGCGGGGTAAAGGTCATCCTCTGTTTGTTTATTCAGCGTGCCTCCCCGGAAAATTTTTCCCTTACCATAGCTTTTTCCAATGAGTTTTGAAGGTGTATCATACCCGCCCCAAATCTTACCGGCCAGACTTTTAACTGTGCTGTCACATTCCGGATAGTTCATCAGGCTTGGCGATTGTTTAGGAGGGATACCCAAAACAAAAGCACCTTTATCTATCAGGTTTTCTATTTTTTTAAGTAATTCCGGGGTCATTGTTTTCATTAAAGGCAATACCAAGAGGTCGTATGAGCCACCTTCCGGAAATACAATTTTATGATTTTTTACAGTAGCATCTGAGATAAAGTTGAAAGGGGATACCCCATCAAAATTATAACCCCGCCGGTCAGGAAGTGTATCATTCCCGGTTAAAGCGCTGGAAGGAGGCCGGAAAATGTGAGGGGCTCCTTCAGGTGTAAGGTATAAAATATCAGATACAGTTTGGCCCTGTTGAAGCATATGCTGGCAACGCGATACATAGCGGTGATAGCCTTCAACCATAGGCCACCAGGTTTGTTTCCTGTCCCAGTGCACCCCGTAAGGACCCATGGTCATACCCGGCCTGAGATCTTCTCTTAAGGATTTATGTGCAAAGGTATGATAGAGAAAACGGTTGATACCGGCACAGAAGGCCCAGTCACCCTGGTTTTTCATAGCTCCTGGAAATTGTTGCCATGCTTCCGATGGAGTGGCAGTAAATGCTTCGGCAGCAACTACCGGTTCTCCTTTTACATGGGCAATAGATGTTGCTTCTATAACGCTGTATGAAGTATTAAAGCCATACCCCTTTGACCAAAACTCGCACATAGGCACATCGGCGAAAGAACCCAGGGCAAGGTCAGCCGTTGGATTCATATCATAGGGCTCAATGCTCAGGTCCAGTCCATATTTGTCGCCAAGCTTTTTGATTCTTCCTACATGATTTTCCAAAACCAATTCCTGGCTTGTAACCCGCATATCCCATAAAAACCGTTCAGTAAACTCTTTACTTCCAACAATATAGCCGTCATAAGCGGGCAAAAAATTCAGGAGATCGTAACCCCGGCGTTCCCTGAACTTTTTACGAAATTCGTCGGTCCAGTTTTGGGCACCCATTTCCCAGGAGTCCATATGAAGTCTGGTCCAACTTTTATTATCAGAGGATTTGGATAGATCTGCCTTTTTTATGAGTTTGGCAAGGTAGGAATTGAAATGATGATTAAAAGCTTCCGCACTGAACTTATCACACTCAAATCCCAGACCAGGTTTCGGTGCAGGTCTTGTAACAGATCCATTATTGCGCATACCAAATCGCATAATGGTCCATTTGCCTTCAGGAACTTCCCAGCTTAAACTCCCATCAGGCTTCATATGTTGTGATACATTCACAACCTGATCTTCCGGGATTGATGTTCCTTCTGTTGTCTCTGGCCAATCTGCGGGTGCTGGCAGGAAAGGTTTAACCCCTTCCCGCGAAGAGTAAGGAGAACGGTAATATAAAGCTTTCTCGTCAATGTTTTTTATCTTCTCGTCAGTATCTGGTGTGGGAAATGCCAGCACCACTACATCTTCATAATAATTATTCCATTGCTCCTTCAGTCCGGGCGAGAGTGCGCTCTCGCCAAAAAAAGGCCTCCTGGGCGATGGCTTAGAAAGATTGATATTACACTTTCCCGGGCCGCTAACTTTTTCTGATGAAACTACCAGATGACGCATGGATTTTTCGGGGGGAACCCATGGACCTCCGCTACCGGTCCAACCGGGACCCACACCCATGATGAACTCAATACCTAATCGCTCTGCTTCATCAACTGCGTGCTGAAATAAATTCTGCCATTCCTTACTTAAAAAATTAACATCCCCACGAGGGACACCAACGTTGACCTCCAGAAAAATAACCCGGCGTATTCCTGCCTCTTTCATAGATTCCAAATCCCTGGTCATGGCTTTCTTTGATAGATTTCCATCCATAAAATACCAGTAAACCCCGGGGCCGACAGTATCTGGCGGACTATGAAAAGCCTTTGCCAGAAAATTTCCCTGATCCGTTTCTTTTTGCTGCTGTATGTATGAAC
>CAYNPZ010000341.1:0-3789 GCA_964399175.1 uncultured Bacteroidales bacterium | reverse complement strand
GATTTAACAATTTTCTTCCTCTCACTTTTTCTCTCCTTTCTTCTCCTTTTCTTATTGTTTATATATTTTGTTAATACAAAAATACAACTTGAATATTGATAGTGCTTTACAGAATTATGACTAAGATTTGCAAACTTATCAGGAGTATAGAGAATGCCTTACAATTGGGATAAATCGGACACCAGGAGAGTCTAAGCCCGCCTTCCTGTTTGTTTTAGCCCGAATTATTCTTATTCACAAATTATTCTGACGCATAAACTTTCCCGCTTATATTTCAGCGGGATTCGCTTATGAATGATCCAGGTTAAAAAAAAACAGATTCAAAATCGAAATTTTGTTAACCCAATAAGTCCCCTCAATAATGACATCCGACTCCATTGTCGTTATCGCTCTCGGGATTGTTGCATATTTTTCTCATAATGAGCAATTTTCTGATTGGTGGATGAACATGATCGAAAAGAAAATTGTTTTCAAATACAGAGATAATATGTGGTCTGAATTGAAATTTTCTGCTGCGGGAGAACACCTGAAGGGATTTTTAAACGGGAAGCAGTATAATCACGGGCATGCAGAAACCCGGGGAGTTGGAAAAGTTGGTATAATGCTCGATGGAGAGGGTGAAATTCTGCTTAAAAAACTTACTCTCATTCCACTAAAAGGATAAAGATAATTTCTGGAATTTTTTGCCTATGATCCCTAAAGATCTGACAAAAGATATCATAAACCGGCTGCACAGTATAAAAGGACAAATGGAGCGCCTT
Organism: uncultured Bacteroidales bacterium; assembly: GCA_964399175.1. Lineage (GTDB taxonomy): Bacteria > Bacteroidota > Bacteroidia > Bacteroidales > UBA12077 > JAGXLC01. Next base: position 3,028 of record CAYNPZ010000341.1, on the reverse strand, counting down.
ATAGCAATGCTTGAGGAGGGGAAAGATCCTGATAAAATACTTCTCCAGTTTAAATCAACGGACAGTGCATTACAAAAAGCCCGTTATGAATTATTGGATGAGGTGTACAGAAAAACCCTCGCCATTAAAATAGCAGATGCTCTCGATAATTGTCCGGGAAATTGCGGATATGAAGACAGAATTGAATACATCAAACAACAATTTCCACACCTGAAGATGGAAGAATTGACCGAAAAACTCAGGGAAATGAAAGAAATAGAAGAACGGCTTTCCCACTATAAAACAGGAAACAAATAGGTTTAAAAATCTTTTATTTTTTTCTTGACAACCCCCTTTTCCCCTTCTCAACTTTGTGGAGGAATTATTTGTTAAATCCATTAAAACACAAAATCATGAAACGCCAAGTGGAAATTTTTACGGCAGGATGCCCTGTGTGTGATCCCGTGGTTCAATTGGTAAAGGATACTTCCTGCGAAAATTGCGAGATTACAGTTTACAATCTGCGAGAACAGAGTAAAGAAAAGAACGTTACGGACAAGATAAAGCATTACGGCATCAACCAGGTTCCATCCGTTGTTGTAGACGGCCGATTGCTGGAATGTTGTGACCGAGCCATCACCAGGGAGGACCTTATTAAAGCGGGCATTGGTCAGGCTTAATCTGTGAACTCATGTATTAGTTAACGAAATTGATGATGTATGCATCGGTTAAGAAATATGTGATCTTCGCGCTTATTTTATCGGGGATGGCACAAACCAACTATGCCCATGAACCCCTTTACGGTTTGGGTCCCCATGTGCTGTTCAAAAACGGTTTTGCACCCCATTTCACCCTTCACATGGGTGATGAGCATGTGGAGACGGAATATGCGATTGGCTATGGACTTACCAAGGATTGGACCCTGAAAGCCGAAATTCCCTTCCACATGGAAAACGGGAATTATAACCGGAGTGGATTTCATATCAAACAAAAATACAGGGTATTCTCCTATTTTGAACCCGGATTGTCGCGCCAGATCAGTGCCGTATCAACAGTATCCCTCCCCGCTGAAGATAATGGAATCACCGAGGTTAAGGTAGGTCTTGCCGGAGGTCAGGAAGCTTTGCATTGGTATTGGTTTGCAAGTGGAAGTTATGGCATGAGATTCAAAAACCGTACTTTAAAGCCTGGCAACCAGCTAACATATAGCGCCACCCTCGGATACAGGCCGATAAACACTTCTTATTACAAGCCTGACATTGTATTCTTTTTGGAAGGTTTGGGAAAATTTCAGCAACATTCAACCCGCAATGGAGAAACGATTCCGGGAACCGGCGGGCAAACCTGGTCTGTAGTGCCCAGCTTTATGCTGACATACAAAAATGTGGCCTTGCGGGGAGGTGTTGAATTCGGGCTGGCTGGTGTCCGTTATTTAGACAAGCCAGAAACCAATTATAAGATTATTCTGGAATGGCATCTTTAATTGTTTCATGTTAAAACAACGACTATATGAGCACCCTCATCAAAATAATCACTTTGCTCTTTATCCTGATAATGGGATGGAGCGTATCTTTTGGTCAACAGCCACCAAATGATACCGTTCAAATGTCCCGCAAATATGTCAAAGTGGAAATAGATGGCATGGCTTGTCCTTTTTGTTCCTATGGTGTAATAAAGAAATTGAAAAAAATTGAAGGACAACAAGATCTTTACATCGATGTCCAGAAAGGATATGCTACTTTTAGTATTCCGGCTGACAATAAGCCCACCAGGAAAAAACTTAACAATATCATTGAGGAAGCAGGATTTGAAGCAAGAAAAATCACTTTTTCTGATCAACCCTTTGAAAACACGAAGAAAAAGAATGATAGCCGGTAAATCTACTATTTAAACTGATTCTATATTCAAAGGGTAATCATATTTTGTGAGATTGAATCTTGCGAAATCGTTTCATAAAAGATACTTTTGTACCCATGATACGAATAGATTCATACCCTCAGTTTTGTGCAACCACCACCTGTTGTTGCTGTTGTTAATACAGAAGACCCTTCTGTATACCTCACCGAAATGCTTTTATCAATTTTATTCGTATTCTATTATTTAAATCCATGACAGTTTCCATACATATCCAGTTTCTTTACTTCACCTCATGCACATGTTGCCTTAATTTACGGAGAGTTAAGCTTTGAACTTTCTGTTGTTCAGTAAATACCTCTCCGAAAAAGGGAAATATGAAAACATGAATCTCTTAAATCCTGAAAAGGATTAGAAGTTTGACTGTACAACCTGATTTTACAATTTGAAAGCAAAAAGACAATGGATATGAATTACTATGATAATATATTGCAAACCATTGGAAAAACCCCTTTGGTGAAATTAAACCATATTAACCATGGGCTGGAGCCTTTGATTCTGGCTAAAGTGGAATCATTTAACCCGGGTGGAAGCAGCAAAGACAGGATAGCCATGTCAATGATTACAGAAGCTGAACGGGAAGGTCTGCTAAAGCCGGGTGGAACGATTATTGAACCCACCTCGGGCAATACGGGGTTGGGATTGGCAATTGCGGGAATACTGCGTGGCTACAGGTTGATATTTACCATGCCCGATAAAATGAGCAAGGAAAAGGAGGATCTGCTGAAAGCCCATGGAGCTGAAGTAATCCGCACCCCATCAACTGTTGAACCTGAAGATCCCAGAAGTTACTACAAAGTCGCAGAACGATTGCTGCAGGAAATCCCCAATTCCTTTTCTCCCAACCAGTATTTTAATAGGAACAATCCAAAGGCTCATTATAATACTACGGGACCGGAGATCTGGAATGATACAGATGGGAAGATCACGCATTTTGTAGCAGGGATTGGAACCGGTGGTACCATTTCCGGAACGGGAAAATTCCTCAAAGAGCAAAATCCCAATATTCAGATTATCGGTATTGATACGGTCGGATCTTTATATGAAAATTATTATCACGGAAAGGAAGGAAATGTACATCCTTACCTGATCGAGGGGATTGGTGAGGACTTCATACCAACAACAGTTGACTTTG
>CAYNPZ010000340.1:0-3791 GCA_964399175.1 uncultured Bacteroidales bacterium | reverse complement strand
TAGAACCTTTGATTGCTGCTCTTCATGACCAATATGAGCAAGTTCGCCAAAATGCAATGAAGGCTTTAGGTGACTTCGGAGATCGACGGGCGGTAAAACCCCTTATCGAAAGATTGGAACAAAGTAAGGAAGATGATATATCCGCGGCACATAATCTCGGGGAAATAGGAGATAAACGGGCAATAAAACCTTTGGTCCATGTTCTGCTGTACAATAATGATGAAAAATACCTTCGTTCTGAAGCAGCAGATGCTCTTGAAAAATTAAGATGGAAGCCAAAAAATACCGAAGAAAAATTAAAGTATTGTATAGCCAAAGAAGCGTTTGATGAATGTGCAAAAATCGGGAAAACCTCAATAAAACCGGTATTGGAATTACTTCAGCATCCAGATAAGGATTATAGGGAGGATGCAGCAAAAATCCTGGGTAAAACAGGAAACAAGAAATCACTAGTACCATTGATAATGGCTCTTAAGGATGAAAGTCAGTTTGTTCGTTCGGCAGCAGCAGAGGCGCTGGGGGAAATAAATGAGGAAATGGCAGTGAAACCGTTGACAGTAACCCTGGAAGATTCTATCCCTGCTGTTTGCATAAGTTCGGCCAATAGTCTGAAAAAACTCTATCATAATGGAAGTATTTCGGATAAAGCTAAAGAACTTATTCTTGCTCAGGAAGGGAAATTGCTCAAAGAAGGCACTCAGTTTGCTTCTACCAACGGAAATATTATTGACTTTCCTGCTGAATACTTTCACATTTAAAGATTTTTTTAGGTAGCAATGCTAAATTGCCTATGGACAGACTCTAACTCAAATTGCAGGAGAACCATTTTTATTCTGCAATATACGAGGCTACTTTTATATTATCTAAAAATTAGTTTAAACGGATGGGAGTCAAAATGGAAATCTCTCAAACAATAAAAGATAAAATTAAAGGATTGATTTTTGGGCAGGCAATAGGTGATGCCCTGGGTTTAGGTACTGAGTTTTTAACCAAAAATGAAGTTCATAAATATTATCCCAGGGGAATTTCAGATTATAAACAAATTGTTCAGGATAAACATCGTGCAAGATGGAAGAAAGGAGATTGGACCGATGATACAGATCAGTTTATGTGTATTTTAAACAGCATTATAAAGTGTCGTGGAATTGATCTATTAGATATTGCCGGCCATTTTCATGAATGGTTTAAAAGCGGCCCGTTGGGAATAGGAACCACTACCTATAAGGTTCTCTCTATGCCTCAATATGAATATTACCCACAAAAAGCGGCTAAATTGGTTTGGAAGATGAAGGGAAAGGATATTGCACCCAATGGGGGAATAATGAGAAGTTCAATTACGGGAGTTTGGAAATATTGGGATCAGCAGGAAGTGATAAAAAACTCTGCTGACGTTTGTGAATTAACCCATTATGATCCAAGGTGTAAAGATAGCTGCAAAATGTTAGGCTATATAATTTCATCAGAGTTAAACAGGAAAAAAGTTACTCAGCCAATCCTTCAGGAGTTTAGTTCCAAATTAAACAATAGAATCAATAACTACATCCAATTTCCGATACCCGAAGACATTGATAAATTGGATCTGGACCACAAAGAATCTATGGGATATACCCTTAAAACTCTTTTAGCGGGATTGTGGGCATATTATAATGCTGTCAGTTTTGAAAAGGGATTACAGAAAGTAATAGAGGAAGGTGGCGATGCAGATACCAATGGTGCTGTAACCGGCAGTCTTTTAGGATTAAAATTTGGTTTTCATTCAATCCCCGGGAAATGGATTGAAGGTCTAAATTCAAAAAAAGTTTTAGAAAATATCTATGAAAAATTTATTGCGTTATGCACAGATTGGGAGGACCATTAAATTCTATTTGCAGAAAATTAAGGTTCCGGTTAGTCTGCATTTATATTCGAAAGCTCTTGACCTTCCATCCAATTATGGGGTTATCACTTATTTTAATCCTGGTAATTATTCCACAAATTCAGTCTTTTCCTCAGGATGAGGGATTGCCTTTATCTGTTGACAGTGCTTATACCCATCTGAATGAGCAATTCAACCGGTATCATAAGGCATCCTATGTTTATTCCGATGACGATGCAGGCGGGAACATTTATATTCCTTCTTTTTATGAAGGTGATTTTTCCAACATTTCGGTGCAATCTGCCTGGACTGTAAATCCTTATACTGGCCGGAGCTCCGTAAAAATCAACTTGCCGGTATATAATGATCCCGGTTTTTCAACGGTGCGCTATGTCTATATAATAGAGGTCAGCATGAAGGCTTCGATATGTCAGAAGCAACAAAATTATCCTGGTATGCCCGGGGTGAAGGGGTGGTGGAATTTTTCCCGGGTGGCATCAATCGTCCTCCATTTCATTCAGATACTCTTCCATATGAGGATGGTGCAGACATTCGGAGCACCGGCTATGTTCAGTTAAAGGATAGCTGGACCCGCTATTCAATGGACTTGACGGATAGCACCTTCTGGGTTTATGTGGATTCTACTGCAGGATTGAATAATAAGTTCATCCAGCCGGTTTTTATGGATCATCATTCCTATCTTGATTTTCGGTATGGCGCTGATAACGGTTTGGGTGGTACCTGTATGACTGTAGACTGGAATGGCGGGAGTTCTCATTGGGCAGGTGTTTTCCTGTTTCCACCGGAAAAAGATTGGAATAGTACCCAGGGCTATGATCTGAGCGGCATTACCAAAATTCGTTTTAAAGCCAGAATTTCCGAAGCAGGGGAGGTTAAATTTCTCTTTGGGCGAGACAATGATCCCTGTGGCCATCTGAACAAAATTTTTACCCTTTCTACGGAATGGCAGTGGTATGAATGGCATTTACCCCAGGATTTGGAATACAGCAGTGTGGTTGGGGGATTTGGATTCTATTTCGGAGGAGATATTGGAACCCCCAATCATTCCACTACTTATATTGATTCCGTGTCGTATGAAGGAGTTAGTCTGGCCAGTGATTATTCCAGTCTGATCGGAGGGTTTTCGGTAACTGCAAATTCCTATACAAATAAGGACAGTGCCGTTGTGTATCTGGATAACATCAGTTATAACAAATCAAGACTCGATGAACCGCGTTTTATTCAGAGTTATATGGTAGGTAATGACAGCATTGACGAGACCATGAAAAACCGGGCCGATGTTTATGACAATGCCCTGGCAGTTATTACTAATGTTGCATTGTATGAAAAAACAGGGGATGCAAAATATTTAGATGATGCCAGATTGATAGGAGAGGCCTTTGTTTATGCCAACCAAAATGATCGTTATTTTACAGATGGCCGGCTACGAAATTCTTATATGAGTGGAGAATTGGTCCATTGGGATGGAACTGCCCGCCTACCGGGCTGGTGGGATGAGGAAGATCAACAATGGTATGAAGATATCGACTGTGTATCCACTCATACAGGAAATATGGCCTGGGCTGGAATTGCCATGGTTTCACTGTATGAGGCCACACAGGATCAGCGCTATCTCACGACAGCCAAAAGACTGGCCGATTGGTGCCTTCAATATACTCAAACCGATTATGGTTTTATCGGCGGTTTAGAAGGATGGGGACCAAAAGGCCAGGATACCCTTTCATGGAAAAGCACTGAACACAACATCGATCTGTATGCTTTGTTTCATCGACTAACAAACTACTATACAAATGATGGCTATGATCGGGCTGCGGAAAACTGTTCGACATTTGTGGCTTCCATGTGGAATCCCAGTGAAGGACACTTCTGGACAGGTACTGAAGCGGATGGTCAGACAATTAGCAAATCAACAATT
>CAYNPZ010000339.1:0-3807 GCA_964399175.1 uncultured Bacteroidales bacterium | reverse complement strand
GCCAAAAACCGGCTGATTGACTACAACGACATGGAAAAGCTCTTCCTGGAGCTGCTGGGAAAAGAATCGGTCCAACAGGAGATCAAAAACAGGTTCAAGCTTGTGCTTGTCGATGAATTCCAGGATTCCAGTCCCATCCAGGTAAAGATATTTGATAAATTATCCGACCTGGTTGTAAAGAGCATCTGGGTGGGCGATCCCAAGCAGGCCATCTATGGTTTCCGGGGTTCGGACTCGCTGCTGATCAATGCCATAACCCGCATGTTTGATCGGGAAGGAAATAACGGGAGTCTTGTAAAAGGAGAATCGCTTAATACATCGTTCCGCTCCCGGCAAGACCTCGTTGAACTATCCAACAAGGTTTTCACAAGGGCTTTTGATAACATACCAAAAAAAGATGAGGCCTTGCAGGTGCACAGGGATGACAACCGGGAATTTGGGGAAAATGCACCCCATCCGGTCATTCACTGGCATACCGAAAGTACAAGGCAGGAGGACAAAGCACGAGACCTGGCACAAAGAATTGTTGAATTGTTGCAAAGCGACAAGAAGGTTATTGATAAAGAGGAAAATAACCCACGGAATATTAGGCCCGAAGATATAGCCATTCTCTGCCGGACAAATTCATATGTAAATAAAATAGCGCAGGCTCTTCATAATTTTGGCATTAAAACAACCGGGCAAAAAGCTGATGAAACCTTCGTGGAAACGGCAGAAGTAAAACTTTTCCTGGCGATATTGAATTTTCTGCAAAATCCCTCCAACAGTCTTGCAAAGGCGGAGATATTGCACCTCACTGATCCGGAAACACATTCCGTGGGAAATATCATTGTCTCGCGCATGGACTATCTTCATACAACCCAGGATAATTCAGGAGAAAAACATAATGAAGGGAATACGCCAGACAATTCAGAATGGAAAGACAATCACCCGTTGATTAAAAAAATCAGTAGCTTGTCTCTTGAGCTGAAAGCACTGCCTGTTCCCGATCTTGTGGAACGGGTCATGACAGAGCTTGATTTAAAAAGCATCGTGGCCTCCTGGGGCAACCATGAAAAACGTCAGAATAACCTGGATGCCCTGGTCAACCATGCACTGGATTACGACCGGCAATGTCTGCAAATGGGGTTGGGGGCCTCGCTGAACAATTTCATCGTCTATTTGAATTCGCTCGAATCCCAGGAACAGAAACCTGAAAAAGTGAAGGGCTCGGTCAATGTGCTTACCTACCACGGTGCAAAAGGACTGGAATGGAACGTGGTGGTCCTGGAAAGCCTGGAAAAGGATGAGTTAGAAGAGAATGAGGTCATGAAAAAGTCGTTTTTCGGCGTGAATGACATAGTTACAAAGATGCCATCCGCTGAAAACCTTTTTCCCGAAAGATACATACAATTGCTGCCCTGGTTCATGGGTGCGAAAGATAAGCTTCCTGAAGATTTAAAAAAATATATACAGGAGAAGCCTGAATATAAGTTGATTGAAGGCAAGATCCGGGAGGAGTTGAAGCGCCTCCTTTATGTTGGGGTGACCCGAGCACGTGATTTCCTTGTTACCATTTCTTATAAAAAGAATTCCCTCAAGTGGATTGAAAATGCTGGAGGAAAAGAAGTAAGACCCGACCCTAACACCGGTAATAAAATTGATATATGGGATACGGGGAAATATTCCGAATTCGAAATCATAACAGGTGATCCCGATTTTGAAGGCATACAGGATGAAGAACAACCCAAAAAGCTCACCAGGCCACTGGAACATATAAGCTTTGAAGAACGCTACATCAGTCCCAGCAAAGTATCGGAAGATTCAACCTTTGATGTGGACATGCTGAAAGATTTCAGGAAACGCATCAGCCTGAAAGACGGTCAAAACACGGATGATGCAGATATCGGGAATTGCCTGCATTATATTTATTATTCCTACAATCGGGAGGAAGATGATGCGCATGCCAAAACAGAAAGCATTCTCAAAAACCTGAACATGTGGTCTGTTTTTACCAATCCGAAGGAGATCGTGAATTCCGTTGAGAATCTCTACCAGTTTTTGGAAAACCGGTACGGACCTGCTGCAAGGATATATAAAGAGCTACCCCTGCAAAATCTTACTGATGGCGGGCAGGTCATCCGCGGGAGTATTGACCTGGTATGGGAAACAAAAGACGGCATTGTTGTGGTGGACTACAAAAGCTACCCCGGCGGAATTAAAAACATTACAGATCAGAAGGATGATCACTATGCAGGGATCTATGGCCCCCAACTTTTAACCTATCAAAAGATGCTCGAAGCCGCGGGTAAACAAGTCCTGTCCACATGCATCTATTATGCAGTGATGGGGGTGGTGGTGGAGGTCAAATCAAAATAATTTGTTGTAGCCATCCAGGGAGCTACGGGTTGGGGAGTAGGGATAATTTGGACTGGGGTCAAAAAATGATAGTCTGGCGGGTTAACCTCACTTTGTGGTGAAGGGTTTTGCGAGTAGGTTGATGGGAATTTTGGACGGAATGTAACGGGAATGTTGCTGCGGTCGTTGTCATTAGCAACGCTTCGGGATGCCGCTAAGGGTTTGTTGTCGGTATTAAAAAGCGTTCCCCTTTTTCGCGGCCTTCTGGCGTTGCGCACCTTTCTCATTGATTTATGTACTCGAAACACTCAATCAAAGACTTCATCTGTAAAATGAGTTCATTTCATATTTCCAATTTATTGTTTTAATGATCAATCCAAAATCACTGTACCGTCAATGATGGGTACCTTTCCTGATAAAATGCCCCTTTATATTTACGCAAAAGAAAATCAAGGCATTCTTCGGTGTCAACGTGATAGGCTTTCATCACTGATCTGTTGCCATATTTTGCCATGATTTTTCTTACGAAGCTTGGGCTAAGTGAATTATCTTCAATCAAGGCATGCATATAATCAATATCTTCATCCGTTAAGTTCTGACCCTGCTTTTCAAGAGCCTTTTTGAAATTATTGAAATCGATCAACAGCTCTTGTCCTTCCACTTTGTTGAAAAAGACCATTATTCCATTCTCGCAGTTGATCACTTCATCCGGAATGTTAAAATTGGGCGATTTGTCCTTCAAATTATGTTTGTTTTTCATCTCCTCAAATTCTTCTGGCGACAATTCTTCGTATTTCTTCCTCTCTTTTCCTTGCAAATAAGCCAAATAACTCAGCCCATCGGAAAATTCAACCATATCATCACCCCAATGAGCAACAAATTCATTGTACATTTCTTCCAGCTTATTTCTGGCTGTTTCCAAAAGATTTTTGTCATATCTGTATACCACCTTTGGAGTGTTTTTTATGAAATCTTCCCTGATTTCCTGGATTTCACTTTCTGAAAAATCCTCAAATGTTTTCTGATTTCCCGACCAGTACCATTTGTCACCATACTTTATGGTACTTCCAAAAATAACTTCGCCCTCATTGAAAGGTGGATTGGGGGTACTGTTTATGATGTGATAGGTCTTATTTGTTATGATATTCGTGACAATCAACTTTTTTCTCTGAACCGTTTTAACCAGATAAAAAGCCAGATGCCGTTCTTTCCAGCTCTTAATGTCTTTCTTTCGGGTTTGAGGCACATTAAGCAAATCAACCAGAATGTCAATTGCCCCTAAACCTGACCACAGGGTTGCCACCTGAACAATAAAGTCATCCATGGTGGGAATTTCCTCTTTTAAATTTTCCTTCTTCAGATAATACTGAAAGTTTTCCCTGAAAAGGTAAGATTTGGTTCCAAGCCATACCAACTTTCTCTTGATATCATAAGCATCGTCTTCTGGTTGCTTTAAGAAATTCTTTATGG
>CAYNPZ010000338.1:0-3813 GCA_964399175.1 uncultured Bacteroidales bacterium | reverse complement strand
AAAGGCTGGGGGAGCTGAACTTTGAAGTGGCTTTCTATCTGAGCAGGATCAGACCACAGTCCAAATCTGCCGCACATGATTTTGAGGTTTTCTACAGCTAAGTGTCACACCCTAATAATGATTTCTGGAACGTACTAATACCCGTGAGCTGGATTATTCATTCGTTATCATTCTGTACCAAAAACTGAATGAATTGCTTCACTTCTCCAGATCCTCTGCCTTTTAGATGAAATTTTTTGGTTGGTATGTTTTTTTACTTTTACAACATAATTGGAAGTTACCCCAAAATGAAGGATTTTAGGTACTAGGAACAGCAGTTAAAGTCAGATTGATATCTGAAATCAAAATTACCATGGTAATTCTGCGTCATACTCTTTTAAAAGCTTTGTTACTTTTTTATGACGATTTCTATGAGATTTTTGTATAGCAGTTTTTCCATCATCATTTTTTATATGTACGTCAGCACCATTATTAATAAGAAGTTTTGCTATATTATAATAGCCATCTTCTGCAGCTTCCATTAATGGTGTATCTCCATCAGCGTTTTGGAAATTTATGTTAGCACCTGAGTTAATAAGTGTTTTTGCTGTTTCATAATTATTATATGTGACAGCATAATGTAAAGCACTATCACCTGTTGAACTTTGCTCATTTACTTTAGCTCCATGGTTTATAAGAAAAATTGCTAATTTAAGGTATCCCTGCTGGGAGGCTATAATCAAAGGTGTATGACCCATATCATCTTTTGCATTTACATTTGCACCTAATTCAATAAGTGTTTTAACATGGTAAGAATCTTCATTTTTAATAGATTGCATTAGTAGCGTATCTCCGATATTGTTTTTTGCATTGATGTCGGCTCCCTTCTCCATCAAAAAATCAGCCATCTCTTTATTTTTTCTATGAACAGCAATCATTAGAGGAGTTCTGCCTTGATTATCTTTTGCAGCAATATTTGCACCTTTTTTTAAAAGAGTTTTAGCCATATCAATATTTTCTTGTTCTACAGCATAATGTAGTGCAGTTTTTTTATCTTCATCTCTAGAATCTATATTTGAGCCTTTTTCTATAAGCATTTTTGCAATATTAAAATGTCCATATTTCACTGCGATATGTAAAGCTGTATAATTATTTTTTGTTTCTCTTATATTAACATTAGCACCATTTTCAACAAGGATCTTTGCACATTTATAGTTACCAGAACCAATTGCTCTAGTTAATGCATTTTCTTTGTATTGTGTTTTAGTATTTACATTTGCTCCATTTTTTATTAATGTACGAATAACTTCAGCACTACCCCCACTTGCACCAGACATTAAAGCTGTCTCACCTTGACTATCTTTTTTACTTACATCTGCTCCATTATCAATTAGCAATTTTACTACTCTACTAGCTCCATCTAGAGATGCTTTCATCAGTGGGGTAATTCCAGACTCATCTTTCACATTTACTTCCGCGCCCTTCTTTATTAAGTATTTAGCTATATCATAATGTTTTTCAACAGCATGTAGAGCTGTTAGACCGTACATTTGTTTTGCCTTTATATCATAACCATTATTAAGCAAAAATTTCACCAAATCGCTATGGCCAAGTTTTGTAGCAATTAGGAGCGGATTTCTTTTATAATTATGTACACCTTTTGAATATTCCTCATATATCCATCCAACGGCATACAAACTTGCACCTTTAGATAACATTTTTTTTGTTTTTTTTATGCTGCCTTTCTTACATGCATCTATTCAATTTGTATTTATCCGGAAAATAAGATTCAAGAATTACGCACAAAGATATATTTGTTCCGTCAAAAAAGTTTTGCTCAAAATTTTCATCTGCGTCATATGAAGCTCGGCCATTATAATAATACTCCTCACCTTTCAGCATATACCAATACAAAACTATCGCATTTTTCCATCTAACTACAAAAAGGTATTCTTTTTTATTATTTTTATTTCTATATATATTAATTTTACTTTCATTACCTGATATTCTCTTTAAAAAGTTTCTATTTTTGCTTCCAACATATTTAAAGCTACTTGGAATTGCAAATACATGTGTCTCTTCTACTACTACTCTTTCTCCTTCTTCTTTTTTAACCTTCGCATCTATAATTGCATTTTTATATGTTCTTTTACTCTTACCAATTTTATCAAACCACTTTTCAAGTGTATTAGAATCTTTTTCTACTTCATCTATTGGTATAAAATTAATGCCAGCAAAACTTTTTTGACACTTAACATTTATTAAAATTATTACAATAAAGAAAACACATATGCTAAGAGCTAAGAATTTTAAAGACTTAGTCAAGAAGTACATGTATTTCTCCCCCTTATTTTCTAACTTTATTATATTAACGTCCAGAACAGTAGTGTCCGGTTAACTTGGTAATGGTAATTGTCTGTTTTTGTTGGGTATATTTTTATTTTCCGGCGGATTAAACAGCTCCTCTATTCTTCCTCTATGGAACAGGTTGAGCTGCAGTATCTGTAGCATCTTTTGCATACTCAGTCGGGTCTTTGACAGAAATTTGAGGAGAGCTAGCAGTAGATACAGGATCAGCGCGACATAGATTTGCATTAAGACTGCATTCTCACTTCTGCCTACGAAGGTCTTGATCTTCAGATTCTGCTTGATCCAACGAAAAAAGACCTCGACCTCCCAGCGTTCCCTGTAGATATCAGCGATCGTCTTAGCCTCCAGGGAGAAGTTGTTCGTGAGGAACTTATAATGCTTCCCGGTCTCGGGATCCTTGTAACCGATCCGGCGTAAGGCAAGCTCTGGCTTGGAGTCGAACCGAATGGCCTGGTCCGAGGTCACCCCTTGCTCTTTGTCCACCGAATACCGGTTGATGACGGTATATTGAGCATTTGTCTTGAGCCTGGTGACGAAGGTAACCTCATTTTCCTGGAGTTGGACGAACCAGTCATAGTCGACATAGGCCCGGTCGAAGACCACGATGGCTCCTTTTTCCAGGTGGAGTGTCCTGGCTTTTTGCACATCATGGGTCTTGGCGTCGGTAATCTCCACCACGGAGGGCATATAGCCGTTATGGTCGAGCAGTGTATGCAGCTTGATGCCGCTTTTGTTTTTCCTGAAGAAAGCCCATGGAAAGTTGGATTTGTTGAGATTGACGATAGTGGCATCCAGGCTATACAAGCGATTTTCGAAGGAAAAGCTGTGCTTGGGAGCTATGGCCGATGCTTTTTCGAACAGCTTGTTAAACAAGGCCTCGAAGAACGAAGCAGGTCGATTGTTGTTGGCATCGGAAAAAGTTGATTTTGGAGCGGTCTTGGCTCCAAGGTGATAAACTTGTTTTTTTGAGACATTCATATTACGAATGCCAGCTCGAAGACTTTTCCTTTCGGTAATCTGTATAAACATCAGATAGACGAATTGGCTCCATAAACCGAATTTTCTGGACTTTCTAGCCTTATCATGCTCTTGAGCAATTTTATCAAACTCGGATTTTTGAATGAGAGATAGGAACTGATTAAAAATAGAATTTGCGAAAGACATTTGCGACACCTCCTTTTTATGATGGGTTTGTTATCCACTTATGCATCTAACATAAATGGAGGTGTCGCTCAAATTTGACAATAATGCATTAATAAATTATGTTATCTTGTTTTTCACAAGATTTGTAGAGTCAGTTGTTGTAGTGTCAGAAAGTCAAATCAAGTTTTGCAACACAGTCGGATTTTTCAATACTGAACAAATCAGAATTTCCAGAGTTTTTAGGAATCATTAACCGGACAGCACTGGCCTTGGCACTTTCAACTCTCCCTTAACACGTAAAACCTTCAACTTCGAACGCTG
>CAYNPZ010000337.1:0-3822 GCA_964399175.1 uncultured Bacteroidales bacterium | reverse complement strand
ATGTTTGAAATTCAATAGATAGCTTCCGTACAATTAGCTAAAAACAGCCGCTAAGCCTTTTTAGACTAGACTCAATTATTCAAAAGTTGATAAAAATAAATATAACAAGCATCCAGGGCAACACCAGTTGCATCAAGGGGAATAGCAATGGGGCCATACACAAACCAAATAAACTGAAAATCCTAAATTCGAAATTCTAAACCATCTAACTTCAGCCCCTGATCTCAATCAGTTTGTCGACCACGGAAGGATCGGCAAGTGCTGTAAGGTCTCCCATGTCATCTGTCTCTTTTGCAGCGATCTTTCTTAATATCCGGCGCATGATCTTTCCCGAACGGGTCTTGGGCAAGCCGGGTGCAATGATGATCTGATCCGGCGTTGCCATAGGTCCGATATGTTGTCTTACCTCGCTTTTCAGTTCACCCACCAGTTCATCGGTGGAATCATGACCGTTACGTACAATGACATAGGCAAAAATACCTTCGCCCTTAATATCATGGGGATATCCTACAACAGCCGCTTCTGCGCACAACGGGTGCGCAACCAGGGCATTTTCAACTTCTGCCGAGCCAATGCGGTGACCGGACACATTCAGTACATCATCTATGCGTCCGGTGATCCAGTAATATCCGTCTTTATCCCTTGAAGCCCTGTCACCGGTCAGGTAGTATCCCTTGTATTTACGGAAGTAGGTATCCATAAACCGCTGGTGATCACTCTGGATCGTTCTTGCCATGCCCGGCCACGGCCTTTTAACAGCAAGAAGGCCCGAAACATCATTTCCTTCTATTTCTTCGCCTTCAGGAGTTAATAAAACAGGCTCGATTCCGAAAAACGGCAATGTGGCCGATCCGGGTTTTGCAGGCGTTGCTGCAGGTAACGGAGTAATAAGGATTCCCCCGGTTTCTGTCTGCCACCAGGTGTCGACGATTGCACACCGCTTTTCACCAACCACCTCGTAATACCACTTCCAGGTATCGGGATTGATGGGTTCTCCTACCGTCCCCAGTACCCTCAGGCTGGAACGGTCATACTTCTTAACGTATTCATCCCCTTCTTTCTGAATGGCACGGATGGCTGTCGGGGCTGTATAAAATTGGGTGATCCCCAGCCGTTCAACCATCTCCCAGTACCTTCCGGGATCCGGGTAATTGGGAAGGCTTTCAAAAAGCACCGTGGTTGCTCCGTTGAGTAACGGTCCGTAAACCACATAGGTATGTCCGGTTACCCATCCGATATCCGCTACACAGGCAAAAATATCGTCTTTCTGGTGATCAAAAACGTATTTATGCGTAATGGCTGCATACAAAAGGTACCCGGCCGTGGTATGTGCCATTCCTTTTGGTTTTCCTGTACTTCCGGAGGTATACAATAAATACAGGGTATCTTCGGAATCGCAATGTACAATCGGACAATAAGGCCGCTCTGCCTCCATGGCCTCATTCAGCCAGATATCTCTCCGGGGATGAAAAGCTACTTTGGTTTCCGTTCTTTTGGCAACAAAGACATGCTCTACACTTGGACAACCCATAACGGCTTCGTCAACGGTTCTTTTAAGGGGAATGGTTCTTTTTCCCCTCACGCCCTCATTGGCAGTGATAACCGCTTTACAATTGGCGTCATTGATTCGGTCGCGCAAAGATTCAGCGCTGAAGCCGGCAAAAACCACGGAATGAACAGCGCCAATTCTTGCACAGGCAAGCATGGCATAAACCGCCTCCGGAATCATGGGCATGTATAAGGCGACCCTGTCCCCTTTGCCAATTCCATGATGACGCAATACATTGGCCATCCTTGATACTTCACGCTGCAATTCCCTATAGGTAATCTCTTTTTGTTCACCCGGCTCGTTAGCTTCCCAAATTATGGCAGTTTTGTCTCCCTTGTCCCTTACGTGTCTGTCCACACAATTTTCGCTGGCATTTAATTTTCCGCCGAGGAACCATGAAATCATGCCTTCATTCAGATCACAATCCTTTACATTTTGGAAATCATGCTGCCAGCGCAGCAGATTTCTTGCCTGTCTTTCCCAGAATTGCTCATTGTTTTCAATACTCTCCGCGTAAAGTTTCTTATACTGGTCCATGGACGAAACCATCGACTCGCGGAAGTTTGCCTGTTCCGGATAATAGTATAAATCTAAATCATTGGCCATAGAACTGAAGTATTAGGGGTTCTTAATGTTACAAAGAACAGATTCCAGCAGGTTTTTGTTCGTAAAGGAAATATGAGATTCCCTGTACAAAAACATAGGGAAATAAGGAGCATATCGAATTTTCGTAAGAAATCCGTTTTTGGATTCTAAATAATACTGCCCCGGAAATCCCTCTGTAATTCCTGTTTAATAACCCATGTTGGACATCGATTTATATACTGTCCTAAATAGAGTTTGTGAATAATTCGGGTTAACAACAACTTAGCCAAAATTTTTTAACCATTTAGCAATTTAACAATGTAACCATGAATCAATTTCATTCCGCTTTCTCCATGAGAAACCTCTGAATGGCATAATAGGCAGGTTTGGGTCTATAACGGTCATCAAACAGGGAAGGCAGTCGTTCATTCTGCCACCCGTTGGCATCGGTTATATGCCAGGTATTCCATCCGACTATACCATCTTTTCTGTGTTCAATCAACACTTCCAAAATTTCCCGGTAGGTTTCCGCCTGGTCCTGGAAAGTTTGTTTGTCAGGATCGTCTATCCAGGCGCTGAACTCGGTTATGTGAAATTCAAGATTGTATTTGTGACACCAGCTAATCAATTCATCCAGGGCTTGCAGGTTTTCCGGGGTGTCCCATCCGGTTTTTATATGGGCCTGCCATCCCAGGGCATCTACCCTGAAACCGCGTTTCCTGAGATACATGATGGTTTCTTTCACCATTTCCATCCCCTTGGTACCGGGAGCACAGTGGTTGTTGAACAACTGCTTCAGATCCGGTGCATACGTGTTGGATATTTTGAAAGCCTGCTTTATATAAAGCGGGGGTTGATTGGGATCGGTATCCTGCCCGATCTTTAACCAGGGATTTTCCCATTCCTCCGTACCTGGTTTCGGATGATGCCATTTGCCGTCGGAAAGGACGGTTTCATTAACCACATCGATGTATTCGATGCCTTTTACATCATTGTAACGTTTGCACAAAGCCGTCATGAACTTTTTTAATTCTTTCTCCAGCTCCCTGCCGGTTCTTTTATCTGCTTTGGCCCAATCTGAACACTGCGGGCCAATGGGTCCATGAATTCTAAGGATCTGGTTGTTGTCATGAATGTGATCCATCCACGCGTCGGCCCTGGACCATTGCCATTTTTCGGGATCGCGTCGAACAACCGCGTGCTTGAAATCGTTTTCCGGCGTCACATAATTGAACTCCCTGTCCATGATCTTCCCCGTTTTTGTCCCGAAAGCCCAGCTTCCGGTAGTACAACCCATCAGTAAATTACCGGGGGAATAGTTTTCAGACATAATCTCCCTGATCCGCTTGCCTTCAGGTGTGGGTAATTCCTGGGCATGCAGGGGAAACCAGGAGTTAGAGAACAGAATCGAAATAAAGATGAGAAAAAGATGGTTTATGGGATACTTGAATTTGAAATTTACCATGACATTGACTTTTTAGCAATTTTTGTTTATAACAAAAATAATGAAATAAAATTTTATCTATTGAACCCCGCACCCTTAAAAAGCCCTATCAAACTAAAGCAATAATATTCATTGATTGTAAAATTACTAATTGAGTTTAGTCTAAAAAGGCACTCGGCTATATTTAGCTAATTGTGCAAAAATTATATATTGAATTTCAGAAATCTACTAGCGCCGCCGCTTT
>CAYNPZ010000336.1:1690-3851 GCA_964399175.1 uncultured Bacteroidales bacterium | reverse complement strand
CCTACTGATACATGCAGATCCATACTCTCCCAGAAGGGAGTAATGCTTAAAAAACACCTGTTGAAAGGTGTTAGAAAAAACGCCATTTCTGAAGAAGAAGCCGAAAGAAGATTCAATGAATGGCTGGCGCAGAAAGAGGAAAAAGTAAGGACCGAGAGAGAAGCCGAAATCAGTAAGCAAAAGGAGGAAGAAAAAGAACGCCTTGAAGCTGAAAAGAAAATAAATGTAGCCAGGGCCGAAGAACTGGCTAAGAAGAATGCCGAACAGGCAGAAGAAGAGAAAGCAGAAACAGAGGGGGCTGAAGAAACCGCCGAAGAAGAGCAGTCAAAATCCGGAGAGTCTGAAGCCAAAGCTGAAGATGCTTCAGCAGAAGCAGGTGAAGATAAGTCTGAAGAATCAGGAGAAGACAAGCAGGAAGGCGGAACGGATGAACAGACCGAAAAGAAAGAAGAATAAACTTTTTCGGTTGCATGAATGAAATTTGACACAACGGATAAATTAGGGAAAGTTCTTAAATCACACGGAAAAGATGGTGAACTTATCATAAGCGCTGATAAAGGATTTTCTGAAGATTTCCTGAAAATGGAATCAATATTCATTGAAATCAATGGAGGATTGGTTCCATTTTTTATTGAGCATATTATGCTGAAATCTGCTCAAACTGCTATCCTTAAACTTGAAGATATCAACAGCATTGAGGAGGCCAACGAGCTGACAGGTTGTTCGTGGTGTTTGCCTATAAAAGAGTGGGAAAAGCTAAAGCAAAGCGAAGCCGGATCTTATGGAACACTGGAGGGGTTTTCGCTCATCGATCAGAATGACAATGAAATCGGTATAATTGAAGGAATTCTGGAAATTCCTTCCAATACATTGGTGCAGGTACGTTACGGCGAAAACCTGATTGAGGTCCCGGTGAATGAAGAAACCATATATCACATTGATGAAGCAAACCGGATTATAAAGAACAATATTCCGGAGGGACTGCTGGAACTCTAGCTATTCGTTGAAGTCCCGATTTTTCCAAAAGAGAAAATATATTCCATTCTTATGGCATTCCGTAAGCCAGAATATCACTTATAATCCCGCACTATTCGCGGGAGCTACAAATATGGCATCCCGCAAGGGATTTTGATTCACACATCTGCCTGTGATTGGATTCATTCGGTTACCAGTTTATTAAAAGTTTGAATTTTAAGCTGATTTACATGCCAAATTCATTTATTTTGATTGTCTCATCATGGAACCCGCATGTTAATCATGTTCTTGTTGTGAAGGTACCTGGATGCGGGTTTCATTTCAAAAATGCAAATCCTCCTCAAAATTTTTGATTTGTTCCCTCCATTCATCCTGAAGGGGTATGGATTCTCCCTTTTGATAATTGAATCCCGAAAGTACGGCCCTGCTCCGGCACCGTATGTCATCATCCTGCTCACCCACCAGGCGCTGTTCCATTTTCAGGCTTTTGTTGCCGAGATGATACACCTTGGTAACTACCTTAACCGGATCATACATATATACAGGTTTTATGAAATCGATCTCGATCCTTACCAATACCAGAACCTCATCATGCCAGTCGAGCCGGTAACCGAACACCCGCTCAAAATACTGAAGCCGGGCATAGTCAAAATAGTGCTGATATACCGAGTTGTTCACATGTCCCATTACGTCTACATCGTTAAAACGAATCTGCACCGGCGTCCGGTGATAAAAATGAAAGTCGTGTTGCATTTTTTTATTTCGATTGTAATATTTTATTACTCCTTTTATCTTTTATGGTCGAATCATAATGCTGGAAAAAGTTTACCAATACTTTGACCAGATTATATGACAGCAATCCAGTTATTGATGCCGATATTTCCGGATCAGGCAAGGTAGTGAAAGATTAAGGGAATTCATTATTCGCGGATGACTTCAACCTCTCCTCCGGGTCCCAGCTTAATGATGCCCGAAGGGGAGGATTTTTTTGTTTCATTCTGCCTCCATTTCACCACATAGTCAGCAGATTCGATGATCTCAGGATCTATTTCTTTAAAATTGCCAGGTGCAGGGTGATTGGAGAAATTTGCCGAGGTAGACACTATGGGCTTCTTAAAGCGTGTGATGAGCTGTTGACAAAATTTATCCTGTACTACCCTGATACCGATGCTTCCGTCAGAAGCTA
>CAYNPZ010000336.1:0-1680 GCA_964399175.1 uncultured Bacteroidales bacterium | reverse complement strand
TGTTTTGCCTGGTGGTAAATGATTGTTAATGGCTTATTGGTGACCTCGATCAAATCCCAGGCGATATCGGGCATGTCTTCCACGTAGCGCTCAACACGGGCGGGTAAATCGACGAGCACCAGCATGCCTTTATTCGGATCCCGCTCTTTTATCCTGTATATTTTTTCAACTGCGTCGGGGTCGGTCGCATCACATCCCAAACCCCATATGGTATCCGTAGGATAAAGTATAACGCCTCCTGATCTTAATACCTCCAGTGCCCGGTTGATATCCTCTTTCATTGCTCAATTAATTCCTCAATTTGGTCTATCGAGTGCTGAAAATTAAATTTTGACCGGACCGTTTTTCTTCCTTCCTCACCCAGTTTCTTTCTGAGCTGATCATCGGTCAGGGCTTCCAGTTTTTTTATGGCTCCCTGGAGATCACCGGATTTCAGCAAAAAGCCGTTGCTGTTGTCCCTGATCATTTCGGGGTTGCTTCCCACGTTATAGCCAATAACGGGCTTGTTCAGAGCCATTGCGTAAAGGACTGGATAATTGAAGCTATGCCTGAGATAACCTGACATGAAAACATCAATGGAATTCATGAAATCAAGGAGGTTTTTCGATCTGGAGTCCCAATGTACCAAATTACCTTTTACCCCTAGCCCCTTAAGTCTTTTACTCAGGTCGGAATTTTTGTGTTTGTTGCCGTATATCAAAAATCTGTAGTGGGAAGAAATTTCAGAGTCACGGTTTATCATCCGGATTAACTGAATGAAGCGATCTTTGTTGAAATGCCCGGTTAGGACTCCAATGATCACTTCACCGTTCTTTCTGAAATTATGCACGACCAGATTCTTCTGATCAAATTTTGAGATGTCCAGACCATTGTAGATTACATTGATCTTTTCCCTGTGGAACAATTTTGGTTTCTTCCTGATCATAACGTCCCTGTTGGCATCCGAGTTGGTTATCACCTCCGTGATCATCCGGTTAAAAATCCATTTGTTGATAAGGTTTCTTTTAACAGGAGAAACCGTGCCCCTCCTGTAAATTATCTTTTTTACACCGGCAAGTCTTGCGGCTACGGCGGCTTTTCTGAGATCTTTCGGATGGTTAATGAACAGGGTAGAAATGGATTCCCTGCGTAATATCTTGATTAATCCGATAATGGCGGTTAAAAGAAAGATTCTCTTTTTGAACCGGGAAAAAGGAATTCCATAACGCTTTGATTTGGAATACAATTTACTTCCTTTGGGGGCAATTATGCTCACAGCATAACCCCTCCCGTACAATGCACGGGAAACTTCATGGTGCCATTGCTGATGATTGACCCATGAATCAGAGGAAACAAAGAATCCAACCCGGTTTTTATGAGAATCTTTTGTCATAATAGTCAATCAATAATATAAATCTACAACATACTTTCTGTGTTGCAAAATGTGTTGAAACAAAATATTGACAGCTTTTGTTAATTTGATTTCAAAAAGCTCCATAATCCGTCTAAAATTGTGCATACGTATCTGAATCCACAAAGGTTATAAAAATACACCGGACATTCAATGATTTATGCCCGGGATGTTGTAAAACATAGAAGAATCCTGTCATTCACCTGAAGTTTCTTTTCCTTTAAGATGCTGATCCAGGAATTTCAGTATCTTGCCATATGCCTCTATTTCGTTTTCCTTTTTGGTGAACC
>CAYNPZ010000335.1:368-3879 GCA_964399175.1 uncultured Bacteroidales bacterium | reverse complement strand
TATTGCTGTAGATTTATAAGAAGCAAAACTGTACTGATGGTGGATGAAAGCGCACCAAGTCCAAAAAGAAGTCTGTTGGTTTCCTGCCGGAAGGCAAATGTACGACGGGGTTTCACATATATGAGGTCGTTGGGTTGCACATAATACAAATCGGATTTTACAAGGCTGGGATCGGTTAAATCTACCTCGAATGTCTTTGTTCCCTCTTCAGTGGGGCGCATTATCAATACATTCTGTCGGTCTCCATTGTAGGTTACTCCTCCTCCATAGGATATGGCCTCGATCAGGTTTAATTCATCTTCATAAACCGTTTG
Source organism: uncultured Bacteroidales bacterium (assembly GCA_964399175.1). Taxonomy (GTDB): domain Bacteria; phylum Bacteroidota; class Bacteroidia; order Bacteroidales; family UBA12077; genus JAGXLC01. Next base: position 3,565 of record CAYNPZ010000335.1, on the reverse strand, counting down.
TACTCCCTCAGCAGCCACTTCCCCAACCAGCGTGAATTTAAATCCAGCCATTTTAACAATAACCTGTGATTCTTTAAGATACTTTTTGGACTCTTTTTGGATTCTTTTCTTTGCCTTTTGGAGTGTTAATCCTCCAACATATACAGAATCAATAACCGGAATCTCGATATATCCTGAATCGCTGACGGTATAACCGTTGAAATAAATGTTTGCCCTTGAAGTACGACCACCGGACGTTCCCCCTCCCCCTGTAGAAAATGGGTTAAAGATTTCTCCCATCGTCTGGTCCGGGGTAATTACACGTATATAAAGGAGGTCCCCTGGCTGAATCTCATAGGTACGTATGTTTTTTTCGATAACCTCTTTGTGTCCTGTAATGGGTAGATCCCGAAGATAGGTGTATTTTTTGTAAGTGTTGCACGAACTGCCTATCAATGCGATAATAACCAGTAAATAAAATAGTTTTATTTTTTGCATCCGTTTCAAAAATTTATATGCATGACTTTTGATAAAAGCTTTCTATTTCCGTTTCATGTGTTCCGGTAGATTTCCTTTTTTAGGGGATTTGGTATAGTATCTGTCATAGTGACCAAATCCATAGGAGGATTCGTAGCCAAAATAATATTCAAACCCTACCCCTTTCATTTTTTTGATGGCATTGATTAACAGAAACATGTTTTTTAATCTCCCTTCCTGATTGATTTCATTCAGGGATTGGATGATGTTTTTGGGAGTGTAGTTATGTCTGAGAACAAAAATGTTACAGTAGGATCTTTCTCCTATGATGATGGACTCGGGCACCATGGAGATGGGCGGGGAATCAAAAAGTATGAATTCAAACCGGGTGGAGAGGTAATCCAGTAAGGTTTCAATTTTGTTTGGTGCAAAAAGGTCGCCCGAATTGGATACATTTTTTCCGGGTGGCATGAGATAAAGGTTATCCACACTGGTAGGGTGAATGAGGTTTTCGTGATTGAAATTGTTGAGCAGGTATTCGCTCAGCCCTTCTTTGTTATGAATGGAAAATATTTTTTGGAGGGTAGGCTTGCGTATATCGGCGCTTACTATAACCGTTTTAAAACCACCCATTGCCAGAATGGTACCCAGATTGGCCGTGACAAAGCTTTTGCCTTCACCACTTACCATGGAAGATATGGTAACGATCTTGTGGTAATAGGATCTCAGGTGGAACAGGAGATTTGTCCGAATGTATCGAAATGAATCGGCAATAGGCGATTGTGGATAATGGTAGGTGGGCAGATTGGTGTTAAAGCGATTTTGTCCCAATGCATGCAAAATGGGAATGGAAGTATAGTTTTGGATCTCTTCTTTTTCCTGGATTTTCGAAAAATTGCTTTTTCTTATTAAAAGGATGGAAACGGGAAAAGCCAGGCCCATAAACAGCGCCATAACATAGTACATTTTGGAATTTGATTGGGGCGAAGCGGCGTCTTCAGGCCGGGCCGGTTCCAATACTTCAAAATTCGCTGTTTTAGAGCTTTTTCTGATCTCGAATTCCATCTTTTTTTGCGATAAAGAGGCCAGTAAATCTTCATTTTGCTCAATTCTCCGTTGTATTTCCCTGTAACGTCTCTCTTTTGCAGGTAAAGAAGGCATTTTTTGTTCCAATCCGCTGATTCGCTCATTTATCTTTTCCAGGGTCTTATCCAGGTTGTCAATGTAAAGGCTTAGCCTGGTAGCTAATGATTCTTTTTGCTCTTCGTATCTTGATTGAAGTTCTTTATAGTGGGGGTGGCTGCTTTCTACATTATCACTTAATGTATTGATCTCTTGCTGAATTGTCGACATTTCGTCAAGTAACTGACTGATTCTCGGGACCTCTTCTTCTATGCTCCTGGGCAAAAATATGCTGTCAATGCTGCGGTTGGCTTTTATTTTCTTTTCCAGCGAACTAAAATATTCCTTGTCTTCCTGTAATTTGAGTTTTCTGTTCTCTAATCTGCTTAATTGATTGGTTGATGAAGATGAACCGGATTGAGCGTTTTCGCCCAAAGATCCCTGTCCCAGACTGCTGTTTTGCCTTCTCATTCTCTGAAGTTGATTTTCATACCGGACCAATCGGTCATCGATCATTTCAATTTGTTGATTGATAAATTGAATGGAACTGTTGGCATTTGCTGTAATTTGTGTTAACTTATATTCCTGGTAGGTGTCAATCAATGCATTGAGAAAATCTGCCTCTTTTTCAGGTACCCTCCCGGTCAATGAAAGTTTTACAACCTGCTTATTCTCTCGTTCGGGAGTGATCGTCAGTTTTCCCTGATAAGCGTTTGTCAGCGTTTTGGTTCTGTGCTTCACAAAATAATAACGCCCATCTTTATTCATAGATCCGGTATACTCAGGGTTTTTATACAACCGGAACGACAATCCATGTTTGGAGAATTGCTGCCCGTATTGGAGTGTATATTCTGCATAAAAATCCTCATCAATAATTACTTTATATCTGGAATCGGAAAGCAATTCTATATGTACCGGGAATCCAAACCGCCTGTAATCATCATCGGTATCTACCCGAAAGGGAGCCGATTTATAAAGTTCCTGATCATAAAACCGGCCCTCTTTAAAATAAGCAATGTTAAAATCAAGTTTCTCCAAAGTGCTCCTGATTATTTTGGAAGATTGCATTCGGGTTATGTCATCCTGGATATTCAATTGATTGTCCATAAGGTTAATACTTGCAATGGTTCCTTCTCCCGATGACCCTCCGCTGTTTGAATTTTCCCTGAATATGAGGCTCGTTTCCACCCTGTACTTTTTTTGGCTCGTTTGGTTCATCAGGTATATAGCTCCCACGGCTATAACAACCGATAGCAACAACCAGTACCAATTGGATAAGAGATAAATGAGGTATTTCTTATAATTGATGCTGTTGCTCAAATTTTGCAAATCATTGGGATTCCTTTGCATATTATTGATTTGGTTCATCTTACTGGCCTCCTGGTTTGTGTTGAATGATAATGGCTCATGGCAGAAAAATAACTATTAATTCATGAGTCTAGTCTAAAAAGGCCTTAGCGGCTATATTTAGTTAATTGTGTAAAAAAAATATCTATTGAATTTCAGTGATCTAATAGAGCGCCTTATCAGCCAAAATCTAGCTTTTTATATTCATGAAAATGTTGAAGACTGCCGTCTTGCTTACCCTCGGCTTTGCCAACGTACAGGTTCGCTTCATC
>CAYNPZ010000335.1:0-358 GCA_964399175.1 uncultured Bacteroidales bacterium | reverse complement strand
TGCATATTATTGATTTGGTTCATCTTACTGGCCTCCTGGTTTCTGTTGAATGATAATGGTCGATGGCTGATAAATGTTTGTTACCTTTATTAACGGGCTAAAAAATTTATAAATTATTAATGCCCCAGGTAAAAAAACCAATTTTAAATGTTGTCATGATATAGCTCCGCCTCCTCAGTCACATCATGACTGAGTTTTTTGTTCCTATCTTTTTTTGAGAGGTAAGCTAATTATTTGAATTTTAGTCTTACCTTGTTGTTCGTCATTTCCGTAAAAACTCTTTTTCTCTTTCATTTGCTTAATGTTTATAAAAAAGGCAGTGGGGGAGGATTTATACCCGGATAGCGTTGACTTTTTT
>CAYNPZ010000334.1:0-3879 GCA_964399175.1 uncultured Bacteroidales bacterium | reverse complement strand
ATTAATCCTGCAGCAAAGATCCAATGCGGCTTGAGAATGGCTTTTGCTTCCTTGCTTAACAATTTCGGCATAACAAAATAAAGGCCGACCATAACCAGAATCGCCTGGAGCGGGGTTAACAGCAGACCATCCAGTATTGCGCTCAGTTTCACTAGTGCCACTGGTTTTAGGCCGAATGAATAAACGATGATGAGATTGGTGATCAAGAAGAATACCAGAAAAATCCGGAACTGGATTTTCCAGCGAAACTTTTTGCTAAAGCCAGGTATGCAAAGCCGGAAGGCATCCGCAAGCAATCTGGGCCATCCTGCCAGCTGACCAACCTGGGTGGCTATTAGTGCGGCTGTACCACCCATCATAAAGAGCAGCCCGCCTAACGAACCCCAGCGTGAAGAAAATATTTTGGAAAGGGTAAGTGCTACTTCAGGTCCCTGGGGAGCCAATTCCTGTGGACGAAGTACACCAGCTCCTGCAATGAGAAATCCAACCGTTACCAGTACACCAATAAGCAGGGCGAAAGTTGCATCGGTATAAACAACACGGCACCACCCTTTAATACGCTTTGCATCAATTCTTGGCATGCGCTTAAGATAGGCAGTATCGGCAGATTCTCCGTAATTTCTGTTTTTTGTTGCGCCATATCCAGCGCCTAATACCCAGTAGGTATACCAAACCTGGCTGGCAAATCCACCAGCACCCCAACCGATTAACGGGAGTATTTCTCTCCAGGGATTCTCGCGGGCTCCTTTATCCAATGCCCATTTGGGAACAGCTGCTTTCTTGGGAATAAGACCCTCAAAAAATTCGCTTGCACCGGGCACAACCTGAAATGCCACATAAAAAACACCAATTACTGTAATAAGTACAAAAATGCTCATGACGATTTTGAGCCATTGAAATTTGCCACTCCATACCACTGCGATACAGAATAAGGTGATCAACCAGCCGCTTAAAAAGGAGGGAAGACCAGGGATTAAACTACTTAGGAAGATGCCAGCCGCTGAGGCAACCGATCCAATTGAAATGGCGCCGGCGGCAAATTGGCCCACCAGCACGATCCAAACGCTCCAATGTTTGGGACCCGGTATTCGGTCAAACATGTCCATCATGCCTTCACCGGTGCAAACCGTATATCGGGCACCACTCATTCCAATCCAATATTTCAGGAACATCCCGAGCACAACAGCCCAGATGATAGAGGTGCCCAAGATGGCGCCCGTACGTGTTGCAAGGATTACTTCACCGGATCCGATGTATTCTGCTGCCCAGACAATGGAAGGCCCCACGATTGCAATAATTGCCAGGCCTTTTGGTGGGATGTTTATCTTATTTTGCATTGATCTTATATTTTTATCGGATATTGTAAAAGTAAATATATAATGACCGCTTAATAATCAATAACAAGATATAATCTCCCTTAAGGTGACAACCTCATTCCGTTTATTCATCAAATATAACATAAAATTCTAGTAATTCAGACAATCTTCTGGAATCTCTCCCTGCAAGAGACTTAAAAGATTTTGCGTGGCTCGTTTTTGAAGCTCACTGATGGATTTTGTGGAATACCAGGCATAATGACCGGTAGCAATAACCTGAGGGTGGAAAATCAGATCTTTCTGCCGGGTTGAAGGTGGTTCATCAGCATATACGTCCAGGCCCACACTGTGTAATTTACCTGATTGTAGTGCTTCCAACAAATGCTTTTCATTCACAACAGGTCCCCGGGCGGTATTAATGAGAATTGTGTTATCTCGCATCAACTGTAATTTGCTCTTATCAATCAGCCCGCGGGTTTCCCCGGTCAGATTGCAATGGATGGAGATCACATCACTTTTGCTGAGCAGATCGTCCAGATTGGTTTGAGAAGCGCCTAGCGAGCTGAAACGATCCCGGGTAATATAAGGATCTGTGGCCAGTACCCTTTCAAAAAGTGATTGTGCTTTTTTGCATAGCGTTCCTCCAATTCTACCCAGCCCTATAATTCCAAGTGTTTTATCGTGAAGCTCGGGTATTTGTTTGACAGGTGGTTTGGCAAATTGTTTTGTTACCAATTGCTCTCCCTGGGGGAGTGCCCTGGCACAGGAAAATATTAGGGCCAGTGCATGATCGGATACCGAGTGGTTGGCGTATCCCCGGACATTGGCGACTTTTACATTATGACGGGTAGCTGCTTCCAAGTCTACGTTGTCATAACCCACACCATACCGTACGATGGCTTTTAACCGGGGGCTGGCCTTTAAAAATTCCTCATCGATGTTTGTCCACCGGACCATCAATCCTACAGCATCTTTTGCCAGAGCCATCTTGCCTTCACGATCATTCCTTTCACCTGAAAAGATCTGCAATTCGTAGCCCGTTTCTTCGAAAATCCTTTTTTCGTATTCATAAGATTCGTATCCGGTATCCAGAATAGCAATTTTTTTGGCCATAGTGGGTATTAAACCTCAATTTTTACTTATAGGTTTTATTAAGGTAATTCAAGGTTAGAAATCTCATTCCTTACTCTGGTTTTTAATTTAGAAATCTCTACAAAAACAGCCTTTTAATGTGTCCTTCAAATAGGTTTTCTGTTACTTCAGAAGCAATGGTGTTTTGGTGTTTCTTGAGCATATCGGTAAATTCATTGCCCATTTGGGCTGCAATTTTGTAAGAAACATGCATCAGTTGCCTGAAGTGCGGATTGTATTCAGGATTCTCCGGTACATGCCGAAGGGCGTTGACAAATTGTTCGGCATTCCAGTTTTTGACTGACTCAGGCGAGGGCAAGCGGTTCTGATCAATATCGATCACAGCCGCATAAGCTTCGGTGAGGTTTTCTACCTGATCGTAGGCAGTGCGGTATATTTTCCTTGCCACATCAAGCCCATCATCACCTCCCAAACACAGGCCGATGACCTCAGCCAACCAGGTTGTTCCTGCTGTTTTAACATGGATTCCCTTGTCGTATTTTCTGATGATTTTACCTATTATCGGGTAAATGGAAAATTTATCGCTTCCTGTATGAATGCTTAATTTCAGGTTTTCAGGTAATCCAAATTCTTTTACTGCGAAATCAACTATCTGAACGTCCGCTTCAAATTCCCTTTCAAATTGATTCACGTCCCCGACATAATCGATGCCTTTGTTAAAACGGCCGGAAAATTTGGGAGCCAGCGTCTGCAACATAATTTTTTGATCCGCCAGCGCCCTGAGAATGATCAACAATTCGGTAGGAGTTTGTGGATAATCGGTTTCATCCATGGAAACTTCGGCAACAAAGTTTTCTTCCCCTTTTTGGTCTGCAATAAACCAATAAACTTCTCCTGCCTTTTGTGCAGCATACAGGTATTTTTCTCCAATTTTGCGGATGGTTTCTTCCGTGATCTCTGAATCACTTTCCATACCTGGGATTTCTTTTTTTCCAATTAATGATGAATTGGATTCTGCAAATTTGGAAATCTCATCTTCATCTGCCTTCTTCCCAATATGATCTGCCACATCTATGGTGAAAAAGTTGGCATAATCCAGGAATTCTTCTACGTTGGACAGGTTGATGTGATCGGCATCAACATAGTAGTTGCCTGGCCAGTTAAGCGCATTGATCGCTTCATCAGCTTCTTTTTTTGTTTCTGCATGATTGGAGCCAACCGTTTGATGTTCGCGGAATGACTTATTCCACACCGGAGCGATGTGTGCACCGGCTTTTTCTGCCTGAATAAGGGCATTAAGCTGGGCCTTCCCCTGATGGGCAAAACGGTCACCAATGCCGAAGCTATATTTTTCGAGTTTCATGGTATATCTTATTTTTAGGTTTTAGAATCCGAATAATCTGGGCAACCACAGTGTAAGCTGTGGGAAATAGGTTATTAACAGCAGAATAAATATCATTACTGCATATAT
>CAYNPZ010000333.1:0-3894 GCA_964399175.1 uncultured Bacteroidales bacterium | reverse complement strand
GGGAAGCCTGTGACACTCCATTATTTTATGGACTCTTACGACAGGGAAGACGAACTTTATCCCATTCCTTTGGAAGACCAGAATATTCGCATCCAGAAAGTAAGGATCGGTGATGAAGCCTATGAGGATTACGACCCTGAAAAAGGTGTGATCCGGTTGCCTCAGGGGAGCGATATGGAAATTGAAGTGACATTGACCAAATAATATAAGCCTATGAAACGGGATATAATGAAAAACATACTGCTTTCAGGAATACTTTTGGTTCTTGGTTTTACAATCACAGGTGCCGGCAATCCTTTAGCTGTAAATCCGGAGCAGCCGGCACAGGAAAGCTTTGACCTGATCGTATACGGAAAGAACCTTCACTTTGCAGAACTGGAAGTTATGCTTAAAAGCAATCCCACTGCAGGATCTCAATGGACGGATGTATTGGAGATTATGCGGAATAAGGATAAAGTAAGAACAGCGGGAGAAAATAAATTGTTAATCATACAGGGTCTTAGCGCAAAACGCTATTTTGGGCAGGATATCCGTGAGAATTATATTGCTGTTAGGTTCCAGTCCCACAGGGAAAATCCTCTCCCTAAAATATCTGCAGTGTATGCTTTTCCATCTGAGAACAAAACTGCCTCCGGCTCCCTGAAAGAATATATCAACTGGATTGAGAACCATCCGCAAAAGATGGAATCCCTATCTTTGGCTTCCCATGTCAGGCCCAGACCCTATTTGCTGAAAGCGGGGGAAGTTTTTACGGAACATGTAGAAGCGCCTGTACGGAAGTTCAAGCCGGGCCTAAGAGAGGTGGAATGGCTAAAGATATTGTTTCAATGAATGTTTACGCATTTTTTTGTAATATTACGCCATCATTCATATACAAAATAACCCGGAGGAATCATAATGATAATGTCCGGGATAATGTATGCCCTTCACTTTATTTGATTGATGAAGGGTCTTCTATCCTGTAAAATATGAATTTTAAAAATTGATAAACCATGAAAAAGAGCATCATTACATTATTTTTGACACTGATTACCGGATTAAGCAGTCTCTCGTTACAGGCCCAGGATGGCCAGTATGAAAAGGCCGACAATCCGCTCTTCACACCCTGGGCGGAAGAAGTATCCCCTGAAAATGCACTGCCGGAATATCCCCGGCCACAGATGAAGCGGGATCACTGGAAGAACCTGAATGGATTGTGGAACTTTAAGATCACCTCCAAAATGGGCGGACCTGGTGAATACAAGGATCAGATCCTGGTGCCCTACCCTATGGAATCAGCACTTTCCGGTGTGAAACAAACGGTGGGAGCCAAAAACCGCGTGTGGTACAAGCGGAATTTTACAGTAGACAATCCCTATGAAAACGGCCGTGTGTTGCTGCATTTCGGTGCTGTTGACTGGGAAAGCGATGTGTTCGTCAATGGAAAGCATGTAGGCAAGCACCAGGGAGGTTACGATCCGTTCACTTACGACATTACCGAGTATATTGAATCTGATGGAAGCCAGGAAATTGAAGTTACTGCCTGGGATCCCACCGACAAGGGTTATCAGCCTGTGGGCAAGCAGACCCATGATCCGCGCAGCATCTGGTATACTGCAGTCACCGGCATCTGGCAGACCGTCTGGCTGGAGTATGTTCCACAGTCGTACATTAAGGATTTGAAGATTACCCCTCAGCTCGATCAGAGCCGTGTGAAGGTTGAGGTTTGTGCAAAAAATGTTTCCAATGAACATCAGGTAAGGCTGATCGCTCAAGATGAGGGTCAAACAGTGGGCACTTCCACAGGCTTTCATGATAACCGTCTGTTTGTTAAACTGGAAAATCCGAAGCTTTGGTCACCTCAGGATCCGTTCCTGTATGATCTGCAGGTACAGCTGCTGGATGAAAACGGCAATACCGTGGACCAGGTGGAAAGCTATTTCGGGATGCGGAAGATCTCACTGGGCAAAGGAGAAGACGGATATACCCGCCTGTTCCTGAACAACAAGCCGCTCTTCCAGCTCGGTCCGCTCGACCAGGGTTGGTGGCCCGACGGCTTGTACACTGCTGCTACTGATGAAGCGCTTAAGTATGACGTTAAGGTGACCAAAGATCTTGGTTTTAACATGCTCCGCAAGCACGTGAAGGTGGAGCCACAGCGGTTCTATTACTGGTGCGACAAGATGGGTGTACTGGTTTGGCAGGACATGCCCAGCGGCGATATGCGGCCCGGCAAAATACCCTACCGCAGTGAAGCCTCCGCTAAGCAGTTCAAAAAGGAATACAAGAACCTCATCCATGATTTCTATAATCACCCCTCTATCGTGATGTGGGTGCCCTTTAACGAAGGCTGGGGCCAGTTCCAGACCCGCGAGATCGTGGAGATGACCAAAAAGCTGGATCCAACCCGCCTGGTAAACAATGCCAGCGGATGGAGTGACAGACAGGTAGGGGATGTTATCGACATGCACTCCTACCCCGGTCCGGATATGCCCGAGACGGAAGATAACCGTGCTGCCGTGCTGGGCGAGTTCGGCGGTCAGGCCCTGGTTGTAAAAGGCCATCTGTGGCTGCAGGATTTTTCAAGGGCACCGGGCCATTATGAAACTTCGCAATCGAAGGAAAAGCTGCACAACCAGTACGATAATTTGCTGCAGAAAGTATTCCCGCTGAAAGAACAGGGACTGGCTGCTGCCGTATATACCCAGACCACCGACGTGGAAACCGAGGTGAACGGCTTCATGACCTACGACCGCGAGGTGATCAAATTCGACCTGGAACACATGCAGGAGATGCATCAAAAACTGATACACGGAAAATAACTTCCATAAGCTGGTAAGATATCATATTTTTATCCTAATAAACCGGTATATAACTGCCTGGAGCCAGAACGGAGGGTCAGAAAAGGCCCTCCGTTTTCTGTATATTATAAATATTTTTCTAAAATTGGAATATACTTGAACTTTTGTTGTATTTGAAGCATTCTATTTTACATCTTATCACAATAAGGCTATATGCCGAAGGACATTGATCCTGGACCCCTGCCTACCCGGTGGGAGTCTTTTTTTAATGTATTTTTATCATACATTTTTGGCTTTTCATGGAAATTGAGGACTTTTTTATCAAAAGCAAGGCCATTTCATAATCGCATCTTCCCCTTATCCCATAAGCTTTTCCTAGAATTCATACCCTTTTGTATTTCCTGGCATCCAAAAAATTATTTCTGTTTTATGGTTTTGTTTGGAATTTTATTACTATTTTAGAGACCGTTTTTACATAAATATTTTCAGTTATTTATTTTATTAATTCATTATGGCTATTCCAAATCTATTATCATTGAACATTCCTGATCAGGATTTCAATGAGATCGAAGGAGCAGTCGATATCCTGGAGAGAAAGCTCATGCCGCATCTTATTAATTTAGATGCGATGGAGCGACGTAACATTCTCAAACTGGGAGACAAGGCGGTTCCCTTCGTAGAGAAGGCACGGGACTGGGTAAAGGAAAATCCCCAGCTCAAGCCTCCCTACGGTGATGTGGAAGAACTTGAGAAGGATTTGAGGGCTATGAAACTGCTGGACCGGTTGTTAAGGTCTATCAGGCCCATCTTTAACGGGCTTGAGGACACTTTGTTGCTGGCCGGAAGTGAGGCTTATGCCGAAGCTCTGGCATATTACAGCTACTTTAAAGCTGCTGCCAAAGCCAAAGTTGACGGTGCAGAGGAAGCATACCTTGATTTAAAGGGATGGTTCCCCGGCGGTTCAAAAAAAGCCACTGAAGAGGAAGAGGAAAGCCTTTCCTGAGAAGAGTTCTTCAATTAATGATTTTTACGGAAAACCTGGCTCAGTTTTGTGAGCCAGGTTTCTGTTTATATATCCTCCGAGGTTCGATCAACCTCTTCTGAGGATAATGTT
>CAYNPZ010000332.1:0-3912 GCA_964399175.1 uncultured Bacteroidales bacterium | reverse complement strand
CCGATCACCTTTAACCGGTGCTATGGGAAAAACATGGGAAGCCTTGTTGTTCCTGCTGGTAAACGCTCCCCGGATATGGCTTTGATCTTCATTGTAAACAAACAGCTTGCCTCCCGGAGGTATTCTAAATTCGTCAAAAACCATCGATAATGAAAATGCACCCTTTGAGTGCACCGCCAGCCTGTAAAGAGTACCATCACCAAGCGGCATGGTCTGTGCTTTCTGCTTCAGAGAAACATCCACCTCAATCATTTTGGCATAACGCAAAGCTTTCAGATGAACCTTTTCAAAGCTCTCTTTACGAAGCTTATCATAATCATATTCGGGCAGTGTGATCACCGGCGGGTCGGGAAAATCTGCCTTTAAGCTCAGGCTATAGGGTTTCTCTCCGGTTTCTATCTGGGCATATATGGGGGTTGCCTGTGAAAGAAGAAGGAGGATAAATGGGAGAAAAATCTTAAACCATCGGCACATAACAATTCCAAATATATGATAAATGTTTTATCCCGAAATTGGCTGGGCATATTTTTTTACATCTTCGCCCGTAATTTGTTCACCGCACAATATAATCAACCGTTCCAAGACATTTCTGAATTCCCTTATGTTTCCCGTCCATTTGATCTGCTGAAGGGCTTTTATGGCATCTTCGGAAATTGTTCTCTTGGCAATTCCGTATTCCTGTGATATCAACTGGTTGAAATGATCTGCCAGCAGGGGTATGTCTTCCTTTCTTTCATCCAGAGCCGGCACATGAACGATAATCACGCTCAGCCGATGATAAAGATCTTCACGGAAATTGTTCCTGTCGATTTCTTTTTTCAGATTCTTATTGCTGGCAGCCAGAATTCTTACATCCACCTCGATGACCTTATCGCTGCCCACACGGGAGATCTTTTTCTCCTCAAGTGTTTTCAGTACCTTGGATTGGGCAGAAAGGCTCATATCCCCTATTTCATCAAGGAAAATGGTACCTCCATGTGCCTGCTCGAATTTTCCCTTACGCTGCTTATGTGCAGAGGTGAAGGCACCTTTCTCATGTCCGAACAGCTCACTTTCAATCAATTCGGAAGGAATGGCAGCGCAATTTACTTCCACAAACGGCTGATCGGAACGGGGACTTTTCTCATGCAGCCAACGGGCAACCAGTTCCTTGCCCGTACCATTTTCACCTGTAATCAACACACTTGCATCGGTGGGAGCCACTTTTTCGATCATCTCCTTAACATGCTGAATAGACTCCGACTCACCTACGATATCATAAGTTTTACTTACCTTCTTCTTCAGCCTTTTAGTTTCTTTCACCAGGTCTTTTTTCTCCATGGCATTCTTCAGTGTGACCAAAAGCCGGTTAAGGTCCAGCGGTTTTTCAATGAAATCAAAGGCCCCTTTCTTTATGGATTCAACCGCCGTATCGATGGTACCATGGCCGGAGATCATGATGACGGGTACATCCGGGGATAACTCCATCAGTTGGTCCAAAACCTCCAGCCCATCCATCTTGGGCATTTTGATATCCAGAAAAACTGCATCGTACTTGTTGTTCTTAAAATAATCTATGCCCTCTTCCCCTTCCTGGGCTATATCCACTTCATAATTTTCATACTCCAGAATTTCCTTGAGGCTTTCAAGAATACTCTGTTCGTCATCTATTGCTAATATCCTGGCCATAACGGAAATTTTTAGGGATTAACATACTGATCTATAACGCCTTCCTTAATCGAATAATCGGATTGTATCATCCTTTCAAATCCAAATTTTTGCATGATAAAATTAACAAATATACTGGCCAGAACAATCATATCCACACGGAATAATTCCAGGCCGGGCATCTGCTCTCTTTCTTCCGTAGTTGAATTCACCAATTTTTTGTGTAGTTTTTTAAATTGCCGGTAGGAAATCTCAAACCAGGGCTGCTGGGTCACCTGTGATTTCATTTCGCTTTCTTCGATGAGCATGTTTCTTACCGTCTGAAAGGTCCCTGCACAGCCTATAAAAAGTTCGGGGTGATATTGATGGACGGGTTCATAAAGAGGCTGAAGGGATTCTTCAAAATAGGCATTGATCTGTGCAATCTCCTCCTGGGTTATGGGATCGGAAGGTTTAAAACGCTCAAGTATCCTGGCAATTCCGATATCAATGCTTTGCTTCCATAAATAACGGTCGCTATCGCCGATAATGAATTCATTGCTTCCGCCTCCAACATCAAGGACAAGGGAAATCTTATCCTTCATATCCACAGCCTGTCTGACTCCCCTGTAGATTAACTCAGCCTCCTCATCCCCGCTGACGGTTTTTATATCAATTCCAAATCGCTCATTGAGTTGCCGGATAAAATCCTTTCCATTTTCAGCACTTCGAATTCCTGAGGTGGCCACAGTTAGGATCTTTTCTGAATTCCATTTTTTTGCGGTCTCCAAATGGGTTTTAACACCTTCTATCCCTCTTAGCAACGACTCTTCTGTGATGATTTTCCGGTGAATTCCACCCTCACCCAGCTTAATGCCCAGTTCATCCTTATACAAAACAGACAACTGGCTGTCAGCAATATCAGCTATCAGTAAATTGAATGTATTGGTTCCAAGGTCAATTACAGCAATTCTCATGATACATCAATTCTGAAATCTTCCCTCAGCTTACTTTTTTCTCCCTTTTAAAAGGTTTGGTAGGATCGAAAAGATAACGATAGGTGACATGGATCTTTCGGATCTCGGCACCAATCTGTTCGGCAACTTTCATCATAGCGGGATTAAAGTCTCCAATCCAGTTCAGCTCAAGATGTTTATAAGGAAAATCATTGTTCAGGGCGATATCGCCGAACGACATAATAAGCCCACCTTCCAGACCTTTTCCCTGATGTTCGGGCACCACACCAAATATTAAACCAAGCACCTTTTTCGGAGGATTCAGTTTTTTATACAAAAAAAATTTCAGCTTGGCAAAAAGATGCATTTTTCCGTTCAGGTATTTAATGATTTGATTGGCATCAGGAACCATAAGAAAAAAGGCAATCGGATCGTCGCCATAATAGGCAAACCACATTAGTTTTTCATCAAGAATGGGTTTCAGGCTATTCATAAGTGCGTTGGCATGAGCCTTGGTAATTTTCTTTACACCGGCATACCTCGACCATGCCCTATTGTATATATCCCTGAAATCTTCCACATATTTATCGATGTTTTTTGTTCTGAGGTGCTCAAAATGATATTTGGGATTATCCTGGATTCTTTTGGCCTTTTCCTCTATGATGGGATCCAGCCCTTCTTTTTTTATCTCTCTGTAATAAGTATATTGATTGAAGAAGTTCCGGAATCCATAATCTTCGAAAAACTCCTTATAGTAATGGAAATTATAAGGCATCCGGTAATTGGGCTCATAATCAAACCCGTCGACCAGCAAGCCCCACCAGCGATCACGGTCCCCAAAATTCACAGGGCCGTCCATTGCTTCCATACCCTTTGATTCCAGCCATTGTTTGCATTGATCGAACAACATGAAAGCCGCATCCTTATCCCGGATGCATTCAAAAAAACCCATCCCGCCAGTAGGCTGATCGTTATTGTAAGCAGTTTTTTTATCATAAAAAGCGGCTACTCTTCCAATGGTTTTATCGTTTTCATCCAGCAGCAGCCATCTTATGGCTTCTCCATTCCTGAATGACTTATTTTGGCGGGGATCAAAGACACTTTCTATATCCTGATCCAACGGCCGGATCCAGTTACTTTCCTTCTTGTAAAGACGAACCGGCAGACGAATGAATTCCTTTTTCCGGTTTGGGGTGTTTACTTCAACAATTTTATAATTATCTCTCATAAAAAGGATAAAATATTTTTCATCAATTCAAATTCTATATAAATAAAAGAGGTAAATATAAGTAAATTTCAGGCTGCGGAAAAACAACAGGGCGTTTTATCC
>CAYNPZ010000331.1:0-3918 GCA_964399175.1 uncultured Bacteroidales bacterium | reverse complement strand
GTTTTAAAGAACAGCAATATATCTGCCTCCGAATATCATTTGTATGGTTTTATTCACGCCGTAAACGATCATGCGGAAGCCGCAGAAAAACTAAGAAATGCCCTGAAAGAGATTGAACACACCGAAAAGGTGCTTTATCCGTTAAACCGGGGATTTACCTATATGCTCAATACGCCCCACTGGAATAAGGCTGACATAGATCGTGATCCCGTACTGGATGACATACAGACTGTGGCGAAAGAAGACCTTCTTACCAATGATAACCTGGCCCACCTCGTGGAGATATACCGGTACCACAAGCAACAAAAAATTCAGCAGATCGTGGACCGTAACCGGTATATATGTGAGAAGCGGGGATACCGGGCCTGGATTGAGCAGGAAAACGGAGGTTACAATGTACTTTACGGGGAGAACGGGAAGCATATCGACAGCATCGATTATATGAACGGGCATGAATACCCTTATTTCATTCCCACTTACCTGAATCTGTTTAATCAAATAGAAAGGAACTGATGGAACAGCATGTTTTGATCGAACAGTTAAAGGAAAGTCTTCAGGACAACCGTGTTAAGGCAGCTTTGTTCCATACCTTCGAGTTTGATGCGGAATTTTTTGAACATTACCTCCTTCCGGTCTTTCTCCCGGATGTTCCATTCAGCGATAACAGAATACACAATGCCATCCTGTGGAGACAGTATCAACATCAATTGCCGCCTGTGACTGTTTACTGCGATTTTTACGCCAAAAGCAACAAAAGTGCACCCACGCTTCCCTATCAGGTACAAACTGTTACCTACAGGCAGCCTTTTCATCCCAAAACATTTTTTATCCTTACGGAAGATGAAAAACTCATCTTTTACACCGGCTCCGGGAATCTTACCGAAAGCGGCTGGTGCAAAAATCTGGAAGGTTATTCGATGCTGGAGTTGAAGAATGGTGAGTACTTCCCGGAAAATCTCAGGCAATCATTAAGGGAATATCTTTACGCGGTATGTTCGCTGGTATACGATAATGAAAGGCTTTATCAGGCGGCCACCGATGCAGACCGTATGATACTCGATTTTTTCTATAAAAGAAAGTACACCCCGGCAGCGGACATCTCCTTTTTCCACAACATGAAAAAATCCTTCCCGGAGCTGTTGCACGAATTGAAAGAGGAGCATCCCGAAGAAACCTTTGATGAAGTGGAAATTCTCTCCCCCTATTTCGGAGATGCCCAACCTCTGAAAAATATTCAGGAAATGCTCAGTCCTGACCGGATCAGGATCTCTCTACCCTATGAAAATGAGGGTGAAGTTTCCATCCCGGAAGCATTCTATCATGAGCTGAAAGAACTAGGGGTAAAATGGTGTGATATCGGTGTCCTCAAAAATGAAAAAGGGTTTCGTTTCAATCACAGCAAAATCTACCGGATCAAAGGCCAGAACACGATGTTCACTGTAATAGGCAGTGTAAACCTGACCAATGCAGCTTTTCAGTCGTTCAGCAATAAAAAATATCCCGGTAACCTGGAAGCTGCCCTCATCTACAAGGAATCTGCCCGTCAGTGGCAATCGCTTTTATTTCCACATCAGGGAGATGTAACATTCCTGGGTAGTAAGCAAACTGAGGATGAGCGACACACCCGAACCGGTGTACCACCGCTTCTCTTTACCCTCAACTGGCAGGAGAAAAAATTGCATTATGCTTTCACAGAAAAGGATGAAAACTTGTTGGATCGCTATATTTTATCCGATATCAGACCTTCAAAAAGTCTCCGGAGATTTGAGGAGTCTCTGAACATCGACAGGGAAGAAGTGCTGCAACTGCTGGCTGACAATCCCCTGATCCGAGTGAAAGACAAACAGACGCATGAGATCTACTATTTTTACCCGGTACAGGAAGAAATAGACCTGCGGCCTTTGTCTTCAAAACTGACCATAACCGACCGGGAGATCCTTGCCCTGTGGGAAGAACTGGGTGAAGAGCCGGAAATAACGAATTTATCGGAGAAACAGTTCCTGGAAAAGCTCATTGATGACAAAACCAACGAAGAAGGAGAGCTAAAGGAAGACAGCGGTGCGTATGAAAGCACGCTCAATCTCATGGCCTCCCATCTCAGTGGCCTGATCCGGCTTGAACATACACTTTTTAAACCGGCAAAAAACAAAAAGGAACAGGCGCAAAAGAAGGAACAGGTCCGGTATTATCTGTATACCGATAATATCAATACCCTGTTGGGTTATACGAAGCTATTGGATGATATGTACCGGAACAGCAAGATCCTCCCGGCTTTTTACTGGTTGTTGCTGAATATCGTCCTGCTCAATTTTTATAAACGAGGGGGTTTGCAGAAGATATTCAACGGAGACTGGCAATCCGGTAAGATTCTCAGTCAAAACAACGAAGCCACGATTGAGATGCTGAATAAAAAGATCAGGGAAGCCGAATCGTGGATGAAAAATCAATCATCTGTAAATAAAAAACATCTGAAATGGGTGAAGGAACAGCTCAGGGAAAAAACGGATACTTAAAAGAATCCGGCCTCAGGGAACTGATCGACATCAATCCTTTGAAGGCCATCGATGAAAAAGTGGCCGAAAGGCAGTTTCAGGTGATCCTGAAAGGCTTCAACCACCTGTATAACCACGGCAATTTCCTGTATGTGGCCGACGAGGTGGGTCTGGGGAAAACCTATATTGCCCTGGGCATTGCCTCCCTGCTCAGGCATTTTTCAGAAAAGCCGGAAAAGTACCAGGACCTGATCATGGTACCCCGGAAAAACCTTCAGTACAAATGGCAGAAGGATCTGAACAACAACTCGTTTGAAATGGGTTTGCTGGCCGGTTTTGAAAGTTTCGGAAAGAAAAGCGAATTTGATACCGAAACCTCTTCCAGCAGGAGGGAACGGGAAGCCAAAGACCAGGATGTCATTGAAAACCTGGTTAACTCCTATCGGAAAGCATTCAATGAATACCCTCCTCATCCCAAACAGGACAACCTTGCGGAGGTGCTTCTGGAATCCATGATAAACCAGGAAAAATCCCTGGTCTTTGTCAGAAGAATTGCTTCGGTGATGGAGCTGGAGAAAAAGCTTTCCGACCGCTACAGCCAGTATCTCATCGATAAGATAAAAAGGATCAAGGGAACAAGACGCAACAGGGAACTGGATATGCTCCTGAAAAGTTACCGGGAGAGAAACCTTCGGGAGGATATCGAGCATGTCTTTGATATGCTTGCAGAAAGGCTGATCAGCGAACTGGATAAAGAGGAAAAGCTTGAGCTGATCAACTGGTATCGGCCCGATGAGGAATATACGCTCAGAACCTCTATTCGTGCCGATCTGAAAGAACTATATGATTCCAACGGTGAAGAGCTGCCGGATCATTTAATGAAGCAGCACCGAAATTACCAGGAGGAGATAAGGGAGCATGGAAAAAGGCAGCGCAGCAGGATGAATGCTTTCCTGAAAGAAACCGCCAGAGAGCTTCTTCTTAATATCTCCCGCAACAACATCGGGCTTGGGGATGAGGAGGAAGAAGGCATACCGACTGAAGAACAGGCCAATGAGGAAAAGTCACCCTACTTCTTTCACCGCTATTTCCTGCAGGAAGGCAAAAAATTCAGAACCCAGAGCTACAAAAAGGACTGGTATGAGATCAACTACCTGTTGATTGGGGAGGCATTTGATCTTTTCGACATCGATTATGAGCAGTTGCTCAGGGAACCTGTTTCAACTGCCCAAAAACCAACTGAAGTTTCTCTGTTCAGGATAGCCAAAGACAACATGGAAAATGCCATTCGGTCGGGCAGGAAGAAATCGGCAGAACCGAATCCTTTTTACCGGAAAGAAACCTTTCTGACCCATCTTTTACTAAATGAAAATCTGTGCAGGGAAGAATTCAAAAAATGGCTGGATCATTTCATCAACATCTTCTA
>CAYNPZ010000330.1:0-3935 GCA_964399175.1 uncultured Bacteroidales bacterium | reverse complement strand
CTCGCTGTGACCTTTAATTTACATAGCAGCATAAAAAATAGTAAACCAGGAACTTACAAAAAAACGGTATAAATTAAGCCATATATGGTTGAATAAACAATTCTCTTTGTGAACTTGTTTAATTGAAGTCATGTTATAGTTCATACACTCCGAATGAGCGATAGGATAAAATAATTATACGATGATATATGAATCGCTACAACTAATTATAAACGAATTGAATCATTATTTGGGATCGCTCTCCGAACAAGATTCAGATATGGCTGTCCTGGGGAATGTGGCGCAGCTCGAATCTAACCTGCCGGGTCCCAACGATGGCAATGCACTCCTCAACAAGATTGTACTTACCCTCATCAACCTGGAAGAAGAAAAGACACTGAAAAATTTACCAAACTATAAAATCAATCAGAACCAAACGGAATTCAGGAATGCACCTGTACATCTGAATCTTTATGTATTGTTCAGTTCAACCAGCACTTCCTACAACAATGCGCTGATCTATTTGTCAAGGGTGGTGCAGTTTTTTCAGGGTAAATATGTGTTTACCCACAAAAATTCCCCACAAAACAATCAGCCGGGTCTTGGAATGGATAGCTTCAAGCTTATTTTGGATTTGCACTCCCCTACTTTTGAAGAATCAAACTTTCTGTGGAGCACTTTGGGAGGAAAACAACTACCCCATGTGATATATAAGATGAGGCTGGTTGAAATTGACCGGAAGAAAACCGATGAACTCAGAGGCGTTATTGAGGAAACCAACAGCGAATACAAGACAAAGGCACAATAATAACTATGGACTAAAGTAAACTTTTAGTATGAGCGTCAACAGAAAATACAAGGTACTTTTTGAACTGAAAGTGCTTCATCTTTTCTTCCTGAACAAGGGCAACACGGAGTTCGACTCCATGAGCCCGGATGAACAAAACAAGGTATGGAATACCTATGATCTGAGCGAAACCTTAACATTTCATCCTTCATCTCATGCAGCACGAAACCTGAACAATTACAACCTGATATTCAAAACAACCCAATCAGGTTTTATGGTTTTAACACGTATCGATCCAGCCAATCCGAATAAGTCTTTTATTCCGTTGAGCGACCTGGATCTGGCATTCTATATCACCATTGATGATCCATTTTATTCCAACTACTCATTAGGTCAGGTCAATAGCCTTCAATCCAGGCAAACCTGCTATTTTAACAATGATGCAGGAAACAACGGGAGTTCATTTCCTGATTTATCCTTACCTCCCTCATCCTTTGTGGCGGGTGAAAATTATGAAACGGGAAGCATGGTAGAATTCTCAGGAGATTTCTATGAATCCGTGGAAGACATTACCAATGCATCAACCAATCCCAATCGGCCGAATTCCGGATGGCGATCCATACCCAACCGCAGCTCAGTGAACAGCAACGACAGAATTGCCATCTTTCAGGATATCATCTCTTTTCAGGTTAATACACCCGACATAGAATTTACAGTTCAGCTGACAGATATTAACGGCATTCAGGTATATTCAGAGCAACTGGATACCTTCAACGGGAAAAGGGATTTTAAGATTTACCCATCCAATGCAAAGGAAGGCTATTATACCCTGAATATCAACAACAATGCAGACGGCAGTAATTTAGAAACATTTACTTTCTATTTTTTCAAGGATGCCATTCCGGAAAACCTGTTGGGTATTGTACATATATTGGGCGGATCAGACAAGGGAAGCTACAGCATGACCAATTCAGCAGGGGATTTGACTTCACCGGAATATCGATTGCGAATAAGAAACCGGCATACTTACTGGAGGTATCTGAGCAACCAGGATCAATCGGTGGTGCTTGAAACAAACCTGAATCCCCTTACATTCAATGGATTTATTCCGGTTAATCATCGTGGAGATGATTTGCCGAATCCCGGGGTACGGATGATCAAACCGGAGGACGCCGGAACTTATTCTGAGATTTTCATATAGACCAATCATGGGTAGTATAGTTCAGCATATAATTCAACCTAATAAACACAATAAAACCTCAAGGCTATGCAATACAAAACACCGGGAGTTTACGTCAAGGAAATTTCCAAGTTTCCCCCTTCGGTTGCCGAGGTGGAAACTGCCATACCCGCTTTTATAGGGTATGTGAAAAGAACTGTTTATAATGGACAGGATTTAAAGTTCAAACCCACCAGGATCACATCGCTGGCGGAATATGTGGAGGTCTTCGGAGGTCCTTTCAATGAAACATTTTCGGTTACCGTGAATGCATCGGAAGAAATTGACGCTCCCCCTTCCCCACCCGCCTTTGTTTACAAGATGTACAACAGCTTGCAGCTTTTTTATGACAATGGTGGCGGACCTTGTTACATTGTTCCTGTTGGAACCTATTCAGATTCTCCGTCTGTTAGTGAAAGTGATCTGAGCGATGGTCTTGGTTACCTCGAAAAAGAAGATGAACCCACCATCATTCTCTTTCCGGATGCACCCTCGCTTGATGAATCCGGCTTTTACAATGTTTATAAGGAGGCCCTTGGTCAATGTGCCAAACTAAAGGACCGGGTAACCATCGTGGATGTTTATGATGGCAACACGGACTTTCAGGCTGTGGGAGTTGCCGATGTGATAAACGGGTCGAGCTCCCCAAGTGCATCCGGATTAAGAAACGGGATCGGGAACAACAACCTCAAGTATGGAGCAGCCTATTATCCCTGGCTCAAGACCTTGTATAACTTTGCATACGATGAAACCGAATTGTCGGTAACGGGAGGTCCATACGGGTCAGACACCACCTTAAGAAAGGATATTCCACCCGGAGGGGACTCCACGCTGGAGGCAAAATCCATCTTTCATCAGAATACGGAGCTTTATCAACAAATTGTTGCACAGATTGCCCGTTTTGATATACTTCTGCCCCCCGGCCCCGCCATAGCGGGAGTATATGCAGCAGTTGACAACAACCGCGGCGTATGGAAAGCTCCGGCCAATGTCAGTCTGAATTCAGTGAAAGAACCTGGTGTGATCCTTACGGATGATGCCCAGGAAGGCCTGAATGTGCACACCTCGGGAAAATCGGTCAATGCCATAAGACAATTCAGCGGTAAGGGTATCCTGGTGTGGGGCGCCCGCACCCTGGCAGGTAATGACAATGAATGGCGTTATGTTTCAGTACGTCGTTTTTATAATATGGTGGAAGAGTCGGTTAAGAAAGCCACCCAGAAGTTTGTGTTCGAGCCCAACGATGCCAATACCTGGGCAAAGGTGCGTGGTATGATCAGTAACTATCTCACCACGCTTTGGCGTCAGGGTGCACTCGCAGGAGCTTCACCGGATGAAGCCTTTTTTGTGTCAGTTGGTCTGGGAGAAACCATGACCGCCCAGGACATTCTCGAAGGAAGAATGAATGTGGAGATTGGAATGGCTGCCGTTCGTCCCGCTGAATTCATCATACTGAAATTCTCCCATAAATTGCAGGAAGCTTAAAACTTCATTATTCACCTATTAAATCTTAAACGTTATGGCTTATAAAACACCAGGGGTTTATGTAAAAGAAATATCCAAATTTCCTCCTTCTGTTGCTACCGTTGAAACGGCAATTCCGGCTTTTATCGGCTATACCGAAAAAGCGGCCGGCGAAAACCAAAAGGATCTCACCAAAATCCCTACCAAAATTACATCGCTGGTGGAATACGAACAATATTTTGGAGGTGGATACCAACCCGAAACCTATACCATCACAGTGGATGGAAACAACAATGTGGATTCCGTTTCAGTGAAAAGATTTTACATGTACGACAGCCTCCGGGGATTTTTCGATAATGGCGGAGGTGACTGCTACATTGTCTCAGTGGGCAGTTATGCTGATTCCATCGTGTATAATGACACGAGTGATCCGGCCAATCCGAAGGGCCTGAAACCGGGTTTGGATGCCTTGCTCAAGTATGATGA
>CAYNPZ010000329.1:0-3952 GCA_964399175.1 uncultured Bacteroidales bacterium | reverse complement strand
GGTCGGCAATTTTTGCAGTGGCTATTGACCTTGTGTTAATAGCATTCCTGGATTCGGAAAGGAAGGCGGAAAAATCATCTATCTCTTTCTGCAGTTTTTCGAGGTCTTCCTGTGTTGTCCCGAAATCTCCAAGCTCGGAAATGACACTTTCTGCAGCATCGTGAACAGACTGGCAGATGACTCTGAGATCTGTATCCCGGGCGGATCTCAGGGCACTGGGGCTGTAGGAAACTTTGCTTTTCAATTCATTGTCACCAATTATATCAGCATAAGCAAAGACTGCTGCTGCCATCTCGATGGTAGCCTGTATCATTTCGTCTTCTTCTTTCTGCTTGTTTGCGGTGATACCTGTAATCTTGCCTTCCTGAATCTGTCGCTGGGTGTCGATCCCTGAAACGAGATTTTTAAATTTATCTACTGCATTAACGCATGCAGGCACGTTGCTCCATTGCTCTTCAAAGTCATTCAAAGCCTTGAGTACAGCAAGGTCCATGCTAAATTTATTCTCCTGTCGATTGTTCATAGCTAAAAAATTTTGGATTAATAAATATGTCATATCATTAATAATAATACACCGTTTTAAAAAATATAACCATTTTGGTGGCAGAATTTTAAATAATATTTCAAGAAATTTTTAAAGGCTTAAGGGGTGTGGGTTTGGTGATGTTCGGTTTGTATATTTATTCGTAAGATCGGCTTAACTTTCTTCCAATTTTATTATTTTTGGGTGAATTGAACCGATCAATATATGAATGCATATAAGTTTGCACATACAGGCGACGAATCACCATCAAAATCCTAAAGTATGAGTAACAAATTCTTCGAACAGCCCATACTCAACTCCCCGTACGAATATCCTTCAAAACACTGGGAACTGGATGAAAACGGACAACCTACGCAAAGAATCATCGACAAAAGACGGCGTGCCGAGTTCATTACTCCCATTCCCAAACCACGGAAACAGAAAGGAGATAAGCAGCAGACTCAGGTTATCTTTGATGAAGGAAAAGGACTTTCTACACAGGAACAGAAATATGATCCTACTTCTGTTCTCAATGAACTCAGAGATTACATAGATGAATGGAGAAGCCTGTCTAATCCCGCCGACTGGAAAGTAACCCCCGAAACCACCAGGCTTCTTCAGCACTGGCGCCATCATAAGTACAGCAGTTTTCAGCCGTTTTTCTGCCAGATAGAGGCTGTGGAAACAGCTATATGGCTTACGGAGGTGGCATCCAAAAAAGGAAAAATTGGTAAGAAATTTCTGGATCATCTTGCCGATGCCAATGAAGAGGCCAATCCAGGACTGATGCGTGTGGCCCTGAAGATGGCTACCGGCGCGGGCAAAACGACAGTGATGGCCATGATCATTGCCTGGCAAACCATCAATGCCGTGCGTAGGCCCAACAGCAAGAACTTCACCAGGGGTTTCCTGGTTGTTACCCCGGGACTGACCATAAAAGACCGACTCAACGTTTTGAAACCCAATGATCCCTATAGTTATTATCAGAGCCGGGAGCTTGTCCCCAATGATATGTTGCCTGAGCTTGAAAAAGCCAAAATAGTCATCACCAACTATCATGCATTTAAACAAAGAGAACGGATGGAGCTCTCTACAGGCAACCGGGCACTTTTGAAAGGACGCCACGGAGAAGACATTGAAACCCGAGAAACTGAAGGGCAGATGATTCAGCGCGTTATGCCCGAGCTGATGAGCATGAAAAATATTATGGTATTGAATGATGAAGCCCATCACTGTTACCGGGAGAAACCGGATAGCAGCGAGGAAGAGAAACTTGAAAAGGAAGAAAAGGAAGAAGCCAAAAAAAACCAGGAAGCCGCGCGCCTATGGATTACAGGGCTGGAAGCGGTAAACCGGAAGTTGGGTATATTCCGGGTTATGGATCTCTCTGCCACCCCCTTCTTTTTACGAGGATCAGGATATGCTGAAGGCACATTGTTCCCCTGGACCATGAGTGATTTCTCCCTGATGGATGCCATTGAATGTGGTATCGTTAAATTGCCCCGCGTACCGGTAAGTGACAACATCCAGGATGATGATATGCCGAAATTCAGAAATCTGTGGGAGCATATCCGTAACAAAATGCCTAAAAAAGGCCGGGGAAAAGCAAAAACGTTGGATCCGCTGGATATTCCGGCAGAACTACAAACTGCACTCGATGCACTGTATGGCCATTATGAAAAGACTTATGAATTATGGAAAAAGGAGGGCATGGATGTCCCTCCTTGTTTCATTATAGTTTGTAATAACACTTCCACTTCCAAACTTGTCTATGATTATATTTCGGGTTTCGAGAGGGAAAATGAAGACGGTTCTTCTCAGATAGAAAATGGCCGATTACCACTTTTCAGAAATTATGATGAACACAACAATCCTTTGTCCCGGCCCAATACACTATTGATAGACAGTGAGCAACTGGAATCCGGCGAAGCGCTGGACAAAAATTTCCGTAAGATGGCCACCGATGAGATTGAGCGTTACCGGCGCGAGATCATAGAACGTACGGGTGATCCCAGGCAGGCGGAAAACCTAACGGACCAGGATTTGTTGCGTGAAGTGATGAATACCGTGGGTAAACCCGGCCGGCTGGGTGAAAATATTCGCTGCGTGGTTTCCGTATCCATGCTTACCGAAGGCTGGGATTCCAATAATGTTACCCATGTGTTGGGGGTAAGAGCCTTTGGCACCCAATTGCTTTGCGAACAGGTAATCGGCAGGGCCCTCCGGCGGCAATCTTATGATCTGAATGAGGAGAATCTTTTTAACGTGGAATATGCGGATGTTTTAGGCATACCTTTCGATTTCACAGCCAAGCCGGTTATTGCTCCTCCCCAGCCGCCTCGGGAAACCATTCAGGTTAAAGCCGTTCGGCCCGACCGCGATCACCTGGAGATTCAATTCCCACGTGTGGAAGGATACCGGGTTGAATTGCCGGAAGAAAGGCTTACTGCCGAGTTCAACGAAGATTCAGTGCTAGAACTTAATCCCAAAGTAGTAGGTCCTTCAAAAACAAAAAATGCCGGAATTATTGGAGAGGAGGTAGACTTAAGTCTCAAGCATCTTGAAAAGGTAAGGTATTCTACTTTAATATTTCACATCACCCGCCGGTTGATCTATACCAAATGGCGCGATCCGGATGAAAAACCCAAAACCCATCTGTTCGGTCAGCTCAAAAGGATTACCAGGCAATGGCTGGACCAATGCCTGGTTTGCAAAGGCGGCACCTATCCGGCCCAGCTCATGTACCAGGAACTGGCCGACACAGCCTGCGAACGGATTACTGCTGCCATTTCACGGGCTGAAACAAAAAAAGAACGACCGGTAAAGGCCATTCTGGATCCGTATAACCCTTCGGGGTCTACCATGCATGTCAATTTCAACACCTCGAAAACCGAGCGTTGGCAAACCGATCCCCGCAAATGCCATCTGAACTGGGTGATCCTCGACAGCGACTGGGAAGCCGAATTCTGCCGGGTGGTTGAAAATCATCCGAAAGTAAAGGCTTATGTAAAAAACCACAACCTGGGCCTGGAAGTGCCTTATCGTTATGGCGGAGAAAACCGGAAATATTACCCCGATTTTATTGTGTTGGTAGATGATGGAAACGGCGATGAAGATTTGCTACATCTTGTTGTGGAGATCAAGGGTTTTCGTCGTGAAAATGCCAAAGACAAGAAAGAAGCCATGGAAAATTACTGGATACCCGGGGTGAATAATCTAAAGTCTTATGGACGTTGGGCATTTTCTGAATTCCGGGATATCTATGGCATGGAAGAAGATTTTGAACAAAAAATGGAAGAAGAGCTGAACCGGGTTATTGAGGATACAATTAAACAGGAAATTTCAGCCTGAAAGGCTAATATAACTTAGAAAAAAATAGCAGAATAACGAACGCCCTGAAAGGGCATCATAAACTAATAGCAAAAAGAA
>CAYNPZ010000328.1:0-3959 GCA_964399175.1 uncultured Bacteroidales bacterium | reverse complement strand
GCTGATTGCTGTTTTTTGGCTTTGCGGGAATATTTTTAAATCGTGAATTTCTTCTTGGAGTTGCTTTTATGAAAAAATTAATAAATAGCCTGCAGCTTGCTGAATAAGCTTAATCTGCTAATTTACCATCAATACAGCCAATCGACAGGGAACCGGGTTATCTGGGTAGTATTCAAGCCTCCTTCACGGCGGTCGCCGGCACAATGGCCAAGCAGCACATAATCTCCCCCAAAATGGATCGCGGTGTAGCAATACCAACCATGCGGATCATCTTCCAGGGTCTTTAAGTTGTTCCAGGTTTTCCCCTCATCCCTGGAGATAGCCACATTAAAAGGTGTTCGTTTCTGATTGTCCGGATTGTTGTTCCACACCAACAATAAATCGCCGGTTTGGGGAATCCGTTCAATGCTTGCCGGAGACCGGGGTGAAGGGATGTTGCCCGGGCGGACAGGCAACCAGGTTTCTCCCTGATCGGCAGACCAGGTTAAATACTGGACATTTTGATCGGTACGCATAAACATCAACAGACGATTGTCCTCCAGTTCAACCACACCCGGCTCCTGAAGCATCACCGAATCACCGCTCAATGTGCTGTTCGGTTTGAGTACCGTTGTGCTGCGCCGCCAGTTGCGCCCCTGGTCATCCGACAGGTAAACCATGATATCGCCATATCCGGTATATTCTTTATAATCTGGTCCATTATGCCGGGCAACCGGAGCTATAAGCCGTCCATTCGCTAACTGAACTACCCGGTCATTGTTCAATACATAATACCCCATTTCCTCTTCAGGAATGATCTCAACGGGATCGCTCCAGGTCTTGCCCTCGTCATTGCTGATCCTTAAAACCGGGCGACAATCCGACAGGGAATTCTTTCGCAGATAAAACAGGGCAATTTCACCGGTTTGAAGTCTCAACAGGGAGACCGACATGACATTCATATCCGCTTCATTGGAAACAATCACCTCATCTTCCTGCGTCCAGGTTTTGCCTTCATCATTGGAATAACGGGCTGCCAGATGGGCAGCATCGTGATCACCCCCACCGCCGACAAAATGGGTATAGACAAACATCAAGCGCCCGTCCTTCAGCCGGATAAAATCTCCCTCGCTGTTGCGTGGATTACCGGGACCGGGAGGCAACAAGACATTTCTTATGACGGATGAATCCTCCATTTTTGGTTGTGCCACTGTGTTTTGGTTGTTGTTCATAACAATTGATACCGCGATAAAAACTGCGGTAATTATAGGCCGAATATTCATTGTCTTTTTCTTTTTTTCATAATTCAGTAATTACAACTATAATTGCCAAAATAAGCTTTGTGTGGCCTTTGAGCGTAATTCCTTCCTTGGTGGTTCAACTATTAATATTTTACCACAAAGACGATAAAGGAATTCACTAAGGAGCAAAAAGTCTTTATAGAATGCCTCATCTTCAAATATCACTCTAAAATCAACCTGAAATAATACAGGTCTGCCTGTTCCGTGCCATGCATCTGCGCACGCTCAGTAAAAACAACAAGGTATTCATTTTCATTGATCGGGGCGATGGTTGGATAGCCATACAGGTTCTTATTCAAAGGTCTGTCCCCTTTAAAGTCTTCACGGGCAAAAGGTCGTAACAGTTCATTCTGCAAAGTCCAGTTTTTCGGCTGACCGGTTACATCCCCAGGCTCAGCGGTATAAATAAACAGGGTGTTTTTTTCATTTGGCCGGGAATAGCGGTCACTGGTCAAAGCGATAAGCAAGTTGCGCTTTTGATCGAAGATTAATTGTGGTGCACATCCCCAATGCTGATCCGGCGGTATGTTGGTCGGTACGGGATCGGTCCAGGTCTGCCCGTTATCATGGCTTTCAACCTGCACCAAAGGATGCCCGTGTTCCCGCTGGTCATCCCTGATCAGTGCAATAATCCGTCCATCCCCGCAATAAGCACCGGCTATCTCACTGAGCTTGTAATCCTGATTGTCGGTAATCAAATTGTATTCTTCCCATGAAGTGCCGTCCCGGCTATAGGTTATATATCTTCGACATCCGGGCATGGCATATTGATCTTTTTCCGGGATATAAAACATTTGACCCGTACTCCACACACCCCTGAAATTACTTTCCTGGGGATCACTCCAGGCTTCTGATTTCTGAGGTTCGGACCAGCTCTGACCATTATCGTCGCTATACATAAAATAGCGTGCTACGGTTTCTCCCCCATCATATTTTCTGAAAAACAGCACGATCCTGCCATCCCTGGTGACTCCTCCATGCACATTGCGGTCATCGTACCGGTGGCTGTTGTAAACGGTCTGAACTTCTCCCCATTGATCCGTTTCAGGATTATAGGTAATCTGCGCGATATATCCATTCATGCCCACGTGATTGCCTTCAATGCCCGGATCAACCCTAAAGAGCAGCAGGATTTTGCCATTTTCAAGCGGAGCAAGAAAACCTTCGCTGGTATGATCCTTACCGGTCAGCAATGGTTTGAAAGATGTAGTGCGGATTTTCCATTCATCACTGGAATCTTTGCATCCGGTCATCAAGATAATAACCATTGGTATGAGAAAGAGATATTTTAAGAAGCTTTTCATTATTTTTATAGCGTAGAAAAAAGATTCTCATATACTTATTCCAGGTCAATATCCACCACAAGGTGCTCATCGCTTCGGATGTATGCGGTCACCACTTCATAGGTAAGCGTTTCCTGCCCGCCATGGGCCGTAATAACCTGTGAAGATTGGGGATGCAATGTGATACTCTGTGTTCCGTCACCCGATTTCAGTTCCATTTCAAAGTAAAGATCACTTTTGTTTTTGATTTCATAATAGTTTACAGCCTCTTCATCCTCCTTGCTGTCGCCCCGGGTATGATAGGCAGGGGTGGTTTCCACACAGGCGTTGAACAAATTCCTCACATGTTTTTCCTTGCCTGCAATATATTTGCTTGCCCAGGCCACGGTCCGGCCTTCATCAAGGGCCTTTCGCACGGAAGCGGGTGTTCTTTCCTCAGCAAAAACCAGGGTCATTGAGCGATGCACAGGACCGTCAAGATCATAGTCGTGTTCTACCAGGTTATGAATATCGGATGTGCCCATTACGGCCAGGTCATTATCCACACACCAGTCAAGCGCTTTTTTGTATAATGAAAAACCGTTGATCACTTCAATGCCGTGAAGCATATCTTCGTTTTTAAGCTCATTCACAAAATCAAGCCATTCGTAGGAACCTTCCACCGAATTGACTTTCCAACCCGGATGGTTCCAGAAGATAAAAGCATCCTGTTCCTTGGCCTTCCTGACAGCGTCTTTGTCCTTATCGCTGTCATTGTCTTCTATGTACCCGGAGGCATCTCCAATAAAGATTGCATTGAAATGGCCCGGAGGCGTTTGCCGGGTAATTTCCGATCCTTTTACGAAAACAATGTTCCTCCTGGCAGCCCTGTTATTTGCCAGCTCGTAGGCATGGTTGTGATTGATATCCACGTATTCTTCATGCGGTAGGTATTCAATATGATCCGTTATGGCAAGGACATCCAGGCCTTCCTGCCAGGCCTCCTGAACCCTGACATTGGGCCATACATGCCCGTCGGAGAACATGGTGTGGGTGTGAAAATCGCATTTTAACGTCTGATACCCCTCAACATTAGGAATTTGAATGATTTCCCGTTTTTCAGGGTTCCTGAATTCATTCATCCTCAGGACACCTTCTTCCTGGGCGTTTGCTTGTGTAGCCCCTATTAATCCCAATAACAGGAGCGCTAATAATGGTTTAATTTTTAACATGGTATTTTTGGTTTTAATTAGACTGAAGAATTATTTGAGTGTTATATCTGATTTTAAAGGCTTATCATATTATGAAATCAGCCAACATTTATTCAAAAATACATATTTTGGTGGTTATTGAAAAATTTATATAAAAATCTTACTTTTAAAGATTGAAAAATATTCAAAATCAGAAAAACTCTTTA
>CAYNPZ010000327.1:0-3968 GCA_964399175.1 uncultured Bacteroidales bacterium | reverse complement strand
CGCTGAAGACCCGGACGCTAACACCGATGAGGCTACCATTACCGTCAACATCACGAACGTGAATGAAAACAGCCCCGCTATCAGTGATGCAACAGCAATCATCCCCGAGGATGCTGCCAAAGGAACGGATGTCTACAACCTGGATGACGACAATACCTCCGGTGACATAGATGACGACGGGCAAGATATTACATACTCCATTACAGGCGGGAATACCGATAACATATTTGCCATTGACGCATCTACCGGCCAAATCACCGTCAGTGACAATACCAGCCTGGATTATGAAACAACCAGATATTACAGTCTTACGGTTCAGGCTGAAGACCTGGATGCTAACACCGATGAGGCTGTCATTACCGTCAACATTGCAGACGTGAATGAATCACCGGAGGCTATAGCTGACAGCTACACTTACG
Organism: uncultured Bacteroidales bacterium; assembly: GCA_964399175.1. Classification (GTDB taxonomy): domain Bacteria; phylum Bacteroidota; class Bacteroidia; order Bacteroidales; family UBA12077; genus JAGXLC01. The sequence goes on along the minus strand of CAYNPZ010000327.1, from coordinate 3,549 downwards.
AGGAAGGCTCTACGAACAGCGAATCCACGGCTAATGGTGTGCTGGCCAATGACAGCGACCCGGATGGAGATGCCATAACAGCCATACTGGTTAGTGACGTTTCAAACGGAAACCTCACCCTCAACAGCGATGGAAGTTTCGAATACACCCATGACGGCAGTGAAACATCAAACGATCAGTTTTCCTACAAGGTCAATGACGGAAAAGTAGACGGAAACACCGTAACGGTGGATATTTCCATAATTCCGGTCAATCATGCACCGGTGGCAAAAGATGATACTGGAACACTTCAGCGTGGAGGCACTATAACGATCAATGTACTGGCAAATGATACCGATCAGGATGGTGACATCAATCCGGCTACTTTAGAAATAATGGCTATGCCCCAAAGCGGTGCCGGCGTATCAATTGCTGATAGTTCAATTACCGTAGATTTTGGTATGGTTCCTGAATTTACCGGAAATGACAGAGTGGTTTATGAAGTGGCTGATGATGCAGGCAATTCTGATCAGGGTACTGTTTACCTCACGGTACATACCAAGGATCAGACTTTAAATATCCCGGACTCATTTTCACCCAACGGAGACGGAATTAATGACAGATTTGTCATACCCGGCATTAAAGAATATACAAATAATGAACTAATAATATTTAACCGTTGGGGCAACGAGGTTTACAGAAGACAAAATTACCAAAATGAATGGGACGGCAGCGCTTCAAACCGAAATAAAAAATTGCCTGTAGGTACGTATTATTACATACTACATCTTAAGAACAGGGATAAAACCAAAAATGGCTACATTTATTTAACCAGATAATACACATAATATGCAAACAAAACACATGATCATATCCATGATACTTATCCTGCAGGGCATTCTCGGGTATGCCCAGCAAGACCCTATGTTTACCCAGTATCAGAACAATATGATGGCAGTAAATTCGGCCTACGCAGGTTCCAAAGAGGCACTGAATGTTACTGCGATTTCCCGGCATCAGTGGGTAAACTTTGAAGGAGCTCCCACTACCCAGAGCATAGCAATAAATACCCCGTTCTTTGATAAAGAATTGGGCCTTGGTTTTTCATTCGTTCGTGATCAGGTTGGGCCATTAAAAACGGACAATTTTTATATAGATATCGCATATAAATTAAAAGTTCATGAAGGAGGCCATTTATCCATGGGGTTAAAAAGTGGATTGCATAACAGGAAAAACAATCTCACGGAATTGAACCCGCTTAATGAAAATGACCCAAGCTTTCAAAAAGATATTATAAGTGAAATATATCCGAATTTTGGTACAGGTTTTTATTATTACACCGATAAATATTATCTCGGGGTATCCGCTCCAAAATTATCAAAAATAGGTTACCGTAAAAATGATAATCCAAATCTCGGAAATAGTGAAATGAAAAGGCATTATTATATCATTGGCGGATATGTATGGGATATCAATCAGCAATTCCAATTTAAACCAACATTCCTCACAAAAATGGTGCAGGGAGCACCCCCCTCTTTCGATATAACTGCCAACGTTAGGTATAATAATAAAATAATTGGCGGAATTTCTCACCGTTTTGGAGATTCTTTTGGTGCTATGATTCAAGTCAAAGCATTATCCAAAATCTGGATCGGATATTCTTATGACTTTACCATTAGTGAAATAAGAAGATATAATAGCGGAACACATGAAATAATGATTAATCTCGATCTAAATTTACCGACAAAAGATATAATAGAATCGTCCCGGTTTTTCTAATGCGGCAGAATTATTTGTGAATAATTCAGGTGGGCTAGGCAAAAACAATACTTATATAAGGCACAGCCCGGAGGGAAAAAACATATTTGTGTGATCTGGACAAAAGCTGTAAAGCCTCCGGAATCTTTATGTTACTCTGTGATCTTCTTTGGGTGCGCTCTGGAGTTATCATTTTATTTTTTAAAAACTGTTATCATCGTATTCCTCACAAGTACAGTAAAAAATTATCCTACACGGGTTAAGTATGTTTTTAAGGATAAGTACGGTAAGTTAGTTAATCAGTTCGGAAACATTGACAAAAGAAGGCTCTGTCTTTCTCATTAGCGATCCTCATGAAAAGTAAAAATTTTTTCAAAAGAGGTATTGCATAATTCATAAAAAGCTATTACTTTTGCTCTCTGCTAAAACGAAGCGGATCTTTAAAATATAAATTCCTCAGTAGCTCAGTTGGTTAGAGCACCTGACTGTTAATCAGGGGGTCGTCAGTTCGAGTCTGACCTGGGGAGCAACTTAAAATCAGCAGGTTGCAATCTTCCAACAAAACACATCAAAAACGCCCGGTTGCAAAACGGTTGCAATTTGCTACAAAGTAAAGAACGATTAGACGGGCAATTTAAAACAAAAAACTCCCCTTTTCCAAGTGGGAGTTTTTTAATGGTTGAATTTTTGACCTTCCTTATTGGCGAAGCACAGGTCTTATAATTTCAGCCTTCGGTTGCACGTCAAATTTCAGGATATGATCATCCAGAAAATCCTGGAGCGGTTGTTCCGTGATCCTTACCTGCCTGCCAACCCTGAAGGCTTTGAGTTGACCGGAAAAAAGGAATTTATCCAGCGTACTTAAGGAAATTTTGAGCTTTTCCGCAGCTTCTTTTCGTGTGTATACCATCATGCATTTATTTTGGTTTATAATCCTGTATGAATATCATTAGAGGGTTTGAAAGATTGAAGCTTATCTTTTAAGGCCCGTTAATTTTAATTCTGTTGCAAATAATTTTGTGTGATTTTCTTCTAAAGATTGGGAAATAAGAAGCGGTTGTAATAGTTTTGACCATATAACGAAATTATATTTTATTTATACGACAAAAATAACTATAATATATAACAAAAACAAATTAATGACCCTGAAAAGACTCACAAATTTCCCGGAATATCTTATTTCATCCGATGGCACCATATATTCGGACAAGCGGAAAACACGGAAACCATTAAGCCCCAGGAATATTAATGGTTATGACACGGTGGTGTTGACGGTGGATGGCAAGCAATATGTCCGATACATTCACAAACTTGTTGCTGAAGAACTGTTGCACAACGATGATCCCGAAAACAAAACGGAAGTGATCCATATAGACGGAAACAAAAGGAACAATGCAGTATCCAATCTGAAGTGGGTTAAGAAAGGGGAGGGGGCGAGCCGGTATTTTCAAACGAGCGATACCAGGAGAAACAAGTTTGACAATACACAAGATCTTCCCGGAACGGTTCTGGAAGGTGAATCCATTCAACAAAAAACAGAAAATACAAAATCCCGGGAATCTTTATCGGACAGAGAACTGGCCGGGAAAATCAATCGGTTGTCCAAAGAAATTGAAACCACCAAAAACCGGTATAACCGAAAAATCATGAAGCTGGACATGGAGTTTCAGAAGCAGACCCGACAGCTAAAAGAACATTATAAACAGGATCCTGCAAAAGCGGAAAAAGAAGTAAAAGAGCTAACCAAAAAGCACCAGGCCAATAAGGAGGACTTAAAGGCCCTTATGCGGAAACGGATCAATAATCTGGAGA
>CAYNPZ010000326.1:0-4010 GCA_964399175.1 uncultured Bacteroidales bacterium | reverse complement strand
AATTCATCTCAAGATAGTAGATGCCGGAGTAATGGGAGCCTTTGAAAGTTCCATCAGAGACCAGCTTATTGATTATAAAATAAGCGAAGGGACAAAAAGTTTCCTGGAAGGCCCGGCAATGAGAGAAGAACAGTGTGAGCAGGCAATAGAAAAGGGACGGGAATGCGTTCAAAATTTACACCGAGATGGAGTGAATGTGGTGGGTTTCGGAGAAATGGGCATCGGCAATACCTCCTCCTCTGCCCTACTCATGCATCTGTTGACAGGCTTCCCTTTGGAAACCTGTATAGGAAGGGGTACCGGTCTGGATGACGAAGGACTGCAAAGAAAAATAGAACTCCTTACCCGGAGTCTCTCTCATTCCAAATCCAGTGATTCCGAAGTGGAAATCCTTGCCCGTTACGGGGGTTTTGAAACCGCCATGATGACCGGTGCTTTTCTGCAGGCTGCAGGAAACAAAATGACCATACTGGTGGATGGTTTTAATACCACCGTGGCACTCCTGCTGGCATATAAGCTTTATCCGGCAATACTGGATTATTGTATCTTTTCTCATCAATCGGGAGAGAAGGGTCATGCAAAATTACTGGAATATTTGAGAGCAATGCCATTGCTCAATATGGACATGCGATTGGGAGAAGGTACGGGTGTTGCGGTTGCCTATCCCATTATCCGGTCTGCCGTAAACTTTCTGAATGATATGGCCTCCTTTGAAAATGCCAAAGTATTAAACAGTAAAATAAAAATGTAACCATGAATAAGAAAATTGCTTTAATTGTTGCAGGAATGGTATTGATATTTTCCGGTTCCTGCAACACTGAACAGCCAGAAAACAACGCCTCAAATGATGAGGGTTTGCGCATTGTATCACTGACCCCCTCTATTACAAAGCAATTGATCCTTCTGGGCGTAGAGGATGATGTGGTCGGTCATACTTCATACTGCCCGGAAGAAAAGTTGGAGAAAAGCGAGCTGGTAGCCTCTGCAACGGAAGTCAACATTGAAAAAATTGCCACACTGGAGCCCGACCTCGTTCTGGCAAGCACACTGACAAAAGAAAAAGTCATTAATAACCTCAGAAAACTTGATATTACGGTAAAATATCTGGAAATGCCCAAATCTTTCGAAGCCATCTGCCGGCAGATGAATACAATCGGTAAGCTGGCCGGCAGGGCAGAAAAAGCTTCGGCCACTGTCAAAAAGCAAAGAGAAAAGCTGGACTCATTGCGGAAAGAGGTGCCCCAGGGCAAAAAACTTAAATTTTTTATAGAGATTGGAGCCGATCCCTTGTTTGCAGCTACTTCAAATTCATTTATGCATGATTATATCCGTTATGCCAATGGAAAAAATATAGCAGCAGACCTTAAAACCGGAACCATATCCAGAGAAAGGGTTATTGCTGAAAATCCTGATGTTATTATAATTGTAACCATGGGGGTTATTGGTAAAGAAGAAAAAGAAACATGGCAGGAATATCCCAACCTGAAGGCTTCAAAAAAAGATAACATCTTCACCATTGATGCGGATCAGGCTTCCAGCCCAACTCCTGTTTCTTTTATAAAAGTATTGGGCAAGATCATTGAATTGGTATATCATTAAATATTGATTGTTAAATTAACTACTGTTTCAAATGCAACAAGGTTTGGTACACATCTATACCGGAGACGGTAAAGGCAAAACAACTACTGCAGTTGGTTTAAGCATAAGAGCGCTTGGCCATGGATTAAGGATTTGTTATGCATATTTTCATAAACAACCGGAAAAATACGGTTATACCGAAATCGCAACACTGGAAAAACTGGGTGCGGAAGTGCATGGTATTGCAGAAGGCCACCCCTTCTTTGACAAAAAGATTGATAATGAAGAGCACGCTGCTCTGACAAACAAAGCGTTTGGAAAACTTACCGAGCGGATAAAGCATCATAACTTTGATTTGTTAATACTGGATGAGGTGCTGGCTTCGATTAACAGTGGTTTTCTGGCAGAAGAAACGTTGGTGGAGTTCATTAAAAATCGCCCGCCGGAGCTGGAAGTGGTATTAACCGGCAGAGGAGCAACCGATAAACTAATTGAGATGGCTGATTATGTCAGCAGAATTGAGAAAGTAAAACATCCATTCGATAGAAATATTAATGCACGTGAAGGAATCGAATACTAAAAACATAAGAAACAAGTATCATTTTTGGATATTTTCGGTAGCCGCCTTGCTGCTCATTCTGATCAGTGCCCTGCTTCTTTCGCTCACAATGGGTGAAGTAAATATATCCGTTTTCGATCTGCCAAAATATATAGGAAATCAGGGTGATGGTGTCATCTATTCCATTATGAACAAGATCAGACTGCCGCGAACCCTTCTCGGACTGGCTGTAGGAGGTTCTCTAAGTCTTTCCGGGGTTATATTGCAGGGAATTTACCGTAATCCTCTGGTTGAACCCTATACGCTTGGAATTTCAGGTGGAGGGGCGCTGGGCGTTTCAATAATTATTGTGTTTGGGCTGCACCGCGTTATAGGAAGTTTCATGATGCCCCTTGCCGGATTTGCAGGAGCCCTGCTCACGATCTTTCTCGTGTATAGTTTAAGCCTGCGCAATGGAAAAATCCAAATTCAAAACATGCTTCTGATAGGAGTAATGATCAGCTTTATTGTATCCTCGGCAATGATGCTTCTGATGGCCATTACCACGGCCGAAAACTTGCAGGGCATTATATTCTGGATGATGGGTTCTCTTGACGAAACCAATGTGCTGTTGATTCATGTTACATTATGGGTTTCTGTGATAGGATTGGGTATTGCCTATCTCTTTGCACAACCCCTTAATGCACTTCGTTTGGGTGAAATCAAAGCCAGGCATCTGGGAATTAACACGGAAATCACCATACGGATTCTTTTTATACTGGCATCCCTGATAACGGGTATGTGCGTTGCCATTTCCGGGGTCATAGGTTTCGTGGGCCTGATCATCCCCCATTTGATGCGCCTGATCGTGGGAACGGATTACAGAATATTGTTAATAAGTTCATTCCTGGGCGGAGGAGCTTTTCTGATTTTTTCGGATCTGGTCGCACGCACCATCATTGCTCCAAATGAATTGCCGATTGGTGTCATTACAGGCATTATAGGGGGCACGGTTTTCGTGGTGGTATTGAGCAGAACACGAATGAAATTGATATAAGGAGACTAATATGCTTCAAATAGAGCATTTAAAATGTGGTTACGGAAATAAATTCCACATATCTGATATCACATTCCATGTAGCCAAAGGTGAGTTTGCAGGCATCATCGGTCCCAACGGCTCGGGGAAAACTACCCTGTTCCGGGGCATTACCGCCGAACTTCCCGTGGAAACAGGTACATTACTACTCGACGGCCAGGACTTAACCCAAATGAGCAATAAAGACCGGGCCAGGAATATAGCCATCGTAACCCAGGAAATTGAAGAGTCCGGAATAACCATGGAAGACTATGTGCTGATGGGACGATTGCCTTACAGAAGCACCTTTCAGTTTTTCGAGTCGGCAGAAGATTATGCAATAGCTCATAAATACCTGAAATTAACTGGTATTTTCAGCATGAAGGATAAATACATGTATCAGCTCAGTGGAGGAGAAAAGCAACTGGCTGCCATAGCAAGGGCTTTAACACAAGAACCGAAACTGCTTCTCCTGGACGAACCCACCTCCCATCTGGATATTACCCATCAGGTGCAGGTATTGAATTTGATTCAGCAATTAAACTGCGATCTGGGATTAACAGTGCTTATGATCATTCACGAGCTGAACCTGGCAGGAGAATACTGTGACCACCTGTTGATGCTGAACAACGGCAGGATCCATATTACAGGCAAGCCCGAAACCGTGTTGAATTATAAAACCATAGAGGAAGTATACAACACCGTTGTGATCACTAAAACCAATCCACTATCGAAAAAACCTGTGGTATTTCTGGTTTCGGGGAATGTATTGAAGAGAGAAAACAAAAACAGGATGTAAAGAAAAAATCCATATAAAAA
>CAYNPZ010000325.1:0-4011 GCA_964399175.1 uncultured Bacteroidales bacterium | reverse complement strand
CTGTAAATCGCAGACTGTCTCCGTCCGGGTCGCGGGCCTTAATCGAATATACATACTCCTCCTCTTCAAGAACCCGCGTGAGCGGATCGGATTCAAATGTGGAATTCTGATTGGATATCCCGGAAGCACTTTTTATCTCTGCGGCCCAATCGGGAGAATAAGCAGATTCATTGTTGGCCTCATCCACGGCAGTAACCTGATAATAATAGGAAAAGCCATTTTTTACATCAACACTTTTAAAAATGGTATCCTGGATCAGCACTTCATTTACCGTTTTATATTCTTCGGACGAATCTTTTGCACGATAAAGATTATATCCTTTTAAATCCTTCTCTTCATTGGCTTTCCAGCGAAGATTAACTGTATCATTCGTGACAGTCCCCGTTAAATCTACAGGAGCAGAGGGAGCAATATCATCGGTAGGATGCACTCCTTTAATCTGTCTCAGTGCTGAACCGCCGGCGATGTATACATTATCCCGGGCAAAGGCTAGCTGAGCTGGTGAAGCGTTCCCCAAGGGCTTAACCTCGATGTTGCGCGGATCAATGCGTACCAGGGTTTGACCAATAGAAGCCCAGATGTGGTCATCCGGGCCGCGGCGAAAAATATATTGATGCCTTTTTACCCGGGAAAAAGGTGTTACCGGTTCATCCGGGACATCCTTCGTCCAAAGAATTTTTCCCGTTTCTGCTTTAAAACCATACAGTCGTCCGATTCCTTCACTATTGGCTCTGGTATAGCCAATCATCAAACCCGGAAATGCCTCCACAACAGGTCCGGGAGTCCATGACCCCGGTGGCTTAATGCTGTAAATGAACTCATGAGTCTGGGTATCCCAGCAAAACAATTTACCCATATTAACTCCATTACGAGGTATCGTGGAAAGCAAAATATAACGCCCATCCTCTGCTGAGGCAGTCCAGAACACGCTATAATTTTCAAACTGGGGCTTCCAGGAACCATCCACATTACCTGTTTGCGGATCGTACCAACCCATACCGCCACCATCTCGTGTACGGCCGAGGGTAGTGCCTGCATTGTAGATACGCCCGTCAGCTCCTACTTCTGTACCAAGCGGATCATGCGTATTCTCTCCGTCTTCATATTTTCCCAGATACCCTGCAAATTCAGGATTGGGAGGACTAAGATCATGCCCGAGATCCCGGGTCAGATCATAACTGTACATCTGTGAATTCGGGTACCCGGAAATATACAGCTTTTGTTTAGCCTTGTCCACTGCCAGGGAATAGGGACTTAATTTTCCATCAACACGGCTGACACCATCAGAAGACAGGTCATACAAAACCGTTTGCCCATACCCTGCATCGGTAGCTGCAAGAACATCATCACTCGTTTCCTTAAGTAGCCGGATTGAACCGTCGTACATTTTTACACTATATTCAAGGGCCTTCAGCTCGTAATCTCCTTCAATGCGGTAGGGTAGACTGACCTTACCATCAGGGTTGGGGTCAGCGGCATCGCGCTCTAAAACCGGAACCCCTTCCGGCGGGGTAAAGTCCTCCGGCCATTGTTGGCCTTCACGCTGCCAGTCAAAAGACGGGCTGCCCGCAGCCTCTGCCGGCTCTCCCGACCAGGGGGCCGTGTCATTGACCCGTTTATAGATTTTGCCATCATGGAGCCAAAACTGGTATTCGTCAATATTGCAATCCCCAACTCCCTCGATCCACCTTGCCTGCCGAACATGCCCCCTGATACCCCTTTCACCGTTTGATTTGACTTTACTCATATTGATCGTCTTCCAGTCTCCTTCGATATCCTCAGTCTCAGCCAGAACTTTGCCTTCTCCGGTCTCAAAATTAAACGCAATCAAGCGCCAGGGACTGTTGCCGATTGCGGCGTAAGCCCAATTACCAACTGCGTGACACTCCCTATAAGTAGTGGTAAAACTACCTTCATACGGGCCTACCTTATCATAGGCTTTTGCTGTTTCCGTTTCCATGTTCAGGCTTAACGGTACATAGCCGTCCTTTGCCTCATCAAAACCAATACCGTAAACCATACTTTCTTCGTTTATATCAAAGGCTGCACCCTTTACATAATCATATTTCCCCGGAGGATCTGGGATTTCAGTATATGTAAACTCATTAACCTCCGGGTCGTAAATCAAAAACATGCGCGCACGATTAAGCTCAGAACCTCTAACTCCCAAGCAAAAAGCTAATCTACCATCACTATAGAAGGAAGGTTTCATGTGAAAATTTGTATGATAGCCTGTAATGGAATGTCCTTCATTACCCCCCCAAACCTGGCGGTTGGTTTCTCCGGAACCAAAATCATGGATAATGACTTCACCGCTTTTCGGACCCCAGTAGGGCATGAGCATATCCCATCCTTCTCCGTCAGGATTGGGGACTAAATAAGGTCTGTGGCCCACCCGACATTCCTGGGGTGGAGGGGCCACGTCCTCAAACTCCAATTCTGATGCCCCGGAAAGGCTGCTCTCCAGATCGGGCTGTGAAACAGGCTCCCAGGCTTGGGGATCCACACTGCCCGACGACTGGGCAATCGTCTGGACGGGGGCGGGTAAACACAACCCCAAAATTACAAACATAATTAGCCCCCACTTGCAATATGTACAAATGTCTCTCATAATTAAAATGTTTGAGTTATTTTAAATCAACAGGGAAAGACCATTTCTCCTGCTATTAGGATGGAATATGTATGGCTCCTTGCTGTGTTTTGTCTATATCTTATTGCATTTTATCAATCCTTTTAATCCATTCGTCAAAATTTTTATATTATGGATTTACGGAGCCATGTAAATAAAGTTACAGACAACAATAAAAAAAAAGTCCGGAGATACTTGCCTAAAAGTTCTCCGGACCTTAGTTATAAACAACCAGGAAATCCAATCCGTTTAATTCAATATGATCCTTTTACTGAAATGCCGGTTCCCCTTTTGCCCCTTCAGAAAATAAATGCCTTTTGATTCATTGGATAAATCAATGGTAACGCGATTGTTACCGGCTGTTTTTTCAGTAATAACGGTACCGTTCATATCGACCACCATCAATTGGGTACCCAAAATGAGGCCGGAGACATAAATCTTCCCCCGGGAAGGATTGGGATAAACCTCTATGGGATTCGAAAATTTATTTTTGGCGATATGGGCAGTTTTATGAACGGTAAGCGTATAATCCAGCTTTACCGGAACTTCCACTTTACCATCGGTCATGGTAACGATCACATCATGATCCCCTGCCTGTTTTGTAGGGACTTTACCGGTAACCAAAGCAGATGTATCCGTTTGATGGATCAATGTCAGCCACCCGGGCAATTTGTCATAACCAAAAGCAAGCGCATCACCGTTTTTATCCCGCGCGACAAGGTGATAATTGTAATTATCCCCTGCTTGAATCTTCCGGACGGGATCAGAAGTAAATTCAGGGGTCTCATTGCTGCCCTCCACTGCGATGGCAAAGGCCTGTTCAAGTCCCTGCGATACACTATCATCGGCAACCCGTAAAACCACACTGTCTGTGCCCACATCACTATTGCCGGGATGGCCGTGCAGGCGCCCCGTGCCGTCACCGCTATCGGAAAGACTCAGCCACTCCGGCAGGCGCACGCCGGTGATCCGCACGCTGTCTCCGTCAGGATCCCACGTTTCCACAGCATAATCATAAGCCTCACCCTCACGGACGCTCGTGAGCGGATCGGACTCAAATACCGGGGCGTCGTTGATGTTTTCAACAGTAACCTCATAAGCCTGTTCTGTGGTATGGCCGGGCTGGCTATCGGTAACGGCCAGAACAATGCTGTCCGTGCCTACCTGGGCGTTACGCGGTATGCCCCGAAGGGTGGCCGTACCATCGCCGCTGTCCGACAGGCTCAGCCATTCAGGGACATCAACCCCGCTGAAGTGCAGACTGTCTCCATCCGGGTCGCGGGCCTCAATCGGATAAACATACTCGTCCTCTTCAAGGACCTGCGTTACCGGGTCGGATTCAAAGACCGGACCGTTATTGGATGAGGCTACAGTGAGCTCAA
>CAYNPZ010000324.1:0-4032 GCA_964399175.1 uncultured Bacteroidales bacterium | reverse complement strand
TTTCTCTTGATATCATAAGCATCGTCTTCTGGTTGCTTTAAGAAATTCTTTATGGATGACCTTTTCGGGAAATAGGATTTTTTATTATTCAGGAAATCAGAAATTTCTTCTGTGAGATAGTGTAAATCTTTATGAAGGGGTGAAAATGTCAGGTTGGGTTCCAACATCCCGTATATATTCCAGAGGAAATGTTGTATTCGGTACTCATTTAAAGGGTCATCCTCAGAAATTTGTTCTCCGTTCTCCAGTGTGCAGGGCAAAGGTGTGCCAAAAATGTTGATGTTGTGATTTTCGTACGACTTCCATATCCCGATGTCCAAATACAGGTCTTCAGCAAATTCAATCAGGAGATGGGCTAATCTTCTTATCTGCCCCTCATTCAATTTTAATGAGTCACGACTGAATAAAGGATAAGTTCCCTTAATGAATTTCTCCAATTCATCGGTCAGGAATGAAAGACTTTCTTCTTCTTTGTTTAATTGCTTTTCAGGTCTGTATTCATTAAAGTCCATACTTATTGCTTTTTGAACTGGTTGTTTTGAACTAATCTATTTCATCTGCCGGATCAATAATTTGAAATTTGAAATTAAAGCTTGGATAGGGTGCTATCATTTCAGCGAATTGTTCAATAGTGACCCGTTTGCCGTCGATTACAAAGAATCGATTAAAAATGCTCTCTGGATGGTCAAGGTTTTCTTCAATCCTACCCCTTAATGTTTGATCTGCACCAATTGAGAGTTTTCCGTAGCTATATTTCAAATGCCTACGATTGATGCCCTTTTTAATTTTTGCCTTTAACCTCATTTCAGCTTCCTCCACATCAGCTTCAAAATCAGATAAAATGGTAAAAATACGAGATTCTCTTTCGGGATCGTCTTCTATTACCTCTATTGCTACTGATTCCAATCCTGATGGCACTTCAAAAGTGGAAATTCGAAATTGGAACTGGTTGTTCCATTTGTCTTTGATATAAAAGTCATAGCCCTCTTCGTAAGGGTTGTGGACGATAATGTTGTCTCCGTTTGAATTCATATTGTTATGTTGTTTTTGGAATAGCTAATTTAATGAACCCGAAAAGAAAATTATGTGTGGTTTCAAACTTTTTAATCAGTTTGAAACAATGTGTTGGTTTATAGATAATTATCTTAAATTTATGACCTATAATATTCATGTTTGTTATAGAAGGCTATATGTTCCTGGAGTAAGATGAAAATGAATAATTTGTTTTTATATCCAGCTAAATCCCCTCCCTCTTACAATACCGGTACAATCTGTAATATGAAATCCCCAGCTTACACGCAACCTGTTTATAACTGTTTCCTTCCACCTTGAGCCTGACGATTTCATCATGAAATTTTTCAGGTTTGTTGGAAGGGTTGGTTGCCTGCTCTTTGGGCTCATTTAATCTATATTTGAAAGGAAACATTTGTTTATGTCGCTCCGTCTTCTCTTGCTGGGTTTCCCAGATCATACTGATGGGGGCAATGTTCCGGTGATCAAAATCCTTAAAACCGATACGATGTTTAGAAGTGGGTTGGGGTTTCTGCAGATATTCTTCCATTATGATCCTGGCCACAGAACGCATCGTCCAGTTTTCGTCTTCATCTTTAACCCGGATGACCAAACTGTGACCGGTATCGGTTATTTGTGGTATTCAATACTACGACTTTTAGAAATGTAACATTCTATTATAGCACCCAGAAAGCATTCGAATTTTGAGCTTTCCGATCAATTATAATTGACCATTACGAATCTGTCTAAAAAGATTCCAATTTTTAGAAGGTAAGGCGTCTCCGTCCAAGACCTTATGGGTTCTTTGGTCAACCTGATACTTCGGTTGGTCTTTTGAATTAGGGTATTATAAGAGAACAGTTGGCTTCTGATTGATTACTGATCCCTGATACCAAGAATAATGGAATTGATAATGATTCCTTCAATGTTCAAGCATATTTAAAATCACAAAAACCCCGAATAATCCTTCCTATGGACTTTAGGATTTCATCTATCAAACAAAGGAATATTTGATGTTATTCATTTAACCCTGATAGTAGGCTTTTTATATACTTTTCACCCTCTTCTGTTATTTGGAAATATTTCTGTCGCCCTTCTCTGGTAACTTGTCTGATATAATTCTTATTTCTCAAAATGTTATTGATCAAACTGGAGGGATTTGTGATTCTAATATCGTGTTTTCAGGTGTATTTTGGCACTGTTCTCATTCATAATCCTGTGTTTTTATATGACATATCCATTCGCCCCCAAAAAGGATAGGGTATCAAACCCCAAAAATGATTTTCAACCTGTCCTAAAAAAGGGGCCAATTCTCTTTCCCAATCTGTAAAATGATCTGAGGATGTTTGCTTCTTTTTCTGTCAGGAGTGAAGATAGTGTGTTTTCAATCTCCTGATGGAGTGATTCACTAACGAGATTATCATCTGGTGGATTTTCCTTGCTTTTCATCGTGTCGGAAAAGGTATATTCCTCTTCCTCATTTAATGGGGCATCCATTGAGATTGGCTTGATGGAGTTTTGCCATCATTGCTTGATTGTCTTAGGGGACCAATATAAAATCTCGGATATTTCTTCTCGGGTGGGTTCTCTTCCGTACTTTTTTTCGATTTCAGCAAAGGTCTTATAGATTTTTGAAATGGCATTAACTTTATTCAGGGGCAGTCGAACAGTTCTTCCTTGCTCTGCCAAAGCTTGCATAATGGACTGTCTAATCCACCACACGGCATAGGAGATGAATTTAAAACCTTTGGTTTCGTCAAATTTTCGGGCCGCTTTGATCAATCCCAGATTGCCTTCGCTGATCAGGTCAAGGAGGCTTAATCCCCGATGCTGGTAATTCTTAGCCGCGGATACCACAAAACGAAGGTTGGCTCTCACGAGTTTCTCTAATGCCTGCCGATCATTTTTCTTGATCCGCCCTGCCAGTTCCACTTCCTGCTCTGGGGTTAGTAATGCTTCTTTGCTAATTTCATGAAGATATTTGTCAATAGAGACTTCATCTCTGTTGGTTATTTGTCTGTGGATCAATAAGTTTCTCATAAAATATACCCTTATGAATGAATATTAAGGGAGAAATGTAATTTTTCATAACATTAGTTTTATGTTTAAACCTTTCTCCTGTTTTTCCGGTTAACTTTTATCTCTCCGCAGAAGGTATCAGCATAACAGAAACATCAGAGCCTCTTACAACCTTATGGCTTACACTGCCAATAAAAAATTCCCGGAAAAAGCCCCGTCCCTGGCTTCCCATAACGATTAAGGAATAGCTATTTTTCGCTTCATCCAGTATTTCTTTTGCAGGTATGCCGAATGGTATTTTTATTTCGACATCTTCGGCTCCAATTTCCAGCAACTCTTTTTTACGCATTTCAAGCCGTTCGGTGTCTATTTTGTTAAATTCTTCCAGTTTATGAATAAGGTGTTTTTCAATGCGAGTTTTATCCTGTACATGTAAAAGGGTTACTTTTTTACAACCGTCTTCAACCAGTTTTTTAACATACTCAAATGCCCTCATGGAAATATCGGAAAAGTCGGTTACAAAAAGTATCCTGTCTTTTAAGCTATGACAGGTGGTTTCTACCGTTTTACTTCCGTCCTTTTCAAAAACCATAGTCCGTACAACTAAAAGAGGTTTTTCATGGCTATGTATTATTTCGGATGTTACACCGCCAATCCGAAACAGGGGATGGGTAGCAGCGCTATTTCCTTGCGTGCCAATAATAATAAGCGAAACCTCCTTTTGTTTTGACAGTTGTTTTAATTCCTCTGACGGAACTCCCGGCGCGATTTCAAGCGTTACGTTAAACCCCTGATCCTCTATAATTTTTTTCTGTTTTGTTAATTGAGGCTCAACCGAGGCTTCTACATAATCAGCAGGTGGTGCCAGATGTTTTATACCATAAGCATAGAAAAGGATTACTTCTTCAACCCCTAATGATTTAAAATCTTTTAAACAGTTTATAACCGCCTCTGAGGCTTCAGAAAGGTCGGATGCGATAATAATTTTTTTAAACATTTTAA
>CAYNPZ010000323.1:0-4042 GCA_964399175.1 uncultured Bacteroidales bacterium | reverse complement strand
TAAAAAAGCAGGCCTACCAAAAAGAAAGGGACCATAGGCCCCTTTTCTTCTTTAATAAAAATAACATCATGTTACTAATTCCATCCATTCTCAACTTCAATGGCCTTATTGGCATCCAGTTCGCTTGACGGTATAGGGAATTTGCTATGTTTGGTTGTTACACGCTGATCACCGAATTCGGCATTGAGTGTTTCCTGCAAGGTACCCCAGCGAACCAGGTCGAAAAAACGTTTCTGTTCCCCTGCCAGTTCACAACGCCTTTCGCGTATCAACAATTCAAGTGCAGATTCATCTTCCTCTGCAAGATCATAAGGATAAGCACCCACGCGGTCTCTAACCTGATTGATCAAAGCTATGGCCTCCGATTCACTGCCATCACCACGAATCAGTGCTTCGGCATGCATGAGCAACACATCGGCATATCGTATAACCACACCGTTAATGGAACTTTGGGGGAAATTTTCTTTTTCCACATACTCATAACGATTGTATTTCTTGAACCGATAGCCCTGCTCATTAAATGGATAAGACTGCGGGCCATCGGGACAGTAATCGCAATAGGTGGTATCTCCTATCTCTTCACTTCCATAGAATGTCATGGCAGCTCTGGGATCGATATATTATAGATATTTCCAAAAAAGTTCCCCGGAATGTTAGGCTTTTTTCCTGATTTAAACAAGCATGTAAAACGGCAAAGAAGATAAGCAAAAGCGGAATCGTAAGGAATTTCTACGTAACCAATTCGAATGTATAGATTAACATAATAAAAGCCTCCCGGCAAATTAGGTACTACCGGAAGGCTTTTTATCTCATACTTTATTCCACCGGCTCAATCCGGTAGGTATAAGACATGGGTTCGTTATGCACCCGGTATTCATCAACCGGATGGGCATTTAGACTCCAGCTGTTGTAGCCTCCCACGCCCATCTGCTTGTAGTCGATGTTCAGATAAATCTGGGGCTTGGGAGTTAACTGGAATGAATAATCGGCCTGTGCAATATCTTCCCTGGAATAATGATGGGCACCAAAGCCAATCAACGGAAAACCGCTGAATTTCAGTCCACGGCCCTTATCATTGATCAGCTTTACCCAGCGTACATCGGATTTGTATCCATTTTCCTGGGGCCTGGAATACTCCACCCATTCTTCCGCTACCGTGGAACGGTAAATGCCAACCGGTTCCACGTTGCGGTCGGCATAGGTCGGCCGCGGACCGGGACCGTACCATACCAGGTTGTCGTAATCCGGTGCAACCACCATTTTGGTTCCAAACCGCGGCATCATCTCCGGAAGTTCTTTATCACCCGGTGTATATTCCACAGAAACATCGATGGCCCCGTTTCCATAAACAAGATATTCCAGCGCAATTTCACTGTCAATGTTGATCAGCTCTCCTTTCATACTCACCTGCAAAGCATGATCCGTTTCATTGACTTCCACTTCATCGCCATTGATAAGCACCTCGCCTGCATGTTTCCAAAAATCCATAAGATTCTTATTCTCTCTGGTGCTATTTCTGGCACCAACATCATTGTCGGTAGGCGCTCTCCAAAAATCGGGCTCAGGACCTTGCTCCAGAAGTTTTTCATTTCGATGGTAGTATGAAACAATCTGTCCGTTCCGGCGGTTTATACGCACGGAAAAATCATCATTATACACGATCAGGTCCCAACCTTCATTCCGGTATTGGGGCAATTCGGTTTGTATAGGAGATTGTTCCCTAAATGAGCTTGCAGGCAGCCGGAACTGTTCCCATGCCAGTTTATACCCTTTGGGCCCAAAGAAAGTATTTTCAGGAGTAACAAATTTGAAATCCACAAAGTATTCATCTCCTTCCTCCGGAGATAAATCAGGAAGATCCAACTCTATGGTTTTGCTCTCTCCAGGCTGGATATCCAGATTTTCTATTGCACCGCTTTGGATGGCTTCACCGTTCTTTTTCAACTTCCATTGGCATGCAAGCTTTTCATCAAGCGGAACAAAATCATAACGATTGGTGATCCTGAATGTTCCTTCTGCCGAATTGAGCGCTTCTACTTTCACGTATTGATAATGGTACTTAATTGCAAACAGACCCGGGTGAGGCGTTTGATCGGCAGCCAGCAATCCGTTCATACAGAAGTTTCCGTCGTGGTGAATGCCTTTGGCTTCTTCCCACCATCCGCCATAAGCGATAAACTTATCCTGGCCTGATGATTTCCTGTAAGGGACAGGAACGTCCTGACGCAAACCCTGATCCATCCAGTCCCATACAAAGGCGCCGAAAAAATTGTTATCCCCGTACATCAAATCCATATAGGCGCTTACATTACCGTTGCTATTGCCCATGGCATGGGTATATTCACAAAGCATAAAAGGCATATCACTATATTCCTCCATCAACTCCCTGCAACCTTCGGGGGTGGTGTACATCCTGGAATAAACATCCGCATTCAGCAGGCCCGAATGGTTGGTAGAGCCTTCGTAATGGAAAGGCCGGCCGGGGTCGTTCTCCCCTACCCATTCATGCACATTTTCGACATTGGGTCCATCTCCGCTCTCATTCCCCAGAGACCACATCACAATGGAAGGATGATTCCGGTCGCGGTACACCATACGCCTGACGCGATCAAGATAGGGTATCTCCCATTCCGGATGGTTGCTTAACTTATTATCCCTGTTATTTCCGAAAGCATGGGTTTCAATATTCCCTTCATCAATGACATACAATCCATACCTATCGCATAATTTGTACCACATTGGAACATCGGGGTAGTGAGATGTCCTGACCGCATTAATGTTATTTTGCTTCATCAGTTGAATGTCGCGCACCATATCTTCTTTGGTCACATAATGCCCGTCGTCGGCATCATGCTCGTGGCGGTTCACTCCTTTTAACAATACCTGCTTGCCATTCACCAGGAACCGGCCGTTTTCTATCTCTACCTTACGGAAGCCCACCTTCTGGGGGATTACTTCCATGGTATTTCCCTGCTGATCCTTCAGGGTGATATACAGATCATACAAGTACGGATTTTCGGCATTCCACTGGTTGACATTCGTCAATTCCGTCCCGGAGAAACTGAATTCGGTTTGTTCACCCTGAAGAGCTTTTTCGGATTCCTGAGTATGCACCAGTGTATTATTCGCGTCGTACAATTCATACTGAACACTGACTGCACCGGAGTTACCGTGACTGACGATCTCCCCGGAAAGTTCGAAGATGCCATCCTGATAATTCTCGTCCAGTGTAGAAGTAACATTGAAATCGCGCACATGTACCTGGTCGGTTGACCACATGTACACATCGCGGAAGATGCCGCTCAACCGCCAGAAATCCTGATCCTCCAGGTAGGAGCCATCGCTCCAGCGATATACCTGAAGGGCGACAAGATTTTTCCCTTCATTCAGGTATTCCGTAACATTAAATTCGGCTGGTGTACGGCTGCCCTGGCTGTAACCAACCTTTTCGCCATTCACCCAAAGGTAAAATGCCGACTGGACCCCTTTGAAATGCAGGTAAACTTCTCTTTGATCCCAATCATCCGGGATTTCAATCCATTTTCTGTAGGATCCTACGGGATTCCATTCCGTGGGGGCCCTTAATTCGGAAGTTTCGTAGGGATAAGGCACATTGGAATAGATCGGGGTACCATAACCTTCCACCTCCCAGTTGGAAGGAACATCAATGTGATCCCACCCGGAAGCATCAAAATCCGTTTGATAGAAATTATCCGGTTTCTGATCCGGATTTTTTGACCAATCAAACTGCCACCTTCCGTTTAGGCTGAAATGCCAGGGTGAGCGTTCCGGATGCATCACCGAGGCACGCTCTTTGGAAGGAAAAACCATCATAGTCGTATGTGGTTTCTCCCTGTTGATCTGAAGCACGCCCGGATCATCCCAGGCAGGACGTTCTTCCACCTGACTCATTGCAGGAACAACATATAATACAATCAATAAAAACGAAATGAAACTGATTTTCTTCATAGTTCTTGTTTTTGGGTTAGTAATTATCATTTTTTGTCAGCGTAAATATAAAAATAATGATTGAATGCCTGTC
>CAYNPZ010000322.1:270-4066 GCA_964399175.1 uncultured Bacteroidales bacterium | reverse complement strand
TTATAACCTGTTGCCGCCTGTGCATTTTTTTCTATCTATTTGTTAGTAAATTAATTAAAGGTTCATTAATATAATAATTTCCGGTTCCTAATTTTTTCTTTTTCAATAATCCATCATCCGCTAACTTATTCAAATAATTAGCTGCCGTTATCCGGGAAACATCCAAATCATTTACTACAAATTCAATTTTTGTGTAAGGATGTTTGAATAAATTGTTCAGCAGATCTTGGCTATAGAATTTATAATGATCACGTATTTTATGTTTATAGCTCATCATGAGATCACTAATCTTTAGAATCAAGTCTATTGTTTCTCTTGAGGTTTGCTCTATCCCACTTATCATAAACAATAACCAATCTTCCCAGAAATCTGTTTCTCTTACTTTTTGGAGCAGACGGTAGTAATCAGGTTTATTTTTAATGATATAGCTGCTTAAATACAAAATCGGAAGATCTTGTATTTTTTCCTGTATCAGGTATAAAATATTGATGATCCGACCTGTTCTTCCATTACCATCGTAAAAAGGATGAATACTCTCAAACTGATAATGTATAACCGACATTTTAACCAACGGATCATAATCTACCGTTTCCTGACTGTTTATGAATTTTTCAAGATTACCCATCAATCGTTCAATATCCTTATAATCTTGTGGTGGAGTATAAACTACTTCACCTATTGCTGAATTTTTTAATTCCGTTCCTGGCAGTTTTCTATATCCTGCTGTGTTTCCCTCCAACTCCTCTTGTATCTTTAAAATGATATTATTGGTAATAAAACCTTTTTCTGTGATTAATTCAAAACCTTTTCTCATTGCTGAGGCATAATTCTGGACTTCTTTTGCATCTAAAGAAGTAAAAGAGTCAAGGTTTAATGCCGATTTATATAAATCGTCGTTGGTGGTAATAAT
Organism: uncultured Bacteroidales bacterium; assembly: GCA_964399175.1. Lineage (GTDB taxonomy): Bacteria > Bacteroidota > Bacteroidia > Bacteroidales > UBA12077 > JAGXLC01. The sequence continues at coordinate 3,156 of CAYNPZ010000322.1, read as the reverse complement.
ATTCTCAATTGCTGAACTATCCTTTGCTTCCTGTAATCCAAGTGTATTCATTAATATATTTTGACTTGGTATCTTTGAAACAATTCCTTTTAACTCTGCCAAGGCTGCATGAGCTGAAGGCAGCCTTTTTAATACTTTTTTAGACTCTATCTCTTTATCTAAAGGTAGCTCTTTTATTTTCCATTTTTTATCCTGAGCCATTATGTAAAGATTTTTAAATCTTCTTTACAAAGAACGCTTCTTTTGTTAAGAAATCCAAATTTTTTTTACAAAACCTGTTATAAAAGTAAAGATTATTCAATTTTTTTATACTTAAGCTATCTTTCTTCATGCATTACCGCCAACGTCTGGCTAAAGTGCATATGCATTTTATTTCTCCATTCTCTGTTCTGTTTACTATACTTACTAAATTCGATGTGGATATCATGTAAAACATTTATCCGTGCCTCCTTGCCAAGCATCTGTGACATCCACTCTTAAAAAACTCCGTTCGGTGCGGCCGGACGGGGCTATGGAACCAAAGACCATTTTACCAGCGAAGACGAACAAAAATACAATGAATTGAAAGCCATCGAAGAAAAAGGTTTAAGTCAGATTACTGCTGAATTGGGCGGATACCGGAAAGAATTTGAAAAGGAATATTACGGGCTGTTTGATCAGACCGTTAAGGATATACGGGAAAAGATCAAGGATAAAAACGTGGAAAACCGGATATTCAGAAATGTGGCTGTTGTAGTAGCTGCGGCCAGGTTTTTTATGGGCAGATACAATCTGGGGTTTGATTATGAAAAGATCATCCAAGTGGCCATCAATAACATCATCGAACAGAGTGAGTTCATCCTGCACTCGTCGGAGGTGAAAACGTTCTGGAATATCCTTGAATACGCGGTTGAAAGCAAACTGATCCAGGAAGGGTATGATTTCAAGTTTGGAATTATGCAGGTAAATGATTTGAAAGAAAAGAAACGGGATGTAACCGGGGATACCCGGGTAATCAGTCTTAAGTTCAGCAGGATCTATGAGATTTATGCAGAAACCTGCAAACGCACCGGCCAGCATTACCTTCCAAAATCCAGTTTGCTCTTTTACCTTCAAAACAGCAACGCATATCTGGGCTGGAAGCGTTCGGAACGTTTCACCAATAGCAATACCAGTGCGTATATTTTCTCCTATGATGATCTTGACAAAGAGATGAACGTCTCCCTGGAAAGAACCGAGACACCAGAGCCATTTTACCACGGTTGAAGAAAACCAGCTAAAAGAGAATGAGAGCGATATTCCGGAAATCACAAACTATAATGGAGAAAAATTGCCTTTTTAAATCAATGAAAATGTATCAAAAGCGGATAGATAAAATTGTACTGTGTAAGCCCTGTAAAGGCACAGGACATATCAGAAGGAATGAGCAGGATTTTTACAATAACCCTTACCGGGCAAGTTTTGCCAAAAAAAATAAGAATTTGACCGGTAAGGTACTACCTTTTTTCAGGACAAGCCTAAAAAAAAGCGCTTCGCGGAAGAAACCAATGTTTAGATTAAGTTTGAACAACATGTTGGTTCAAGTTGCGCTTTAAGCGCCTAAATAAAATTCATGGCACAGATATTGACATACTGTTTACAGACTTCGATTACCGGTAGGCATTAAAAATAATGAACATTTCTAACCTTAAATTGTTCTTATCGTATGAAAAATCAAATCACAAAAACCAAAAACCATGAAAACAAGAATTTTAATTGCAGTAGTCTTGGGCGTGCTGGTGTTTTTTACAGCATGCGAGAAAGATGAAAATGAACAGAAAACAGGGGAAGCCCAGTTGTCTATTAGTTTTGAGGCAGTACAGAAAGCAGCTACATTGAAGGCATCTGATACCTTAGTTTTTGACAGTGCCATGGTAGGTCTCAGCGAGCTCGAAATGGAAGGAGAACAGGAGACAGAAAACGATTACGGTACCGTGAGCACTGAAACCGAATACGAGTTTGAAGGCGCCTTCCAGATTGATCTGCTTGCAGGTACCAAATTATCGGAATTGATGACCATTCAGCCCGGAACCTACAATGAACTGGAAGCAGAGATTTCGTCGGTCCTTGATGGTGGTCACTCGATTTATATTGAAGCACGATACACCGATACGGAGGGCACAACCTACCCGGTGGTTTTCTACACGGAAGAGGACATTGAATTCGAAGTGGAAAACGAGAACGGCATCCAGGTGAACGATCAGGATATCAGAGATCTGGTCGTACGCATTGATCTGGATGGCCTGTTCAACAGCATTGACCTGAGTAAGGCCGAAATGGATGAATCCGGCACAATCCTGATCAATGAAGATCACAATGAGGATATGGCTGAAATGATAGTGGAATACCTAGACGAGCACTCTGAATTCGAAGAGGGTGAAAGTGATGACGACGACGATGATGATGAGGAGGATGACGATGACGATGACGATGAGGAGGATGACGATGACGATGACGATGAAGATTAAAAAAATATAATTTCTCTGGATTTTTAATAATATATTCCGTATATTTGTAAATACATACTGAGTTTATCTTCTTGTCTTATTTATCTTAGAAGGGGGGCAAAAGAACAACCCCCCTTTATTGGCTCAGCCTTCCTCATACGTTGGCATTATTAATGGTTTTCTTACATTACCATTAAAGTCGCGTCTTTTTTTTGGCCGTATGATTTATTTGAACCCAATACCTGACTGGGTAGTGAACATGTTCAGCGCACGGACGGCATTTCAGTTTATCTCCGGAATCCTTAAAGAGCTCAACAAAAAATAATCACTGAATGACAACCTTCTAATGACCATCAATGACAATTAATGACCATTTCTAAAGATAACTACCTGTATAAACCCTGCCCAGACTGTAAAGGAG
>CAYNPZ010000322.1:0-259 GCA_964399175.1 uncultured Bacteroidales bacterium | reverse complement strand
TTTAATCGGGATCATGCAATAACATACCAATAAAAAAGCAGTTTTTTCTGTCCAACACTCCAACAGAAGAATAATATATTGAATAATAATAATTTAAAGTGTTGGACAATGTTGGATGGTGTTGGACTAAAAAAATCTACTCCAACACGTTCCAACAAAAAACAACAGGTTTCCAACACACTTCAGGGCATTAAAACCCATTTTTACAGTAAATTAGCAATTTTGTTGGACTGTTGGACAGAAAATTCACAAAATAGGG
>CAYNPZ010000321.1:1205-4067 GCA_964399175.1 uncultured Bacteroidales bacterium | reverse complement strand
CCAAATTCATACACCACCGGAGTAATATGGTGGTTGAAGAATTCAATGAGCCGCTCTACTGTTGATAATTGAACCCCCGAATTTCCATAGGAAAGAGCCTGAACCTTCAGTAAGATCATCAGCCTGACAATTACCCGGGGAATTTCTTTTCCCGTACCACAGGCGTGGCTCTTTACCAGATTTTCCTGCAATTTACCTAGTTCATCCCTGGAAATGGAATGGTCGTGCAAAGAACCAAAACCCGTATTGATCCCGTAGATCGGACCTTCTGATTCCTCAAGCTTTTTGTCCAGGTAATCCCGGCAGTAAACGATCTTATCCCTGGCCGACTCGGATAATTCAAGCTGATAATCGTTATTCAGTATTTCCTCTATCCTTTCAAAGGTAAGTTCTTCAGAAGATATATAGTGAATTTCTTTCATTTAAATGTCTACTTTAAAATTCAATATTAGGCAAGTATCTGGAAAGTTTTCAGTGGAAAAATAGCGTCTTAAGCACCCTGCCTCGCCGGCAGGTTGGCAAGCTACAAATCTCAAATACCTGCCCCGACGGCAGGCGGGGATTTCCAAATACCAATATTTAAAATTTCAAACAGATAAGTTGATCGTTCTGATGTTTTGCTCATTGCCTGCCTGCAGGCGAGGCAGGGGATTTAGAAATTGGTTATTATTTGTAATTTGTTATTTGTTATTTGGTCATTTTTTTACCAACATCTCCTTCAGTTCCTCCAGTGTCATCTCTCCCTGTTCCCCACTTGCCATATTTTTCACGTTAATCACCTGCCTTTGTATCTCATCCTCTCCCATCAATCCCACATATTCCACGCCCCGGTTGTTGGCATAGGTCATCTGTTTTTTCATTTTTGCCGCATCGGGGTATATCTCCGATTTGATATCTGCCTTATGAAGTTCGCGGAGCACCCGGAGTGCATGTTTTGACTCTTCTCTTCCAAAATTCACAAACATGATCCTGGCAGCAGGCAACATCCGGGAGGGAAACCGGTCCAGCTTTTCCATCACATCATAGATTCGTTCTGCTCCAAAGGAGATGCCCACCCCGGATACGTCATTCAGACCAAAAACACCGGTTAGATCGTCGTACCGACCGCCTCCGCAAATGCTCCCCATTTCCATATCCAGAGATTTCACCTCAAAGATGGTCCCCGTGTAATAATCCAACCCCCTTGCCAGTTTGGGATCAAACTCCAACTCATTATTCAGTTCAAGCGCACCGGTATAATCCAGGATCTCCTTTATTTCCTGAATGCCTTTCTTTCCTTCTTCGTCTGACAGCCACTGATCCAGGTATTCAACCTTTTCCCCGTTGCTGCCTTCAAGTTGAAGAAAAGCATCCAGCTTTTCCACGGCATCTTCAGAGAGGCCTCTTTCCTTCAGTTCCTCTTTGACCTTTTCATGGCCTATTTTATCCAGCTTGTCGATGGCCACGGTAATATCTGTGAATTTACCAGGATGATCAATAAAATTGGCCAGACCTTTCAGGATCTTCCGGTTATTGATCTTGATGGATACATTTAAACCCAGTTTCATGAACACATCATCCATGATCTGGATCAGTTCCACTTCATTGAGCAGAGAATCCGTGCCGATCACATCGCCATCGCACTGGTAAAACTCGCGGTAACGGCCTTTTTGTGGCTTATCGGCCCTCCAGACTGGCTGTATCTGGTAACGCTTGAACGGGAAAGTGATCTCATTCCGATGCTGCACCACAAAGCGGGCGAAAGGCACGGTAAGGTCGTACCGTAAGCCTTTTTTAGAAATATAATTTCTTAATTCCGCACTAATACTTGCTGAAACAGAGGAACTGGTGGATACACTGGTGGATCCGGAACTACTTCCATCAAGTATTTGTAAACCTTCTTTACCAAGGTAGTCACCTGACTCCAGAATTCTAAAAAGAAGCTTATCCCCTTCTTCACCATATTTCCCAAGCAAAGTGGACAGGTTTTCCATAGAGGGCGTTTCCAGCGGCTGATAGGCATATCGCTGAAAAACCTCACGGATGGTATCAAATATATAATTCCGCTTCACCATGACTTCAGGTGAAAAGTCTCTCGTACCCTTCGGTATGGTTGGTTTTTGTTTCGCCATAAAAAATGATTTGATAACCGTCGCAAAGATAGAATTTTCAGGAGGAATAATCTCTAATACTGATATAATTCTTAAAAATAATGGAGATAGTCACGTTTGCAACAGGGAGGTTTAATTTTCGGGGAGAAATGGCCACTAATTCACGAATAACAAATTAATCATAAATTATAATATTTCCAATAAGTATTTTCTTCTTATTCATTCTGTGTTATATGATATGATACATCTTGAAAATACCACTAAAAATGATATAAATGGTTATCCCGGATCTCCTGAACATACTTGTTAAAACCAGAAAGAAGGTATGTATAGCAACACATATACTTTCTTGTCACAAAAAGTTCATCCATGCAGTCCCGGATATACATTTTTTTGCCTGAATGTTCATGTTTGATAGAAACCTATATCCAAAGCTTAAAATGTTCATCCCTGATAATAAAGATGGATTTTCCAAGTCAGAAATGCCTATCTCTTCTATCCAAGATATATACCATATGACAGAAATAGGCATTTCTGATAATGAAGACGGGGTTTTCATTACAGGATTGGGGCTTATGGTCGTTGATCATACAGAATCAGGCGTCAGGAAGTATCTTTCAGAACTAAAATACCTACTTACTGATGCTGTAATCCCTATTTCAGATAAAAGAAACAAATATAGAAGCCACAGAAAGTTAATACCGAAAACAAGAAAAATTTTGCCCCAAAGGTGAATGTTGGTCCATGGGCCGGAACATCAACTTTTCGGATA
>CAYNPZ010000321.1:0-1105 GCA_964399175.1 uncultured Bacteroidales bacterium | reverse complement strand
GAAAAAAGAACTCCTACAGGACAAGCTTTTTCCGTATTCTCCAGGCACTTTTTCAATTTATCCTCCGGGGCATCGGAGCGAACCTTTACCGTATACCTTATCTTTTCAATGGTATCAGAACCTTTGTCGGCATCCATCTCTAATTCTACCTTCCCCACATCAAGGCGCATTTTCTCGGCCACTTTTTTGAAAATGGTAGAAATACAACCGGCCAGGCTCATCACGGACAATTCGAGTGCACTGGCTCCCACGTTCGCTCCATCGGGCAAATCGGTCACTACTGCATGATTTCTTCCATTGTCAATAACCGACTGGTATCCATCTATCAATACTGATCTTGATTTCATATTGTTTTTCCTCCTTTTTAAAATTTAAGCCTGCAAATAAAATTCAATGGTTGCAAAAGACAAATGATACTTGACATGAGTTTGATAAATGGATTGTGTTTTTCAGCAGCTACTGGTCGAACAACTTATCTTGCAGGACAGGTTCTTCCTTTCCAAGGGAGGCAGGGAAGAGTACGCCAACAAAGCAATGTAATCAAATCCTTCTATTTACACATATCCAAAATTTTCCTTTTGACCTTCTCCATATCATTCAGTTCTTCATTCTTTATTCTTAGTACTTTCAAATCTCTGTCTTTTAATATGAGTTCACGATCTTTATCACGTTCCTTTTGATATTCATGAATCTTTCCATCCAACTCAATAACAAGTTTGTATTTGGCACAATAAAAATCCGGTACAAAGAAAAAGTAATCGTTGCGGTTACTTTCATAAATAATCGGATGTTGCCTGAGAAACTTTATCCCATTCAACCTTTTGGCCCGAAGGACCTGCCAAAGCTTATACTCTGAAGGAGTTTGATTCCTTCGTAATCTCCTTGCTATTTTCAGAATTTCCTGATATTGCATTTGTAATAGAATTTTAATGCAATATACGATTAATTGGAATAATAATTAACCTTTTGTGGTGATTAATAAAAATTGGTTATGGAATTTCTTAATATTCAGGTATAGCTCCAGGGGGCGTACTCTCCCTCAACCTCCCGCCTAAAACCGGCGGGACAGGCTCTCCCCTGACCAAGGGAGAGGAGCCGGTCCGTA
>CAYNPZ010000320.1:0-4086 GCA_964399175.1 uncultured Bacteroidales bacterium | reverse complement strand
ACTAGTGCCGCCGCCTTACCAGCCAAAATCTAGCTTTTTATACCGGACTCGTAATTTATAATTTATCCACCCCTCCCCTCTTATACGCTGTTTGATAAATGTAATAATTTAAAATTCACCGCTATGATAAAGGATTTGGGTCCCGTTACATGAACTATATATTTTGTTAATTGTTTAAAAAACACTTTTAAAATCTTCTAAAATCTATTTTACTATGAAAACCAAATTAACCATTTTAGCAGTCGCTTTCATCTTTGTTTTCGCATCTTGCGAAAGACAGTTTAGTGACAAAGACGTGCAGCCGACAGCTCCTTCCAGCACGGAGGTTCAGAATGAATCGGATATGCTGAAAAGTGGCCACCAGAATCAAAACATGGGTGGCGAGAAAGCTGTGTTAAACTTCAACACCCATCTTTCGGGTGACAATGAAGTACCGGCAGTAGAAACGGATGCCACCGGCCAGGCCATTTTTCAGTTGAGCAAAGATGGCATGAAACTCAGCTACAAGCTGATTGTAGCCAACATTAAAAATGTAAAAATGGCCCACATCCATGTCGGCTCGGCGGATGAAAACGGGCCGGTTGTAGCATGGCTTTATCCGCCCGCAGCCCCTCCGGAACTTATTGAAGGCAGAACACAGGGTGTTCTCCAAGATGGTGTGATCACAAAAGATGATCTGGTTGGACAGTTAGAAGGCAAGGAGCTTTGGGATCTTGTTGAAATGATGAAAAACAAACAAACCTATGTCAATGTCCATACCAATCAGTATCCCGCAGGAGAGATCCGCGGCCAGATCATGATGAATGGAGATATGATGAAAGGGAAAGGTAAAATGATGAATGGTAAGTGAGTGAGACCCGGTTTTCATAAGCCGAAGGCGCAATGAAAACCGACTGTCGAACTCATCCTCCCGCTGGATAAGCGGGATTAGCGAAGGAGGGATTCCTTCAAGTTTATCAGTTATCGTTCAAAAGCATCCCGCCAAAGCGACAGTTTGGGCGGGATGCTTTCATTATGCCATTCCTCCATTTTAGAGGGTCACGGCGAGCAACCGAATGTTTGAAATCGTTATCCGATGCTTTCCTTTATAATTCTGCGTAGCTCACTGAACTTATAATCATCTGCCGGGCCTAGGGTATTATAGATGATGTTTCCCTTCTTATCAAGCAAAAAAACATAAACCGATCCCGGATCCTCCACATTGAAATAGCTAAAGTATTTTGAAAGCGGGCCATAGTAAGTGGCCACATGGTCGTGTTTGGCCTTCGGCACTCCGGCCCGCATGCCTGCATCGATCCAGCCCGACATCCACTTCCAGTCTTTTGAGATCATAGGAATCTCGTAAAAAGTGACCGATTTGTGATTTCCGAATTCCCTGATAAAAGGATCCAGCCATGAATCCACTTCCCCCTGTGTTTGCCGTTTGAAAGCTATAAGGATGAATGCATATTTCCCCTTTGCGACATCCGGAAATGTTATCTTTTTCCCCGACAGGGTTTCTGCTTCTATTGTCGGAAATTTACGGGATGGGTCTTTGTGATTCATGGCTGGTCAGATATTATTCCTCAACAAACTCAACAACATCTGCAGTGATGTATAATTCCGATTGCGTGTAAACCATGAGATTCAACATATCACTGTCAATCCGTACATTGGCCAATGCCAGCTTCTTTCCCTCGATATCGCCGAATTGTTCCCTGTAATTCTGCCACAAATCCTGTATGGCATGATTATACAATTTTGCCGGGCCTCCTACCCTGGCAAGGGCAAATGTATTGGAAAGCGACCCCATCGAATAGCTAACCCCAAAAATATAGGATGCTTTTGCATGGCCCTCCAGATCTTTGGCAGCAATCCTGAAATTGGGCTGGGATAACTTTACATTGGTCACATTATGGGCCAAAAAAGAACCTGCAGTCATGCATCCTGATAACGTAAAAGATAAAATGAGCACTGATAATAAAAGCAATGGTCTTTTCATTTGTTTAAATTGTTTAAAAGGTTTAAATTTGATTAACAGGGCGTGAAATTATAAAAATAAAGTAATATTCCCATAGCACCTTCAAACAATTTCCCTGAGCAGATGTTGATCTGATAAAAATAACGGGAGGCTAACAATGAAAACTTTTACAAAATCAATTTCCGGTATTATAGCGCTCATGCTGATAACGACATTCATGGCATCGGGTCAGAATATGGTCAAGGAAAACGCCGAACCTCAGAAAATCACCGAAGGATACCAGTTTACCGAAGGCCCTGTCTGGCATGATTCGGGTTATTTGCTATTCAGCGACATTCCTGCCAACACCATTTACAAATGGACGCCGGGATCAGAAGCAGAAGTGTATATGAAACCCAGCGGCCATTCCAACGGGCTTACTTTTAACCGGGAAGGTCTGCTGGTGATGGCCCAGCATGACGGAGCCGTAGCCAAACGGGTGAGTGAATATTCTTTTGAAGTTGTGGTGGATTCCTACAAAGGCAAACGCCTGAACAGCCCCAACGACCTGATTGTAAAATCCGACGGTTCCATCTATTTTACCGATCCTTCATTTGGGGTATCCGATCAGGACAGGGAGCTGGATATACAAGGGGTTTACCGCTATTCCAAAGATCAGGGCCTTCAGCTTCTGGTCAGCGATTTTGATATGCCCAACGGCATTGCATTTTCACCGGACGAAGAAAAGCTGTATGTCAATGACAGCAGGCACAACCACATCCGTGTATTTGAGGTAAAAAGGGATGGTACGGTAAAAAACGGGAAGCTATTTGCGAAGATGGAATCCGGAGGAGAAGGCGGAGCCGATGGCATGAAAGTGGATACCAAAGGAAATGTATACTCCACCGGTCCCGGTGGATTGTGGATCTTCTCGCCGGAAGGAAAATTGATTCAGCAGGTGGAAACGCCACGCATTACCAACCTGGCCTGGGGAGGAAAAGACAGGAGAACCCTTTTCATGACCGCTCCCGATGCCGTTTATAAGCTGGAGATGAAAGTAGATGGTCATTAGGTAGTCATTAGGTGGTCATTAAGTAGTCATTAGGTAGTCATTGATGGTCATTAGTCATTGATTGTATTCACAGAAATGTTTTAGCTGACAGTTCATTCCTGACAAAGTCCCGCTAAGCGGGAGAGATCAGGGATCTATATCTTCCTTATTCCTGAATCCAATTCTTGTTCCGCTAACCTGGCGAAAAGAGCACCTGGCTTGCCGGTGATACTTCCAGTCTTTGCCGGTAAGACACCCAATCATACCGGGGGGATTCGAATCTTCCCGGCCAGAATCCCAATGTTCCCGGTGAGCCACACTGTCTTACCGGAGAGATCCCCAATCTTCCCGGGAAGGCTCCCAATGTTCCCGGTTAGACAAAAGATTTGCCAGGGGATATTTCCAATGTTGCCGGCCAGATTCCCAATGTTGCCGATAAGACACCCAATCATGCCGGTGAGCCACCCGATCTTCCCGGTGAGACACCCGATGTGCCCGGTAATATTACCAATGTTACCGGTGATACTCCCAATATTCCCGGTGAGATCCCCGATGTTCCCGAAGATATTCCCAATGTTGCCGGATAGACTCCCAATGTGCCCGGTGAGATCTCCAATCTTCCCGGTGAGACTCCCAATCTAACCCCGGAAACTTTTTATCAATCAGCAAGATAACTAAAAAACCTCTGCGTTTATAATCGGCTAAAGTCTGAAAATCAGTATGGAAACGATCCGTTTTAAAACGCATCTCCGTTTTTCCTCTTTTTATTCCTCATTTTCAGCGGATTTTCTGTCTTCTTCTTCCTTTCTGGCTGCACGATTCGCACTTACTTTGGCCATTACTTTTGAGAATGTGAACCACAATAGAACACATAGAAAGAAAACATATCACGAACAGCAACTAACGGGAAACCTTATTTTCATTGTCGCAACCTTAGTAGCTCTGGAATTCCCCTCATTTATTGACCTTATTACCTTATTGCCGATGGGAAAAAGAAAATAAGGTAATAAGGTTGAAGGATTGAGGGTATCTGCACGAAATACATCACCCCGGCTTTGGAGCGGGCCGGGTGGGACAGGATGACCCGGATCCGGCA
>CAYNPZ010000319.1:0-4088 GCA_964399175.1 uncultured Bacteroidales bacterium | reverse complement strand
TACCATTTCCTGTTTCTATATATCAAATTGCCAATTTCAAGAATATAAAATAATAACATCAATATAGATTACTTATTATCAGATACATAGAACTCGTTACCCGAGCCATGAAACATTGCTACCCCCTGAACAACACTTTATCCGTTGTGGCCAGGTGATACCGGTGCTCGCCTGCCAGGTGGGTGAAGGGAACGTGTTTACCACGCCACCATACTTCTTCCTCCTTCTTTTTAACGATTTCTGAGCCGTTTACCTGTGAAGTTTTGCTATCAAGTCGGTTTGTGGATTGAAGATCGAATCCGGTAAAGTAGATTCCAAACGGCTGCTCTTCCCCTTCGTTCATATGCCACACGCCCAGGTTGATTACCAGCCTGTCAATCCGCAGGGCACCGAATTTCCTTTCCTTCTCCCGCCGGTTGAAGTCTTTCCCGGGGTTGAGGATCACGTTGGCCCAATCTTCATTAGGAGGAAGATCAAAATGATGAACCTGAACCACCTGGGCGATCCTGTTGATGGTCTGTGGGAGCCTGTCCTGACCCGGGGCATCGTATCCGCGTTTACGATTATACAGGTAAAGCGCGTTCGTCCCGTCTTTTCTAACCGGCTTGCATATTGAGGAAGGATCCTTGTCTTCCGCATAAACAAACTCCGGGGCCCAATGATCAAGTCCCCTGGCAAAGCTTCCGTTCATAAGTTTCGGATTGGCTTTTATTTCCCATTTGTTGTTGAACCATAGCTTATATTTTTCCCTGTCCAACTCAGGAGGATTCTGCGGATATTTAAACTCTTCCTCCATAACCGTTTTGGAGATCACCTCCGCTTTTTCGCCCTTTATATTGACAATCCCTATACCTTGGGTAGGACCGCCGTAATAGTCTTGTTCTCCAAAGCCCCTTGGACGATATCCTGCGGCAGGTAAATTGATGAATCGGGTGCCTTTAATGCTGAATGCGGTTTTAAATGAGGCTTTAGCCATAGTATGAGTGTGTCCGCTAAAGACATATTTTACGTTCCCATATCGGGTAACAATCTCCATCACCCTTTTTCTGACGGTCGGTGGTTCAAGATATGACATAAAAGGGCTGATCCCGATAGGATGAATGGGAACATGCTGAAACATAATGGTAGGCCGGTTTTTGTGTTTTTCCAGGTCTTTTTCCAGCCATTCAAAATAATGAGGATGATTGTCCCAGAAGTGGGATCTAAGCGGATCGGGCCAGACCACAAAATGCCATTTGCCAAGATTGAAGGAATAAAGCAATTTGGTCAGCCCGTTCATCTTCTTTTGTGCCGCAAAATAGTTATTCAAAGCATCCATTTTGTATCCCGGCTCAAACTTAGAAGAATATTTTGATTCATGATTGCCCAGTTCATAAAGCACAGGTGATTTTAAACGGGATAAATACCGGTGCATGGTTTGGAAATTCCCCTTTTCTCCCTGGGAATCCACCACATCACCCAGGATCATTGAGAAAACAGGCCTTTCGGGCATTTTGTTGGAAAGACTGATGCTGTCTTCCAGAAAAGCATTGTGGATCTTCATGCGGGTTGGGACATTGGATGGAAGGCTCGGATCTCCTCCCTGAGTATCTGCCAGAATATGAAAGCTAAAATTTTCCGGATCCCCCTGGAGGCCTACTTCGGAAGGATCTATCTCTCCAATCTCTTTATCCAGCAGGAAATTGACATCTATTTGGGCATTCTCCGGGGAGAATCGCAAATAACCTTTTTCAAGAATATCCAAAAAAAATATAATCCAGGTTTTCAAAATAATTCAACACAGAGACGCTCAATTTTCTTTTTTTTGGTATATTCGATAGCTCATAAACAAATAAAATCTCAGGTCTATGTGTGCGAGACACTCCAAAACATTCACTTCTATCATCTTTTCATTCATTATATTTCTGGGTTCTTTTACCTGGACACACGCCCAAGACCAAAAACTTACCCTCAACGACAAAGATTACTTTGAAATGCCGGGCCTGAATGTGATGGTTTTTGATGATTTTTATCCGGAAGGCCATCAGGGTGGCGTTTCAATCATTCAGAACGGAAAGCGCATAGCCACCAATGGCGATATCCGGCTTGGCCCTGCTCCGGGTCAGTGGCAGCCCCTGCCCAAAAAAGGCGAACGTACGGTTGATCATGGGGAGCAGCGCATCAGCATGACCATGAGCTACCCGGATTCCAACCGCCACCGGCAGGGCTTCAACCCCATGATCTATCCCGACCTGCAATTTGATTATAAAGTTAATGTACAGGCAGAAGGCCGGTCGTTCCGGATAACCGTGGATCTGGAAGAACCGGTGCCTGAAGAATGGATTGGGAAGGTAGGATTCAATATGGAACTCTTCCCGGGTTTGTTATATGGAAAATATTATTACATGGATGATTCCTCCGGCATATTCCCCCGGCAGGCCAACGGCCCGATGAGAAAGAACGCTGAAGGTGAACTGCACATACAGCCTTTGGCGGAGGGCAAAACCCTTACCATTGCCCCGGAAGACGATGCCAGGAGGATGCAGATCAAAAGCCTGAACGGGGAGCTGACACTCCTGGACGGCCGGGGAAAACACAACAACGGATGGTTTGTAGTACGATCAACGATACCTGAAGGAGCCACTGAAAATGCCATCGAATGGGTGGTCACACCTCATGCAAAACCCGGCTGGAAATACGACCCGCTCATTCACATCTCGCAGGTGGGTTATCATCCCCGGCAGGATAAGACAGCCGTGGTAGAGCTGGATAAGCGGGAAAATACATTCGGAGAAGTAAAATTAAAACGGATCCTTTCCAATGGAAAAGAAGAAACGGTTTTATCGGAAAACCTTGAACCATGGGGCGAATTCCTCCGTTATCAATACATTAAATTCGATTTCTCCGATATTACTAAAGAAGGCATATACCGGGTAGTATATGGCAGTGAGAAAACCCTCCCGTTTGAAATAAGCAGTGACATATACGACCGGCATGTCTGGCAGCCTACGCTGGAATATTTTCTGCCCGTTCAGATGTGTCACATGCGGGTAAACGACAAATACAGGGTATGGCATGGATTGTGTCATATGGATGATGCTTTGCGGGCCCCTGATAATATCAATCATTTCGACGGGTACAAGCAGAATAATATAGAAGAAAGAAAATTTGAAGAATTGGAGCATGTTCCCGGGCTCAACAAAGGGGGATGGCACGACGCGGGCGATTATGATCTGCGCGTGGAATCCCAGGCCGGAACAGTAATGCTGCTTTCCCTGATATACGAGAACTTCCAGGTGAATTACGACCAAACCATGATCAATCAGAAAAACCACCATGTGGAAATCCATCAGCCCGATGGCAAACCCGATGTATTGCAGCAGGTGGAACACGGTATGCTGGCCGTACTGGAAGGTTACAAAAAACTAGGCAAAGATTACCGGGGCATCATTGTCCCCACCCTGCGTCAATATGTTCATCTGGGCGATGCCTCTACCATGACGGATAACAAAGTAGCCACACCGGATGAAGAAACGAATGACGTTGAAGGGCTTTGGTACACCAAAGTAGCGAATGAATACTCCAAAATATTCGATCCGCTAATGCAAACGGATGAAATCGAAAAGTTGGAAAACTTGCTGGATGATAGGCTGGTGTTTACCCAGGAAAACCCATCCCGCACTTATAACAGCATAAGTAGCCTTTCAGCAGCCTCCAGGGCGCTGAAGGGATACAACGATTCGCTGGCTAACGAATGCCTCTCGATGGCTGAGCATCTCTGGCGAGCCCTTTCTGAAACAGGAAACCGCGGAGGGTCCGGTAAGATACAGGCCCTGGCAGAACTGATTCTGGCTACCGGAGAACAACAATACAAGAAAACGCTTAGAGAAATGCTGCCTCAAATAAGGAAAAATGCCGGTTCGGCCGGATGGACCCTGGGCCGGGTTATGCCACTGATGGAAGATGAATCTTTTGTTAATAAAGTAAGAGAAATAATGTCCGGCATCCAGGAGAATATTAAAAAGGCCGAAAAGCAGAATCCTTTCGGTGTGCCCTATGAACCCAACATTTGGGGTGCCGGCTGGGGCATCCAGGAATTCGGGATGGAG
>CAYNPZ010000318.1:0-4110 GCA_964399175.1 uncultured Bacteroidales bacterium | reverse complement strand
ATGAAGATAAGATAGCCACTTTGTTTAACATACATCCCGAGTTTCCGGGCCAGGAGATCCATCCCCTCAATTACAGGAGCAACCTATATTACCTGGAATCCAGGGATTTTGGAGAAACCTGGCAATCAGTCGACGGCCAGCAATTAAAACTGCCTTTAAAACAAAAAGACAACCCGGCTTTGGTGCATGATTACCTGGCCAAACGAAAAGTCATTTATTTGAAAGACATGAAATTCGATCAACAAGGCAATCCCGTATTGTTATACATTAAAAGTGACGGCTATAAATCCGGACCGGCCAATGATCCAAGGGTATGGACCCTGGCTTACAGGAAAAACAATGAATGGCAGATGGATTCCATTACCACCTCGGACAACAACTATGATATGGGCAGCATTTTCATTGAAGCGGATGAATGGAAGATCATTGCTCCGGTTGAAACCGGGCCACAGCCCTATAATACCGGGGGTGAAATAGCCATGTGGGTGAGTAAGGACAAAGGCCAAACGTGGAAAAAGCAAAAACAATTAACCTCGAACAGCGAATACAACCATACCTATGTAAGAAAACCGGTAAATGCCCATGATGACTTTTATGCATTATGGGCAGACGGCCATGGAAGAAAACCCTCTGAATCCAGGCTGTACTTTTGCGACAGGCAGGGAAATGTATATAAACTGCCCGAATCCATGGAAAGCGAATTTGAAAAACCGGTTCAAATGAATGGTCAGAATCCGGATTGAATTTTAAACCGAATGATGAGTCGGATCTAAAAAGGCGGCTATTTTAGCAAAATCCGGTATAATTATCATAGTACTTCACAATTTTCTTTAAGAGCCGATTAGCGCAATATCAAATAGTTTTTGTCCTTTTAAGTGGTCAATACACTAGCCATATGTTCCATCAGGCAATCAGTCAATCAGCCAATCAATTCAATCCCGCCTACACTCCGTTTCGGCGGGCAGGCCCGCCTGTCCCAGTCGGGCAGGCATTTAATCAATCATTGCCATTCTCCCCCACCACCAGAAAATGATCGGGCATTTCATTATATACATTTACGGAGTGGAAGGGCGCTCTCTCAAGCTGGCGATGGATTGTCTCCGTATCATATCGTTTCTCTACCGGCGGACCGTGTTCGGTCTCCTTCTTCTTCCAGTCGACTATGGCCAGTTTGCCTCCCGGCTTCAATACCCGGGCAGATTCTTGCAGTATTTTTAAAGGTTCATGCAACTCATGATGGAGGTTGATCATCACCAGCACACCGGCAGTGTCATCCGGCAAGGGAATGCTGGATTCATCCATCTTCAGGGCTTCTATTTTATCATGCATCGGAACTATATTTTCTTTCATATAGGCAACCATCACATCTGCTATATCCAATGCATAGACTTTATCTACATTCGGCATCCCGGCAAAGCGCAAGCTGAAAAAGCCCGTGCCTGCTCCCAGGTCAACCACCGTAGCAGGATTGCGGGCATCAAGCTTCTCCCAGATAAAATCCGGCGGGATATCCTTCAAACGTTCCGGATCGTTGAGCTTCTCCATTTTTTCGGGGTCGAATTTAAATCCTTCCATATTTACCTCATTTGGTTTCGTTCTATTCAAAATACAAAAATAATTTAACTTCTTTGTGAATAACTACAATCTAGCTGCTATTGTTCATCAATCAGTTGGCAAAGGGTAACTGGCAGCTTACTATATTGCAGAATCAAATTTAGGGAAATAAGATTTGGTAAAACAGTTGGCAGTGGGCAAAAGGCAGCTTATTATATTGCAGAATCAAATTTAAGGAAATAAGATATAGTAATACAGTTGGCAATGGGCAACTGGCAGTTGGCAAGGGATGTAGCTACAGGGGCATAAAAATTTATTGGAACTGCAAAAATTCAAAGTAAGAGTTAATATAGAGAAGAAGCTTACTATATTGCAGAATTAAATTTAGGGAAATAAGATGTAGCAATACAGTTGGTCCCGCATTCTGCGGGAGCAAAGGGCAGTTAGCAAATCGGCAGTTCTAAAGCCTGCGTGGGGATTAAAATTGTGATTGGTGGTCATTGATTGTTAACCGGTTGTATAGCTAATTGATAATGCTTCAAGGTTTCACGGGGCTTATAAAAAGATATAGCATCCCTGATACACCTGCCGTACAGAGACCTTCGGGCGTCCGGCGTTTTTAGGACCCCGAAGCGTCGGATGTGTGTAGCGACGAAATTGTTGAACCACATACCTGCCCGCTGGCAGGCGGAAAGCACAATAGCATGTCACATAGGATCTTATTATAAGGAATCCTTTACACTGTTTGGCTGTTTTTTAGAGGATAAGTGGCTCTTTAAAATAAAGAGCCACTTTCCAAAAGTGCAACCAAACTATTCAACCGTTATGGTACCGTCCATATTTGTATGGAGGGTGCAGGTGTAATCGTACGTTCCGGTTTCTTCAAAGGTGTAGGTAAATGTTTCACCTTCTCCGAGATTGTCACTGGCAAAGGTATCGTCATTGCTGTCTACATTGTGTTCATAACTGTCCTTATTTACCCATTTCACCGTAGTACCTGTGGAGATGGTCTTTGATTCCGGATCAAAGGAACTATTCACCATCTCAACGGTTACCGTGTCTTTGGTGCTGGAACCCGATTCAACCGCAAAGGAGGTCAACACAATGTTGGGAGAACCGTTGCCAAAGACTTCTGGTACATCTGCCCCGGGGAATTCATATTCTCCCATGGTTCCTTTGTCGACATGAAGCATTGGAAACAAATTCAGGCCTAAACCATAGTTTACGGTATCTGTAAGGGATACCTGAAGATCTTCGGTGGTACCCGAATCAACTGCCGCATGACCGACCACAGCGCCGGGAGCTCCTGAGCCATCATCTTTATGAATAACCACCCAGCCGGGAGCACCGGCTACAGTTTTGCTTACAACAGCCTGGTTACCGGAAACAGACTGATCACCGGCCTGAACCTTCGGTGCCGAGATCGTTATCTGCTTCATTACGGGCTGACCGTTCATGGTTACCGGCGGATCCAGGTCATCCGTACCAAACTCATACGTATTTTCCTCTCCTGTATCCTTGTGAATCATCACCCACAGCTTCTCGCCGTCAGAAATGGATGCATCCGGACTGATATTCAGGGAAAGGTCTTCATTGGTCCCCTGATCCAGATGGACCGGCTCATTTATGATACCAGGGGTTTGTGGGGCACCATTATTATCCTTGTGCACAACCACCCATCCACTGCTGTTGTTAACGGTTGCAGATTTTACATTGATCATATTCTGGGATATCACCTGGTTTTCAACCATTAATGAACCACTTTCCATCATTTCTCCTTCATCTTCATTTTCACAGGAAGTGAACAAGAAGGATGACAGCATGATGAATGCCAATCCTGTTAATTTACTAAATGTTCGCATAGTCACTCCTATTTTGGGGTTCGCTTATTTATCCAATCGAAATCCTGTTATTTTGCTCATTGGACTTGATCAGAGTATATTCAAGGTAATATTACCAAATATTCCTAATGCATATGATTTATTACAAATCCCTGACGAAATTGTTTAGAATCATTCTAAATAATACCAGATTCAACATTCACATATAAAGCATGGTTGTTTATCCGCTTTTGTGGCCATTAAACATAATAATTTTCTGAACCGCAGGAAAATTGATATTCTTACTTGTAGGCTGGCAGACCGATCATAAGGCAAAATAAGGAGCATTTGCTATATATTTATCATTTCTTGTAAGCCGGTAGTTCCCGTATGTAATACCGGGTAATCTTTTTGTAGGTTAAATCAACCTTACTGTATCATGGAGGCCTTCGTTTGTGGGTCATTTTTTATCTCCCGTAGGCCTGGATCCCCCATTTGTAGGTAAAATTTCGCTCCCTGCAGGGTAAAAAGCCCCAGTTTGTAGAGCGGTAAAGCTCATTTGTAGGCAAAGAACTTATCGTTTGTAGGGTAAGCACCTCCCATTTGTAAGTAAAGTTTTATCTCCTGTAGGGTCTGACCCCACATTTGTAGCTAAAATTTTGTTTCCTGTAGGGTAGATACCTCCCGTTTGTAGATCAGCTAACCCCATTTGTAGGCTAAAAACTTATCGTTTGTA
>CAYNPZ010000317.1:0-4110 GCA_964399175.1 uncultured Bacteroidales bacterium | reverse complement strand
ATCATTTCCAAATGTAATGAATTAATTTCAATTTCATTTGATACGTAATTCACTTGTCAAAGGTTATTTGTTAAAGGAAAATCTTGCAAAACGACTTAGGCTATTAAGACCGGATTTTGTATAGATAACAAAAAAGCCGTTTTAAAATTTGATTTAAAGCGGCTTTTCCCTGATTTGGTGACCCCACCAGGAGTCGAACCTAGATCGTCAGATCCGGAATCTGATGTTCTATCCATTGAACTATGGGGTCTGTTCATGTTTTCAATACGATCACAAAATTATAAAACTTACTTTATTTTATGGCATATTGAAAGAAAGAAATGTCATCCAGTTCTCTTTTCAGAGCCTTTTCCTCCTTCTGATCCAGTGTTTTAAGGGGCAAACGGCAAGGACCGCAGTCAAGTCCCAGCATTTTCATGATGCTTTTTCCTGCTATGATAGCTCCCCCATATTGCTGTAAAATCTTTATCATGTAAATGGATTTGTCCTGCAAGGTCCGGGCAGTCTCCATATCCTTATGCTCATAAGCCTTGATCATTTGAATATATAGGGGTGTGGCAAAGTTATAGGTTCCTCCTACAGCTCCTACAGCCCCCAGTGATATCGCTGAAAGCAGCATTTCATCCAGCCCGAACAGGAGATCCAACTTTCCTTTGCTTTGAGCGAGGGCCTGGCGATAATCCATCAGATCATTGTCGGTGAATTTGACACCCGAAAAATCAGGAATGGAATGCACAGCTTTACGGATGAATTCACTTACTTTAAAATCAACTCCGGTTAGGAAAGGTATGTGATAATAATAAAAGGGAAGGCCGTTACCATATTCGGCGATTGCTGAGCAAAAGCTTACAAGCTCTTCCATCCGGGCTGGTCTGAAGTAACTGGGGGCAAATGCCGAAATTCCGTCTGCCTGTAAAGAAGCTGCGTGACGGGCCAGTTGTTGCGCATAGGAAAGGCAATTGTGGCCTACATGCACGATCAGTTTCAAATGGGAAGGTGTATGTTTTCGCCATTCTTCGGCCAGTTTCATTCGCTCCTCCAGGGTAAGCGAAGTGGTTTCTCCTGTGGTACCACCAATGAAAAAACCGGAGACGCCGTTTCTTATCAATGCCTCGGCTAAAGGCTTTATCTGGCCTGTATTCACTGAACGATCGCTGTTCATCGGCGTGAAAACAGCCGGAAAGATTCCATTTAATTTATTATCCTCCATATCGTAAATATATATTTTGTTATGTTATCCGGATAGGGCTTCTGTATATTTGATTCTGCCGGTAAATTTCCGGTTTATCCGGTAATAATTGCACCCAACCCGTGGATATTTTCATCAAATATAATAAATTCGTGGACCATATTTAATACCCGTTGAAATTGGTTTAAAATTAACCGCGTTTGCATCATCATCAGTAATATAGGTTTAAATTTTATTGCGAATGAAACCATTAACAGAAAAAGAACTTACACGGATTTCAAATTTTAATGTTACTTCTGCAGAAACCGATATGTTTTCCCGCATTCAGCTGGGCGCTTATGTTAATTTGCTGATCCAGGCATCCATTCATTCAGCAGATGATATGGGACATGGGTTTAAAGACCTTGCCCAAAAGAATCTCTTCTGGGTTCTAAGCCGTATTACAATCGAAATTTACAGGCCCCTGGAATGGCACGATGATGTGGAAGTGGAGACATGGGCCAAAGGAATGAATCGTTTGTTTTACCTGCGCGATTACGTGGTGCGTGATAAGGACCGAAATGTGGTTGGCAGAGGTACCTCAGGCTGGCTTGCGGTGGACTTCGAAACCAAACGTCCGAAAAAGATTGAAAGTGAAAGGTCTGACCTTTTCGAACATCTGAAGGACAAACACGCCCTGGAAGAACTTCCCGAATCCATTGGGAAAGTTAAGGACGGTAAGCAATTTGAAGTCCAATCCTCCTATTTTGATATAGATCTGAACAAGCATGTAACTTCCACGCGCTATATTGACTGGGTGATGGACACCTTTTCACCGGAATTTCACAGGGATCATTACCCCAGAAGGCTGTCGGTAAATTATATGAGGGAAACCAAACCCCTTGAGACCATTCGCATATTGCGCAGCCAGATTGGTGAAAATCAATATGTCTTTGAAGGAATAAACCTTGGCGCTGATACAACGGCATTCAGGGGAAAGATAGAGTTTTAAACATGATAACCGCTGATTATTCTGAAATATTAAGATATGTAGTTCATTATGGTCTGCACCTGTTTTTACCGGGTATGGTGGCGTGGGTTTTCTTCCGATCGCAGTGGAAACGCGCCTGGTTGATCATGGTAGCCACCATGCTGGTGGATCTGGATCACCTACTGGCCGATCCCATATTTCAGGCCGATCGCTGTAGCATCGGGTTTCATCCGCTACATTCTTACTACGCGATAGGCGGATACGGGGTTATGACCATTTTTACCAAAATCCGGATAATTGCTGTGGGTTTGATCCTTCATATGATTACCGATTTTACCGATTGTTTGTGGATGGGGGCCGAAATAGGCGGGTAGAGGAATATGAATGTAGTACTGGTATATTATTAAAGGTAAGTTGATTAATTTATTATTATACTCGAAATTGAAGAGAGAACCGTTTAAATTTTATTTTGTAAAATACCTGGCAAACAATAAATTAACAAAATGGAAAGTTCTATCCGAACATAACCCCCTGTTTTTCCGTAAAGGGAAGGTAAACCTCAACTCAGATCTATGAAGAAGAGCCTGATTCTCCTTATTATGTTGCTTACCCTTTACGCCTGCGGTATCTTCCGGGGCCGTATCGATCTGAACCAGGGAGGAATCAGTCAGGAATCCTATTATGAAACAATTCCCTTTGAATATATTAAAGACAAGATCATTGTGCCGGTTACCATCAATGAAGAAGTCAGGCGGTTTATCTTCGATACGGGAGCTCCCGCCATCATCAGCGAAGGCCTCCAGGAAGAGATGGAATATAAAACCTTTCGCGAGGAACAAATTGCTGATATCAACAGGAATAAGGAAAGCGTTGCTTTTGTTGAGGCCAATCATCTTTTCCTGGGAGACCTGGAATTTAACGGCATCCCTGCTATGGTTAACTCTCTTGAAGAAGTCCCCTGGAGCTGTTTTAAGGTAGATGGTTTCATTGGCAGCAATCTGATAAGAAATTCGGTGGTTCAGATCAACAAAGCTGAAAAACAGCTTATCATAACCGATGATATAAATAAATTGTCTCATTTGGGATCACAAGGTGAGATGGAGCTCGACAGGCAGAGTTCTCCCCACATAAAGCTGAGCATATCGGGTGAAAAAGCCAGGTATGTTTTATTCGACTCAGGCAGTGATGATTTTGTAAATGTTAACGGGGAGTATTTTGAAGTACTGAAGAAGCACAGACGGGATTTCGATGTAGAAAGAACGGGATATGGCAGTGGTAAAATGGGTATGTTCGGTGCCGGCAAAAAAGAAAAAGTATACCGGCTGAAGCTGGATTCACTAAATTTTGACCGTACTACCATTTTCGATCCGTTAGTGGAGGTTTCCAATACAGGAAACAGATTGGGAGTAAAAGTTTTGAATTACGGGGTGGTCACCCTTGATTACAGAAAGAAAAAATTTTACTTTTCTTCTCCGGAGGAAACCATGACCTTTGAAGAACGAAAAAGACCGGACCTGGGCTTCCGTCCGGTGATACGCAGGGATACTTTCCAGGTCGGGCTTGTGTGGGAAAATTCCCTGGTTGACAGCCTTGGACTGGAACCGGGGAATGAAATCATACGGATCAACCAGTTCAACTTCAGAGATTCACTGGAACATTCCTTTTGTAGAATCTGGCTGAATGACATCCTTCAGGGAAAAGAGGTGTTTGATATCCGTTATATTGATGAGAAAGGCAATTTTAGGCGGATCAAGATGAGGAGGAAGGAAGAATGATGATTGGATAGAGCGAAGAGCGTAGAGCATAGAGCGTAGTGAAGGAGTCCCGGGTCTCGGGTTATCGTTAGCTACAGGAAACAGACAAGAAAGTAAAACAGTAGGAAGTTTTCACCCTTTTCCCTGATCCATAAGCTCTTCGCTCTTAGTCCTGTGCTCTTCGCTCTTAGTCCTGA
>CAYNPZ010000316.1:0-4184 GCA_964399175.1 uncultured Bacteroidales bacterium | reverse complement strand
ACGGCGATCCTTCCGGAGAATCTGAAAAAGCCGATTATGTGCTGTTCACCCATCACAGGAGAGAACTGATCCATGAGGGAAGAAAGCTGGTTGAAAACGGCGCCCGGGCGGTGGTGCCGGGCGGTGAAGCCGGCAATATAGAGCATCCCGACCAGTTCTGGAAGCCTTATATTAAAAAGCGCGAAGGCTATTTCGGAGGGATGATGACCAACCGGGTGACGCAGAACATGGAGATATCTGAAAAAGTACGGGGCGGAGACCGGATAAGCTGGCAGGGACTTGACATTAAGGTGCTGAGCACACCCGGGTATGCAGAAAATGCGGTCTCTTACCTGGTCACCATTGATGAGAAAAAGTATGCATTTGTAGGAGATTTGATCTATGACGAAGGGCAGATAGCGGATATCTACAATCTGCAATCTGCTGTTGAAAGTACAAACCTCGGAAGATACCATGGGTATTTGGGAAGACTGGGAGACTTGATCAGCAGCCTGCAGAAAGTAAAGGCTGAAGATCCGGATATACTCATCCCTTCAAGGGGAAACCCGGTTTATGATCCGGATAAGTCTATTGGATTATTGATACAACAATTGCAGGAGCTTTACAGAAACTATCTGTCCATCAGCTCCACCCGATGGTATTTTGAGGAGGATCTGGATAAGCTGACAGACAATGCCCGGATATCATTATCTGAGAAAGATACCAGCTTTTTTGCAGAAAAGCTCATGAATGAGCCCCCTTCCTGGATTGTCAATCTGCCCGTAAGCCGGCTCATCATTTCAAATGACGGCAGCGGATTTTTGATCGACTGCGGCAATGATGCGGTTATCAAAAAGATCGAAGAGATGATGCAGGAGGGAAAGCTCAGTGACCTGGAAGGAGTATTTATCACGCATTATCACGGGGACCATGTTAACCGCATGAATGAACTGGTTGAAAGGTTCGGATGTAAAGTGTATACCAATGAAATATTGGATGAGATACTTGAACAACCACAGGCCTTTAACATGCCGTATACCGGCGTCAAACCCCTTCAGGGGATCAGTTATGTCAGTGACCGGGAAACCATGCAATGGCATGAATTCACGATGAAATTCTATAATTACCCGGGTCAGACCATATATCACGGAGCCATGCGGGTTACTAAGGCAAAGCAGGATACAGGCATCTTCTTCATAGGAGATTCCTTCTCTCCCACCGGATTTGATGATTACAGCACACAAAACAGAAATCTGCTTCACCCGGATACAGGATACTATCAATGCCTGCAAATACTGAAAGATATGAATAAAAAGCAATCCCCTTATTTTTTGATCAACCAGCACATTCAGCAGCCATTCCGGTTCAGCAACAAACAGATTGATTCTATGATTGCCAACCTCGACCGGCGCAGGGAGATACTCAGTGCTTTGTTCCCCTGGAAAAACCTGAATTTTGGTATCGATCCACGATGGGCCAGGTTATATCCCTATCAGACGAAGCAAAGGCCGGGAAAGGAATTTGATATCAATGTGAGACTACTAAATCACGCTGCAGAAAAAGAGCGTTTTCGGCTGGAATTGAACTTACCACAAGGATTTACAATAAAATCCGGCGGAACATCTGCTATATCCGTTGAGCCATTAAAGGAAAAACATATTATGCTTACAATGAAATCCTCAGAAGATATACAATCCGGCTTATATGTGATCCCTGCGAGGATTATGAACACCGACGGAGATCTGGCTATAAGCACGGAATGTTGTGTAGAAATTTTTTAGCTTGAATTTGAGGGTTTAGCTTGTAATTATTATTTTTAGGGTGGATAAAAAAAATAACCCTATCTGAAACAAGCAGAAAGATCAATTAAAACAGTCCACCAATAAAAAACCATAAGCATATGAACAGAAGAGAATTTGCCAAAAAAGCAATGATGTCTTCAGCATTGCTGACCACGGCTACCAAATTTGGGCTTTCGAATTCTGATTCCGAAAGCGCCTCTGAAAGAAATTTGAAAATTGGCATTATGTACGGTACCATCGGTGCTGGCGACTCCATTAGTGAAAAATTTCAGTTTTGCAAAAAGGCTGGATTTCATGGAGTGGAGGTGATGAGCCATATGGACAGGAAAGAAGTGCTGAAGGCCCGGGATGATACAGGCCTGGATATCCCCAGCGTTTGCGGTTCAAAACACTGGGGCCTTCCCCTGTCATCACCCGACGCTGCAACCCGCAAGAAGGGCAGGGAAGCCCTCAAGGTAACCCTGGAAGATGCAAAGGCTTACGGCACCGATACGGTTCTTTTGGTGCCCGGAAAGGTAAATGACACGGTAAGCTATGATGACTGCTGGTACCGGTCTATTGAGGAGATCAAAAAGGTGGTGCCCCTGGCTGAAGAATTAAATGTGACCATCGCGATAGAAAATGTATGGAACAATTTCATTTTAAGCCCCATGGAAGCGGTACATTATCTGGATCAGTTTAACAGTCCTTACGTTAAATTTTATTTTGATTGCGGCAACATCCTGAGATACGGCTGGCCTGAACAGTGGATCAAAATACTTGGGCACCGCATCGCCAGGGTGCACATCAAGGAGTTCAGCCGTGAGCTTGCCAGCGAGAAGGGCAATTCGGCCGGATTTAATGTACAACTGAGAGAAGGCAATGTGAACTGGCCGGCGGTAATGGACGCAATGGACCAGGTTGGATATACCGGATGGACAACGCTTGAGCAGGGAGGCGGAGACAGCCTTGAAGGCTTGAAGGATCTGGTGAACAGAACCCAAAAAATAATAAGGAGTTAAAAATTTTTTCCATGATAAGCGATATAAATTCAAAATGGCTTAAATCTGCCAACGGTTTGCTGATGGGGTTCGTTTTAACAATGGCAATAGGATTGCAAATTAATTCGCTCCATGCCCAGGATACAAAGGAAGGTATTTCCTTTGCCGTATTTACCGATCAGCATTATGCCAAGGGCATGTTTGCCGACGACTCCTATTCTGAAAACAAAGCCAGCAAATACATCACGGATATGACCCATGATGTGATGGACCGCGTTCCCAAAGTGGATTTCGGTCTGGGCCTGGGAGATGCCGTTCATGACAAAACCCGGTGGATCGGAGAATGGAAAGAACTGTTCTACAGCAACTTGAATCTTCCCTATTATCTGTCGCACGGAGATCATGACATCGTGAATTACCAGCAGTACGACAACAACCTGTCTCCCTTTCCATATAAAACACTACAGGTGCTCCTGGAGGAGCGGGAGATTACCACACCGACCTATGCCATGCTGCGGTCCAACATCCTGTTCCTGGTAATCGGGGATAAAGGGCCTATAGAAAAGATCCATGAAACCCAGAAGGAATGGGTGGAATATATGGTTCAAGCTTATCCGGATAAGACGACCATCCTGATCTCACACGCTCCTGTAAGGGGTACTACTGGGGCTTCCAACCGTCATGACTGGGGCTGGCGCCATTCTGAGATGTGGTGGTGGACCCTGTTTCATGAAAATCCCCAGATCAAAGCCTTCCTTAACGGAGACGGACATTGCATGAGCTATGTCATTGACGAGAATAACGACAACGAAGGATACGGCGGAACAAACGGAAGCTGGGGCCATGAGATGGCATTCATCGAACCTCCCAGCCAGGGCTTTTTCGTTCGTGATACACACAACAAGAATGAATTTAGCGTGATTACCATAACGGATGAAATCCTGTCAACAAGATCATGGAGAAATGAAGGCAAAGGAGGCTGGGCCGGTGATTTCACCCATGAATGGAAAGTACCGGGAGGCACCAGCTATGATGAAACAGTGGATGACTGGTATAGCTTTCCGGTTTTTCTACAGGACGGAGAGCTTCAGGTCCTCCCGAATGATGTAATTCCTTCCCAAAACGTGCAGCTTCAGCTTATTGGAATGCGTTCCTACAGCCTTTTCAATAATCCGGAGATTATTGCCGGTCATACCACTAATTATGAAAAGGTTTCCGGTTTCGGCGAGGACAATAAAGTAAGGTATCACCGGCAAGGACACATGAAAATCAAAGGACCCGATACGATTACTTTCCCTGATAAAGACAGCTATCAGAATAAGGAAAAGGGAGGAAAAAGCGGACAGATCAAGAATTATCTGTTCCATGGCAGCACGCCGCAGGCCATTCCCGGAGCAAACTATAAGATCACCATCAGAGCAAA
>CAYNPZ010000315.1:0-4194 GCA_964399175.1 uncultured Bacteroidales bacterium | reverse complement strand
CCAGTAATAAGGATTTTCAGGATAAGGCTGTATGGCATTTTCTGAATTTTGAGCATACAAAGAGGTTACAAGTAGAGTTCCAATAACTGTTAAAAGAAGAGATTTTAAAAATGACATCGATTTCATATCTTATTTTTTGATTTATAAATAGGTTTAAATTACAAATATCAAGCACCAAATTACAAATACCTGCCCCGACAACAGGCGGGGAATTCCAAATTCAAATGACCTAAATTCTAAACATACCAAAATAATAGGCATTAACCCGTAATTCAATGGGTTTGGAAAATTGAGATTTGGTTTTTGGGATTCCCCGCCTGCCGTCGGGGCAGGTGTTTGTTATTTGTTATTTGTGATTTGGGGTTTTCCAAAAACATACAAGAATTCCTAAACTAATTTTTACATAGCCTAAAGAAAAAAATTATTTTTCAAATCAAAAGGTATACCCCAAATTCACATACCACCGGGGTTTCTGATCGATACTGTTGTCGCCTACCATTACTACCAGGGGTCCAAGGCCTGAATTGATACGGAAACCCACGGCGTAGCCTTTCAGATAATCATTCCAGGCGGAATCAATGAAAGATGAATACATGTTATGGACTTTTTCGGAAGTATGAGTTATACTGGCGTCCAAAGTCAAAAATACCCTTGAGTAAATCCGGAAATCCATGCCGCCGTTGGCCTTTAAAAAGTTTGGGACGATGCGTTCACCCGACTGAAAACCAGCCATGGTTTCGTAGTTCAGCTTTTCGTCGTACATCACACCACCAAGGGCGTAATTATTGGTAACAGGCGTACCGGTTGAAACAAGTCCTGCAGCAGTACCCAGCTTTAAGGAAAGGCGGCGCGAAATTTTAAAATAATGATCCAGATTAAAATTAAAAGCGTTAAAGGGTTGAAGGTTCAAACTAAATATTTGTTCATCCAGGGTCTGATCTCCTTCAATCCGGTATTTGGATATGGGCTTAAAAACCCGTTTAAACGAAGCTTCCATTTTGGTTCCTTTGGTGGGAAAATATTGGTCATCCTGATTGTTTAACCGATAGTACCCATGAAGTGCGATGCCACCGAAACCGTAATTTTCAAAATTAACCTCCGGAAATATGGATTGCAGGGCATCATCAGGATAAATGGTGCTGCTTTCATAAAAGGCATCCACACCGATTTGCTGATTAACATTGATCGAATATTTACCCCCTACGCCTCCTTTAAACATCCCGTGGTTATATTGCCCGATCTTTTCTTCTTCATAATAAACGGGAAGTTCAGTACGATACCAGTGAATAAAATAATTGTCCATTAGATGTTGCTCTTTTCCAAAATATCTGTTTACATCAAACTTCACTCCTGGCTGTTCGGCCAAATTAAGTGTTAAATTGATGCGGGAAGCAGGCATTAAATAATTTTTGAAGGTGGTGTTTACGATCAGGCCTGTACCCTGGACGTTGTCGTAATGTAGTGCTCCCTTGACAAAAGCCTGCGAACCCTCTTTAACAACATACACCAATTTATAGATGTCCATTGTCTGATGCTCCAGACGGTAGTTTACCCGGTTAAAATACCGCGTACCGAAAATGTTTTCAACGGCTTTGTTGATCCTTTCTCTTGTAACGTAAGTTCCCGGAAATATTCCGCCTTTGCCGGTGACAAAATCAGGGTCCACGTATCTCAGATTTTCTACCTCGACTTCTGAGATATACACATAATCCGGGCCTGTGAGTTTTTCCGTGGCATCATATTCTGAATCTCGGGTATTGGTGATTTGCCGGAGGGTGTCATACATTGCCCTTGCTGCCTCTTCTCCTCTTTGGGCAATTTTTCTTCTCCTCATAAAATCATAGGATTGTATACCCTTCATATCGGGTTCAATTAAAATATCCGTCTTTTTCTTCTGTTCCTGTGAATCAAACACCCCATACATGGTAATGGTGCGGGAAAGTACATCCGTAAGGGAATAAAGGTCCTCGGGAGTGACTTCTTCCTCAAACCCGACATAAACGCCGATTACAATATCAGCTCCCATATCCCGTACTTCTTGTACGGGAAAATTTCTGATAACCCCGCCGTCAACAAGCAACATCGAATCCTTTCTAACGGGAGCAAATGCACCGGGAATCGCCATGCTGGCACGTATTGCCTGTGACAGATCACCGGAGTCCATTTCTACAGGCTTTCCCTCTATGATGTCCACAGCCATACAATGAAAGGGAATGGACAGGCTATCAAATTCATGAATACCCGTGGCCCTCCAGGTCAGATCACTGAACAATCTTTCAAGCTGATAGCCTTCATTCAGACCGGAAGGGAACTTAAATTCTCCGTCGCGTATAGGAAATTCAACGATAAATCTATTGTAATCATACTTTTCTTCCATCACAATTTTATGCAAGGGTACCCGGTCCGTAAGAATTTTGTCCCAATCGGTTGTTTCCATTAGATTCATCAACTCGTCCGCTGAATACCCCAAAGCATATAATCCTCCGACTATTGCACCCATACTGGTGCCTGTAATGTAATCGGGACGAATACCTGCTTCTTCCAGTACTTTCAAGACACCGACGTGGGCAAGTCCTTTGGCTGCTCCTCCGCTTAAAACCAACCCTATCTCAGATCTGCCGGTAGAATCGGTCTGCTGGCCCCTGACATCCCGAAACAGCATGAACAGGGATAATACCACAGCAACAGAAACAATCGAAAAAAATCTTGTATTCATTTTAAAAAAACTCCATCAAAAAATACCTCCCAAAATTACTCCTCAATTTACGAAAAATCACCATGCTGAAGTTACGATGAGCAGAATAATTATTTTTGATATTCCAGTATCGCTAAGGCGGGCAAATTGGTTGGCCGGAAATGCTTAGAGCCCGTTGGCAAAACTTATCCCGTTTCCCTGGGTTTGATATTTTCCCTTGATCTTACTATCTTGCTCCTTATAAATACATGATCACAACGGATGCAAAAACTATAAGCCATGAAACCCTATTCAAAAGAAACTCAATGCGTACACAGTGGAACGATCTTCGATCGAGAAAATGAAGGATCCAATTCACCCATTTATACATCCACTTCTTTCGGATACCTGAACGAAAAATCGCCGGTATATCCCAGGTATTTCAACACGAAAAACCAGCAGGCGCTGGCTGAAAAGATCAGTGACCTCGAGAACGGAGAAAGTGCACTGGTATTAAGTTCAGGCATGGCCGCCATAACGAGCACGCTCTACACTTTTCTGAGCCAGGGTGATCATGTGGTTTTCCAAAGTGCCCTTTACGGGGGCACCATTCATTTCATCGGGCAGGAGCTCAATCGGTTCGGCATCGAATATACATTTGTAAACAGTACCAGCGTGGAAGATTATGAAAATGCCGTACGGGAGAATACCAAAGCCATTTATATTGAAACCCCGTCAAATCCACTTCTTAAAATCACAAACCTGGAAGACATTGCCAATATGGCCAAATCGAAAAACATCCTTTCCATTATTGACAATACCTTCGCTTCACCGATCAACCAGAATCCCATAGACTGGTGGATGGATATTGTGATCCACAGCGCCACAAAATACCTTGGGGGCCATCATGATATAACCGCCGGTGCGGTGATCAGCACCCGGGAGAGGATTGAAAAAATAAGAGAAACAGCACGTAATTTAGGCGGAAACCTGGATGCAAGAATTTGTTACCTGCTGGAAAGAAGCCTGAAAACGTTACATCTACGGGTCGAAAGACAAAACGAAAATGCTCACCAACTGGCTGAATTCCTGGAGAATCATCAACTTGTGGAGAAGGTAAATTATCCCGGTCTGGAATCCCATCCCGGCCATGAAACGGCCAAACGCCAGATGAAGGGCTTTGGTGGCATGCTTTCTTTCGAACTGAAAGATTCAAGGATCATCCAGTTTCAGAAAAACCTGAAGCTTATACGACCGGCAATAAGTTTGGGAGGGGTGGATACGATTGTCTCATCTCCGGTGCTTGCCTCGCATAAAAGCCTGAGCCAGGAAGAACTTGAAAGGGAAGGCATCGGCGAATCGCTGATAAGGCTTTCAACAGGAATTGAAAAGGTGGATGAGGTGATCGAAGACCTGGACCAGGCGATGGATGGGCTTTAATATAGTTGGTCCCGCATTCTGCGGGAGCAATTGGCAGCTTACTATATTGCAGAATCAAATTTAAGGAAATAAGATATAGC
>CAYNPZ010000314.1:3430-4224 GCA_964399175.1 uncultured Bacteroidales bacterium | reverse complement strand
GATTTCGGAAAGTTCCGAAGTCGTCCCGCAAGCTCGCTGATGATTTCGGAAAGTTCCGAAACCATGTCGCAAGCATGCACGACGCTTTCGGACAGGCGAATGATGATGATGAATCATTTTAACCCTTTCTGTGTTTCGCCGTTGCGCTCCATTACAATCCCTCAAAATCTCCTCCTGTCATCTAATCATCCAATCATCCAATTAAACTCCTGTCAAACAATCAAACGTTCAAACACCTTCTTTCCAAGGTATAGATTCCCCCGCTTCAGCCAGCGGGGCAGGCGGCTCTTCCCTACCGTTACGGCCGGAATGAAACGAAGGCCAGGGCTTTTCTGCGAATACAAAAAATGACCACTTAATGACTTAATGACAATAAAACTTGTCCGGCTTTTGACGGATGACTATTATATATATCTATTAACTGCAGCCTTTCTAACCTCAAACAATCAAACGTCAAACTCCCGTCAAACAATTTAATGACAATGAATAGCTATCGAATGACACCGAATGAACGGATCAAATCACCTTCCCCTCCTTGATGTATTCTTTTTTAATTCCTTCCTGCAGCAATTGGTGATCGATGTGGTCATGCCCCTTTGACAATGCTTGAAGAGATACATATTGAACGATGTTAATGATGTTGGCCCCGGATAACTCGTATTGGCGGGCAATTTCTTCCAGGTTAATGTCCCCGGCCAGGTTGATATTTGCGGGCAGGGATTGTTTCCACAGGGTTAGCCGCTCATCGGATTTTGGCATGGGAAAGTGCACCAGCGACTGAAACCGGCGCGTAA
>CAYNPZ010000314.1:2118-3420 GCA_964399175.1 uncultured Bacteroidales bacterium | reverse complement strand
GTCCCTGATGTTCGTTCTTTTACCGAAAAGGGCATCGGCTTCATCGAAAAAGAGGATCCAGTCCTTGCTTTCGGCTTTGTCGAAAAGTACGGAAAGGTTCTTTTCTGTTTCACCGATGAATTTTGAAACAACCGTAGACAGATCGACCCTGAAGACATCCCGGCCGGTGTATTTTCCCAGAAGGCAAGCAGTAAGGGTTTTACCCGTTTCGGGAGGTCCGTGAAAAAGACAGCGATAACCCGGTTTGATCTTCTTTTTCATTCCCCATTCATTCATCAGTGTATTGTTGTATTTGATCCATATCTCAATTTCATTGATCTGATCCAGGGTGGCGGAATTCAGCACCAGGTCGTCCCATTCCATCTCAGTGGTGATCAGTTGCGCAGGAAAAGAGGTGCTCAATTTGGGTTTTGAAACTTCGCCTACTGTGAATAGTTCCACGTATTCATCGTCGAGCACGATCCTGTTGCTCATAGAAGGTTCGCTGTCAAAACCATCCTCCAGATGGATGATCTGTTTCGTGAAGAACAGGTGGTCCTGGTTGAAATAAGACTGTACATGGAACCTTTTGTTCAAATCATCGCCGGCAAGTATGAAAAGGGCCGTTTCTACGGTGGGTAGAATTCCCCTGAATGCTTTGCCCCTGACTCCCCCAATTTGTGGAAATTCACCGGGATTTTTCAGGACCCCAGATATAACATCATCCAGGAAGTTTGGCTTTATATACGGGACAAGGGCAAGGATCAGAATCACCCGCTCCTCAAAATTCAGGTTGTTTGACCTGGCAAATTGGGCGTAGCTGCAACGGACCTGTTCGATGCCGGGTGGAGGAACAGCATCCACTTCCTGCTTTTCCTGTTTTATTTTGAAATGGTTTTCAAGCCTGGTGGTTACAACTTTCGCCAGCCAGTCAAGTTCCCATTCCAGAAAATGCTGTCCGTTCTGGTTCATCATTTTGTTGCTTTCTTCTTTTAGATCTTTTCTATTATTATTATTATTCTGCAATTAGCTTTATGTCTTGTGTCCCGCGTCCCGTGTCTCGAGTTGGCTCTTGACAGGTTTTTTTCTGATTTCTGATTTCCGGCTTCTTACCGACTTATAACTCTCTATGTATTTCCTGCCCCTCCACTCCCTCGCTCGCCCCTTTCCAAAGGGAGTATTCGCTGCACCCGTTACAGTCCTTTCTTCTTCTTTCTCATCTCATCGCCTCATCCCCTTATCGTTTTATCACTCTTTCGCCTTTCGTTCCTTCACTTTACTAAATTGCTCACTACTCAAAACTCAACATTCACTATTAATTTG
>CAYNPZ010000314.1:0-2108 GCA_964399175.1 uncultured Bacteroidales bacterium | reverse complement strand
GTAAGCCTCATGTCCCGTTTCCCGTGTCTCGTATCTCGTATCTCGAGTTAGCTCTAGCTAGGGCTTTTTGTCTGATTTCTGAGGCAATTTGCTCACTACTCAAAACTCACTACTCAAAACTCAACACTCACTACTCATTCATTTTTTATTTCTGCTGAACGACATGGGTGAGCTCATGGGCAAGCAGTTGTTTGCCGGCTGCAGTTTCCGGCCTGTATTTGCCCTTGTTGAAAAAAATGTGATTCCCTTTGGTAAAGGCCTGGGCATTGATTTCATTGCACAGTTTGATCGCCTGTTCGTCGGTATGCACGCGCACATGTGATAGACCGGTGAAAAACTGCTTTTCCATCTCCTTGCGCAGGGTTTCAGGAAGGGGCGAACCGCCTTGTTTTGCTGCTTCCAGCCGGTTATCAAACGACCGGGTAGTTTCATTATTTTCTTTCCGGAATATAGTGGATTTGGTCTGAACTTCCTCTTCCTCTTTTTCCTGCTTGTGCAGTTTGGCCTGCATATCCTCTTCTTCCTCTTGTTTGTTCAGCTTTTCCTGAACTTCTTCCTCCTCTTCCTGTCTGGAAAGGGATTCCTGCCTTTTGGGCTGCGCCTCTTCTTCTTCTTCTTCCTGCCTGGAGAGCTTATCTTGTCTTTTCGGTTGGGCTTCTTCCTCCTCTTCTTCCTGTTTATGAAGTTTAGCCTCCACTTCCTCTTCCTCGCTATCTTGCCGGCTAACCACCTGGTTGGCCATCTCGTCGGCCTGAACTTCCGATTTATCCCCGGGTTGACTGATCTTTAGCTTCTCCTGTACTTCCGTATTGGATTTGCCTTTGAAGAAACTGCCCCGGCGTGAGGTTTCTTCAAATTCGGCTTCGTCGGCCTTTTTCTTGATAAAGGATTGCTGCCCGTCCCTGGCAGTGTCCAGCTTTTTTCTTCTTCTGATTCTGATTGCTTTCATGATTGATGGATTTTGGGTTATTGAATCCTGAAATTCTGGAGAATGATGCCCGTCAAATCTTTCCTTTTGATGTTGTGATTCTTTTCTCCGGCTTGTTTACGCATCTCAAGCAATACTTTCTCTGTTTGATTGAGGATGCTTGCTTTATCTTGCTTTTCTTCACCGGTCATTTGCAAAAGTTGCTTATATTGCCTGATCACCTGCGAATTTCCCCACAAAACGATCATCTTGTTGAGTTTTTCCAGTTCAGCAGGTAGTTTCTCCTTTTCATTTCCTGTTTTGTTGGAGTGAAGCCATACATCAACGAATTTACCGTACATCGCTGCCTTTTCCTGCTGGAAGGCAACATTTCTTTTCCCGAAATTGTCTTTTATAGTCCTCGCAATGATCAAACAACACAGAAGGGCCACTGTTGAAATTATGATCAGAATTATTGATGTTGTTGGATCGAGGAAGGACAGCCGGGCGATGATGTATTTCACTCCCATGTAGGCTCCCCAGAGAAAAAGAGCGAAGAGACCCAGTATAAGCAAAAATGACGCAAATGTTCCCAAGGTTTTCATGATAATATGTACTTTAAGGTTTTTAGTTGTTTATAATATAATATTACATAGTAATTATGGCTTTCGTATCAGTCCTTCATCAAAAGCGTTCTGGAAAAAACCATCGATGGTTGGATGCGCCTGTCTGGCATTTTCATAAGCCTGCGATTTTGTGAATGCTTCATAGCTGTCAAAATTTTTCTCAAAATTGATATCCTCTACCAGTTTCCTAAAAACTGCCCTGGTTGGAGCCTGGTTCAGATGTTTTATGTTCTGCCAATGATTCTTGGGCATGTTATTGATATTGGGTATTGGATCCCTGCTGCCTTTGGGATCGGGTTTGGTGACACTGAATGTATTGCTATACTGGACACTGCCGACCCGTTCCCAGTCGTCCGAATTTTTTTGTTCCATAAACCCGTATTGGACCTGTATGCCTTTTGCAAAATCTGTGAAGCCCGGTTCACTTCTGTACCCCGTTACTTTGCCTTCATACCAGAGCACCCGCTTGTCATCGGTGATCAGATCGTGTGCCGGAGTTTCTGCCTGTTGTTCCATGTTTCTGTTCTCTGTCTTTCTACCGGGAGTTAGATTTGTCTTATTTCTGCCGCTGCCTC
>CAYNPZ010000313.1:2207-4239 GCA_964399175.1 uncultured Bacteroidales bacterium | reverse complement strand
GGCACGGAGTGCGATAATTTTTATCTTTGATTTGGACAGCGTTGTTTAATCCAGGACCACTAATATTTCAAAGGTTTTGAAAACCCATGATATGAAGACATTTATAATGGAGTTAAGGAAAAATTTACTGAGAAAGACTAAGCACCGAAGAAAAAAAGAGCGCCCATCCAGGCCATTTTCTCAAGATAATGAAAAATCCTTAAGCAGACGGAACGCAGTAAAAGCTTTTCTTTACATGCCAGTTTTGGGGCCCTATTTTTTGTCCTTGTTCGATAAACAAAACAATCAGTATGGTTCTGAATCAAGTGCAGTGGAGAAGCCGGCATATAGCAATATCCCGGATGCGCCACAAGAGATGTATCCTCAAAATCAACCCATTGGTGTAGGGCAGGGTATATTCCCCGGGCGTGTCGTTTGGACCTGGGATCCGGAGGCTACCAATCCGGAATGCACCAATACTACTAGTGGAAACGGTATACATGATCAGAATGATGATGCCTGGTTCATGGATAAAAATACCAGCCAGGAGAAAGTAGATCAGATGCTATTAAAGGGTCTCTTAAGCATTAGTGGCAGAAAAAATTCAGCTGAGGCCTGGAATGCCATATTCCGCAATCATAATATGAAGCGTGGAAAAGGCAATGGGGGTTATCAGAAAGGAGAAAAAATCCTGATCAAGCTGAACAGAACTTCGGGAAGCATGAGTGAACAAAAGGACGGAGTCCGAAGTGATAAGGAAGGTACATTGTGCAGCGAAACTTCTCCGCAGTTGGTTTTATCCGTATTACGCCAATTGGTTTATAAAGCGAAAGTACCCCAGGAAGCAATTTACGTGGGTGATCCTCAACGTAAGATTTTTAAGGATGAATTAGAAAAATACCATACCGAATTCCCCCATATCAACTATATTTCCAACATAGGTGGAAAAGGCAAATATCAGCTGACTCCATCCGATGGTCCTCTGATTTTTTATTCGGACCATAAGAAAGTCATGCCTAAAGCCGGAAGTGATAAGCTTTACAATATTATGCAGGATGCGGAATATCTGATCAATCTGCCGGCAATGAAAGGGCATGGGCTGTCTGGTATTACTCTTTTTGCAAAAAATCATTTTGGCAGCCTGACAACAAGATCATCTCAGCACCTTCATCCCGGCCTAACCAGAAACCGCAAGGAAAAACAGTCATACGGAATCTACAGGGTGCTGGTTGATTTAATGGGCAATAATCATACCGGAGGTAAAAACCTGATCTACATACTGGACGCCCTATGGTCCGGTGCCGACTGGAACGGATATCCCGTCAAATTCCACATGCCTCCTTTTGACAATCATTGGAGCTCTTCCCTGTTTGTTTCGATGGACCCGGTAGCTGTGGAGTCTGTAGCATTCGATTTTTTAAGAACCGAGTTCTCCAGGTCTGAACATGACATAAAATATATTTATAAGCCAGGCACCGATGACTATTTACATCAGGCAGCTCATTCCGGCAACTGGCCTGAAAACTTAACCTACCAACCGGATGGCGATGGCTTAGCCATGGCGGATTCCCTGGGCGTCCATGAACACTGGAATGATCCCGTTGAAAAGAAATATTCCCGCAATAAGGGAATGGACAAGGGTATTGAATTGATTAATGTTCATCTTTGATAATAGTATAGGGGGAGTTTTATGAAATATACAGTTGCAGCTATTTTTATTCTTCTGTTTTCATTTTGTGAGGGCAATAGTGAGAATAATCCGGCAGAGAATGATAGATCAATCAACTGGAAGAATGTCGCTAACAGGAGTATCCATTCCCTGATTGCCAATTACTGGAATTTTCAACAACATTATTTCAATTACACCAATACAGGCAATACAGAATTTCACTATTGGCCGCAGGCTCATGCGTTGGATGTGCTTTTGGATGCTTATCAACGTACAGAAGAAGATTCACTGGTTCATTATATGAATCAATGGTATGATGGGGTGAAACAGAAAAACGGAGGCGATTTTTATAACATTTATATTGATGACATGGAATGGAACGCC
>CAYNPZ010000313.1:0-2107 GCA_964399175.1 uncultured Bacteroidales bacterium | reverse complement strand
CCTGCTGTTTTGTTTGGAACCCATTGGGCAACATCTCCTGAAAATGAAATCGATCTGACTACGCAACTGAGCGGAGCCATGCTGATGGAGGCAGCTGCTTTTTTTTCTGATAACGGTTATTTTGAGGAATAGATATTTATATGATATAAACACCAAATTCAAAATTTTACTATGAAATCCACTACTTCTCCTGCACCAATCAAATTCTTCTATGCTTTTTTAGCCATACCGGCCATATTGTTTTCAGTATATGCCTGCGGGCCCACTAATGACCAGCTACCACCCCCCTCGGGCCTGATGGTGGAATTGCTGACTCAGCCGGAAGATGCCGCCATTACCGCTAAGCAACCTGGGTTTAGCTGGATCGTACAAAGCAGAGAAGACAGCACCATGCAATCGGCCTACCAGGTGCTGGTAGCCTCCGATTCTCAGAAAATCGTTCTGAATAATGCAGATCTCTGGAATTCCGGGAAGGTATCTTCGCAAAAGTCGGTTAATGTCCACTATAAGGGCAATCCTCTTGAATACGGGAATTATTACTGGTGGAAGGTAAAGGTTTGGGACCACCAGGGCAATGAAAGCAAATACAGCAAACCCCGGAAATTTTATGTGGATAAAGCCGAAGAAGAAAAAGGCTGGCCCGGAGAAAGCCGCTGGCTCAGGCAGCCGGATTCCTCATGGGTGTTTGAAGACCGACATGCCATCCGATACCACGGTATTGCACCTGTATCTGTTACTGAAAACCAGGAAGGCCACCAATTTGTTACATTTGAAAGGGCTGCATTCGGCACTTTGCAATTGAATCTGGACCCTGCTCAGGCCACCGCAGATTCCCTCGTTATTCATCTGGGCGAAAGGAAAGATCCTGCCAAACAAGAGGTAGACCGCAAGCCAGGCGGATCTATTGTTTACAAAAAGCAAAAGCTGGGTGTTACATCCGGTAAAACGGAATATCAGTTGAAGCTTCCCAGAGCCTATTCCCATTATCCCAACAGCCAGGTGCTGGCTTCCCACATGCCGGAGGTGACTAGCTTCCGTTTTGTGGAGATTGAAAATTACGAGGGTGAATTGCAAACCGAGGACATCAGGCGAAAAACTCTGTTTTATAAGTTTGATGACTCACAGGCTCGATTTTCTTCTTCCAATGCTCAATTGGATAGCATATGGAACCTTTGCAAATATACTCTGAAAGCGACTCCTTTTTTAGGCATTTATCTTGATGGCGTGAGAGAACGGATGCCTTACGAAGCGGATGCTTTTATTCAGCAGGTGAGTCATTATTGTGTTGACCGGGAATATGCCATCGGAAGGTATTCATACGAATTTTTAATTTTTAATCCCGCCTGGCCCACGGAATGGCATCTTCACATGCCGCTGATGGCCTGGCACGATTACCAGCAGACGGGTAATGCAGAAAATCTTTCCAGGTATTATGAAGACCTGAAAGCAAAAACGCTGCTCCCACTGGCCCGGGAAGACGGCCTGATCAGCACACGAACAGGAAAAGTGGATGAGGAGCTATTGAATTCCATTCACTTTGAAGGAGATAACTTCCGCGATATTGTGGATTGGCCCCAGGGCGTTCCCGCCGATGAGGAGGCCGAAGAAGCCAGCTTCGGGAGTAAACGTATAGCGGGAGAAACCGACCGATTTGTATTTTCCGACTACAATACGGT
The DNA here is from genome assembly GCA_964399175.1 of uncultured Bacteroidales bacterium. Taxonomy (GTDB): domain Bacteria; phylum Bacteroidota; class Bacteroidia; order Bacteroidales; family UBA12077; genus JAGXLC01. Next base: position 431 of record CAYNPZ010000313.1, on the reverse strand, counting down.
GGTCAATGCCTTTCATTACCGGAATCTTGTCCTGATGGAACGCATAGCCCGGGTTTTGAGTAAGGAAGAAGAGGTGTCCTTCTTTAATAACCGGGCTGAAAAGGTGAGGCAATCATTTAATCAAGCTTTTCTTGATAAGGAAAGAGGCGTTTATACAGATGGGATAGAATCCGATCATGCATCGCTTCATGCCAACATGTTTCCCGTAGCCTTTGGACTGGCCCCGGAGGAACATTACAACACCATACTGGAGCTTGTGAAGGATAAAGGCATGGCCTGCAGCCCTTACGGGGCCTATTATCTGCTTCAGGCCATTTATGAGCTGGGAGCACCCGAATATGCCCTTCAACTGATCACCAATGAGACCGACCGGGGGTGGCTGAACATGCTCCGCACCGGTGCCACCATCACCACGGAAGCATGGGATCTGA
>CAYNPZ010000312.1:0-4246 GCA_964399175.1 uncultured Bacteroidales bacterium | reverse complement strand
TATCTGGGAGGGGGATATCCGGAGGTTTTTGCCGGAGAGCTTTCGGCCAACAAAAAACTGCTAAGGGAAATTAAATCCGCTGTTCTGGAAGGCATGCCAGTTTATGCCGAGTGCGGAGGATTGATGTATCTTTCGCAAAATATCATCGATATCGATGGTTTCAGTTATCCCATGGCCGGTGTATATAATGCCTCAATACAAATGACAAAGCGCCTGCAACGGTTTGGGTATGCTACCGTTAACTATAACGGTGTTCAGACAAAATGCCATGAGTTTCATCGATCTCAGATCACTTCTTCCGCTAAAAAGCCAAACTATACCTTCGAATATAAACTTGAAAAACCTGAAAAACAAAAGGAATGGCAATGCGGGCTAAAGCTTAACAATTGTCTGGCAGGCTATGCCCACGTACATTTTTATTCAAGCTTTCATTTTCTGGAACAAATTGTAAAACTATGGAAACAAGCGAATACATGAATATAGACCCGAGGGGGATTGAGGAGAAAAGCATGCAGATCATCAGCCGGGAATTGTCGCACCTTAAGATAACCGGGGAGTTGGAGCCTGTTATCAAAAGGATTGTCCATACCACGGCTGATTTTGAATATGCACATCTAGTGGAAGCCCATCCGGATGCTCTGACAAATGGGAAAAAGGCTTTATTGAGTTCCTGTAAGATTTATGCTGATACATCGATGATTATAGCCGGAACAAGTAAGCCTTCCCTGCATGAGCTGGATTGTGAAATCCATTGCTATGTCCATGATGAAAATGTTATTCAAAAAGCCCGGGATCAAGGTACCACGCGATCCATATGCAGCATTGATGAAGCGTCAGAAGACAGGGATTTTAAGGTATTCATCATCGGCAATGCCCCTACAGCCCTGAATCGCATTTGCGAACTGGTGGATGAAGGCCGTCTCAAACCTGATCTGGTGATTGGTGTGCCTGTTGGGTTTGTGGGTGCTGCAGAGTCCAAAGAGCGGCTTAAGCAAACCGGCATACCCTACATCATCACACGGGGCAGAAAAGGGGGCAGCACCGTAGGAGTTGCCATCATCAATGCCATGCTTTACAACCTGGTAAAAAACAAATAAGATGAACAGAAAGCAAAAACTTCATACCGGATTGCGTGAGGGATATACTACCGGAACCTGCGCATGTGCCGTGGCCAAGGCATCTGCTTATATGTTGATGGAGCAAAGGCTGGTATCTCATGTCTCTGTTCAGTTACCCGGAGGTAGTGAAGTTGTGCTTGAGCTGGAAGACTCCAGGGTGAACCCTGATTCGGCTTCCTGTTCAACCATCAAGGATGCCGGCGATGATCCGGATATTACGGATGGGGTGAAAGTAATCGCCCAGGCTTCATTTGCAGAGGGTGATGAAATACAGATTAAAGCTGGTGAAGGCATTGGGGTGGTGACCAAACCCGGCTTGGAGGCAGAGGTGGGCAAACCTGCCATCAATCCTACCCCTTTGAAGATGATTCATGAATCGGTGCGCGAAGTTGTTGCTGCCGGGACGGGGATGGAAATAACCATCAGTATTCCGGAGGGGGTGGAACTGGCCCGTAAAACTTTTAATCCCCGCCTGGGTATTGAAGGAGGCATTTCGGTACTGGGCACCACGGGTATTGTGAAACCCATGTCAGAAGATGCCCTGAAAGAGTCGCTGGTGATCAAACTGAAGCAACAGGCGGCCTGGGGCTGGAAAAAAACCATTCTTGCACCAGGTAACTATGGTAAGACCTTTTCGTCTGAAAAGCTGAAATACGACAAAGAGAGAATTGTGCTTACAAGCAATTACATAGGCTACATGCTGGAACAAGCCGTTCTCTATGAGTTCACTGACCTGGTTTTGGTGGGTCATATCGGAAAACTGACAAAACTGGCAGGTGGTGTATTCCAAACTCACAGCAGAACAGCCGATGCCCGCAATGAAATTTTTGCAGCCCACTATTTTAAGCACTCTCGGGATCCGAATGGTTTTGAAGCAATCATGAACGCCAACACCACGGAAGAAGCTGTTAGGTATGTTGATAATAAAGGTTTCTGGAGCCATCTGGTTGGGCTGATAAAATACCGGGCCGAACAACATGTTTATGATGAACTCCATATTGAAATAGTATTGTTTTCTCATGAAGCTGGTTTGCTGGCGGCAACAGAAAACGCCCTAAACTTATTTAAGGAGGTAATGAATGACCAATGACGAAACCCATATTTCCGTTTGCGGTATAGGACCAGGCAATCCCGACCTTATACCGAATGCGGTTTTCAAACAGGTTGACAAGGCTGAAGTCCTGATGGGAGGTAAAAGACAACTTGCCATATTCTCTGATTGGGATAAAGCAACCTGTGTTTTCGACGGCAGAACAGCCAATCTGAAATCCGACATTGAAAGGCATGCCGGTAAACATATTGTTATCCTCGTTTCAGGCGATACGGGTTTTTATTCGCTGCGGCGGTTTCTTCTAGCCACGTTTCCAGATAAGCGTATTACCCTGACACCAGGCATCAGCTCGTTTCAGTATTTCTATGCCAGACTGGGGCTGGGCTATGAAAATGCTTTTTTCGCCTCGGTTCATGGAAAAGACAAGGATTACATCAGCAAGCTGGATGTCTACAGTTCTGTGTTTCTGTTGACCGACAGGAAAAATAACTACAAAGCCATTGCCCGGCATTTGACGGACCATGGCTACGGACATCTGATCATGCATATAGGTTGCAACCTTTCCTATAACGATGAACAGATTCTAACCATGCGGGCCAGTGAAGCGCTTTCGCTTAATCAGGATTTTTCACTCTGTTCTGTGATCATTGAAAATCAGGAAATATCATGAAAGATACGGCTTTTATAAAGGGCGATGTTCCCATGACCAAAGAAGAGATACGTGCCATTGTGCTGGAGAAACTGGAACTAAAAAGCAATGATTCTCTAATGGATATAGGGGCGGGGACGGGTTCTGTTGCCATAGAGGCTGCCTTGCAGTTAACTCAAGGCAATGTTATTGCCATTGAGCGGAAAGATGATGCTGTGGATCTGATCCGCAAAAATATCCTAAAGCATCATCTTGCCAATGTAAAACTTTTACAAGCCTTGGCGCCGGCAGGCATGAAAGACCTTGAAAATATCAGCAAATACTTTATCGGAGGTTCCGGCGGCAACCTTGGGAAGATCCTGGAACTGATAGGCCAGAAGGCTCCTGAAGGAAGCATTGTGGTGGCCACCGCTATCCTGATCGATACCATGTATCAGGCTTATCATTATTTTAGAGATCACTCCTTTGAAGTGGAGCTCATTCAGGTGTCCGTTAACAAAGCAGAGAGCGAAAAGAATGCAGGTATGCTGCTGGCCGCTAATCCTATATTCATTCTAACAGCTAAAAAGAAACATGTCCATGGATGAAAAAGAGATCAAACAAACCCAGGGCAAACTTTATGGCATTGGCCTCGGACCAGGTGATCCTGATCTTGTGACCATAAAAGCAGTTAAGGCCCTTGAAATGGCTGATGTGATTTATTTGCCCAAGTCAAAGGAAAAGGCTAGCACCGCCCTTCACATTGTGGACAAATACCTCAACGGTAATGCCATCATAGAAGAAATGGAATTTTCCATGTCCCCGGATGTTGAAACAAGAGTAAAATCGCGGGAGAAAAATGCGGAACATATCCGTGAAAATCTTGATTCGGGAAAGGTAACAGCTTTTCTGACCCTCGGCGATCCTTTGCTATATAGTACTTACAATTACTTACTTGACTATCTTGCACCGGAGCATGAGGTAGAAACCATTCCCGGGATTTACTCCTTTGCTGCTATCAGCAGCCAGTTGTCTCTTCCCTTGTGCAAGGGTAATGACAAACTTGCCGTGATTACTTCTTTCGATGAGAATACACCTGAATTGATAGAATCGATGGATACCGTGGTATTCATGAAACCTTCCTCCTATAGCTCCGGATTGTATTATTTCCTCAGCCGGAATCCGGGGTACCATTTTGTTATGATAACAAATGCGGGAAAAGCAGATCAGAAAGTTTTTTATTCACCGGAAGTTCTACAGGAAAAGGTTCCCTATTTTTCAACCATAATTCTTCAAAAGGCAAAGAAGACCAACCCGAAAAATTAACGATATGTCAAAAGTTTCATTCATAGGTGCCGGTCCTGGTGATCCTGAGCTCATCACCATTAAAGGGCAAAAAGCTGTTCGGCAGGCCGATGTTATCATTTATGCCGGTTCATTGGTCCCAAA
>CAYNPZ010000311.1:0-4280 GCA_964399175.1 uncultured Bacteroidales bacterium | reverse complement strand
GTCGTTCAATTTCTTGATAAGATAGATCATATTACCCATCAAATTACAAATAATCATCATCTTTAGTTTCTTCTTTCCGAATGTCTATATTTGCATACTAAATCATAAATGAAACAATATGACTCATCCAGATATCAGGGTACGATTTGCACCCAGCCCTACAGGTCCGCTTCATATGGGAGGAGTAAGGACAGCGCTTTACAATTATCTTTATGCCAGAAAATATCATGGAACATTCGTTCTCAGGATTGAGGATACCGACCGAACGCGTTGTGTAGAGGGAGCCGAAAAATACATCATCGATGCATTGAAATGGTGTGGCCTCAGTTATGACGAAGGTGTTGATCAGGGGGGTGATTACGGACCTTACAGGCAATCGGAGCGCAGACTGATTTATCAGCAATATGCAGAAAAGATGGTAGAGGAGGGAACTGCTTACTATGCGTTTGATACTTCTGAAGAACTGGATGCCATGAGGGAGCGGCTCAAACAGCAAAAAAGTGACATTCAGCAGTATAATGCCATCACCCGTGTAGAAATGCGAAACTCGCTCACCCTTTCAGAAGACGAGGTAAAATCTTTAATCGATAAGGGGGAGCCTTATGTGATCCGTTTCAGAATGCCTGAAGAGCAACACATTGTAGTTAATGACCTGATTCGGGGCGAAGTGGAAGTAAATACCAACCAGCTCGACGATAAAATACTCTTCAAATCCGATGGCATGCCAACTTACCATCTGGCCAACGTAGTAGATGATCATGAAATGAAAATCAGCCACGTGATCCGGGGCGAAGAATGGCTTCCTTCACTCCCCCTCCACTTTATGCTTTATGAAGCACTGGGCTGGAAAGATGATATGCCCTTTTTTGCTCATCTGCCGTTAATTTTGAATCCCAGCGGTAAGGGAAAGCTCAGCAAGCGAGACGGAAAGAAACATGGTTTTCCCGTCTTCCCGCTCCAATGGAAAGATCCCGAAACCAGTGAAGGATTTAAAGGCTATAAGGAATCGGGCTATCTCCCTGAGGCATTCATCAACATACTGGCTTTCCTGGGCTGGAATCCGGGGACCGACCGTGAGCTATATACCCTGGATGAGCTGATCGAATCCTTTGAACTCGAAAAGGTAGGCAAGGCCGGCTCCAAGTTCGACCCCGACAAAGCCAGATGGTTCAACCACCAGTATTTAATGAAAAAATCGGATGACGAACTGGCCGAATTATTTATGCCCGTATTAAAGGAAAAAGGCTACACCGCATCGCATGAATATGTAAGAGAGGTATGTAGCCTGGTAAAAGAAAGGGTGTACCTTATCCATGAGATATGGGATCAGGCATTTTTCTTCTTCCGGCCCCCTCAGGAATACGACCGGAAAATGGTCAAAAAGAAATGGAAAGAGCACACACCCGACCTGCTCAACAAACTGAAGGAAAGATTAAAGAACCTCGAAAATTTTGAAGCCGATGCCATTAAGAAGATAGTAAAGCAACTCACCGAGGAGAAGGAAGTGGGCATGGGCCAGGTCATGCTCCCGTTGCGTATATCTTTGGTCGGGACAGGAATGGGACCCGATGTGGCTAAGATCGTAGAAATGCTCGGCAGAGAAGAATCAATCAGGAGGATAGAGAAGGCGGTGGAAGCATTGGAATAGACCATAAATTGTCTGCAAGAGGTGATCCAAAATAAGAGGTGTTATATTTTTGAAGCACCAAATTTCAAACAAATCCCAATTTTTCAAATATCAAATTCAAAACATCCGGTGAGTGATATTCACCGGATGTTTGAAAAGTACCCTATCTTTTAATCCTAAAGCCAGCTTATCATCTGGCTAAAAATGGCGAGAGAATTTTATTGGGACAGGGTCAGAAATAATAAATAAAGAATAGATTATCAGTAGATTATACATCAATCCCCGGCATATTCATGTGATAAATGCTCCATCCCCCATATTCACTGGGTCTGAGCCAAAAGTTACCTTTGCCCTTAAAAGTCATTTTTCCAGGAGTACCCCCATAATAAGCATCGAAATGAATATAAAAATCTAATACAATATTCTTTTTATTCATAATATTTGTCAATCGCTTTAACTCAGCAGTCAATTCAGAGGCTTTAATTTCATTAAATGGTATAAAACCAGGTTTTGTTAAATCTTTTTCAATAATGAATTATATTGAATAATTCGGGTTAGTTCAGAATAAATAAATCATATTTAAAAATTTTGGCTTAATTTTTGAATCATATTTAAAAATTTTGGTTTAACTTTTCAACAAATAAAATATTATCATGTATTCTAGAGATATAGAACTTCTAATCAAGAAATATTTAAGCAGTAACGAAATCATCATCATCTATGGTGCTCGCCAAACGGGTAAAACTACTCTGTTAAACAAAATGTTCTCTGGTGATCAAGATGCATTGATCCTCAATTGCGAAAGGCCCGATATAAAAGATATATTGGAAAATATGGATCTCAGCCAATATCGTCTATTATTCCGGAACAAGAAAGTAATTGCCCTTGATGAGGCCCAAACAATACAAAATATAGGCAAAATCCTGAAACTAATATATGATTCTCCGGAATTTAATCATAAGATCATTGCAACAGGTTCAAGTAGTTTTGATCTTGCCGGTAAGATTTCTGAACCCTTAACCGGAAGGAACATCAAATTCAGGATATTTCAGTTATCATATAATGAAATTGCTGAAAACAAATCATGGTTGTGGTGCATGGAAAATATGGAAGAACTCCTGATATACGGATCTTATCCTGGTATAATAGACAAACCAATCACAGAAAAGGAATTAATGCTTAGCAACTTAGCCTCCGATTATTTGTATAAGGACATATTTGAACTGGAACAGATCAGAAATCATAGTATTTTAAGAAAGCTGGTCAAAGCCCTTTCCTGGCAAATCGGTTCGCAAGTGTCATACAATGAAATTGCCAATATGATTGGTACTTCAATGAAAACTGTTGAAAAATATATTGACCTTCTTGAAAAATCATTTGTGGTATTCGGACTATCATCATTTAACAAAAACCTGCGAAATGAAATAAAAAAAAGCAGGAAATACTATTTTTACGATAATGGTATAAGAAATGCCGCGATAAGCAACTTTTCACCTCTTACAAACAGACAGGACAAAGGTGCTTTATGGGAAAATTTTTGCATGAGCGAAAGAATAAAATACAATTCAATCCATAATCCGTTAGTAAATGTATTCTTTTGGAGAACATACGATGGTGGGGAAATTGATTTGGTTGAAGAAAAAAATGAAAGGATATATGCATTTGAATTCAAATATAACCCGAAATCAAAAGTTAAAATTCCGAAAAGTTTTGTCAACGCATACCATCCTCAATTGTCCCAAGTAGTTACGTTGGAAAATGTTCATGAATTTCTGATGAAGAGCTGAAAATGAATCCATTTCCTCCAGGCTTTATTACCGGCGATTTAAGTACAGGGACTAATGATAATATGGACCTGGGTGGATAAATGGTAACACTGGCTCGCATTATTTCCCCGTAATTGTAGGGAAGTAGGCCGTACGTCCCTCCAAGATCAGATTTTATTTATCCTTCTGTTTGTTTTTCTGTTTTTTGGGTTGCTGATTCTGCTGCTTTGCAATCTTAGCCCAGGTATCCTTCAGGGTAACGGTACGGTTAAAGATCAATTTTTCACTGGTATCGCAATATCTGTCGACGCAGAAATAGCCTTTGCGTTCGAACTGGAGTTTATCTTCAGGCCGGGCATCCTTTATAAAGGGTTCTACCATACAATTTTCCAGAACATGGAGGGAATCCGGATTGAGGTTCGACCGGAAATCCTTCCCTTCTTCATCAACTTTATCGGGATCTTCCACCATAAACAGGCGGTCGTACTGGCGTACTTCCACCTGTATGGCATGTCTGACAGAAACCCAGTGCAAGGTTCCTTTCACCTTTCGTCCATCAGGGGATTGTCCGCCCCTGGATTCAGGATCGTATGTACAACGAATCTCGGTGATGTTGCCAAACTCATCCTTAACAATCCCCTCACAGGTAATAAAGTAAGCATAACGCAACCTTACCTCCCTTCCAGGAGCAAGACGGAAGAACTTTTTCGGCGGATCTTCCATGAAATCATTGCGCTCGATGTAAATCTCCCTGGAGAAAGGTACTTTTCTGGTGCCCATGCTTTCATCTTCCGGATTGTTAACTGCATCAAGCTCCTCTTCCTGATCTTCGGGATAATTGGTAATAACAACCTTTACCGGATCCAAAACCCCCATCACACGTTGCG
>CAYNPZ010000310.1:0-4285 GCA_964399175.1 uncultured Bacteroidales bacterium | reverse complement strand
AGAATGCTCGATAAAAGGGTTCCATAAGGTATGGTAACGTTGGTAATGCCCAGAAGGATCCCCACAATGGGTATATAGGCCACCAGGATAATCAGGTCGTTCAGGGAAACCTGCACCAGGGTATAATTGGGATCGCCATCGGTGAGGTAGCTCCACACAAAGACCATAGCCGTGCAGGGGGCTGCGCCTAGCAGGATGGCCCCGGCAATGTATTCACCCGCCATATCCGGGCTGATAACAGCCGCGTAGATCTTTGAGAAGAATATCCAGGCGAAAAAGGCCATGGTAAAGGGTTTGATCAGCCAGTTCACGATTAGGGTAAGGACGATCCCCTTGGGTCGTTTTTTGATATTTTTGATGCTTGAAAAATCAACCTGCAGCATCATGGGATATATCATCAGCCAGATCAATATGGCGACGGGTATATTCACCCTGAAAACTTCCATATTGCTTAATACTTCTATGCCCTGCCCTCCAAAATGCCCGAGGGCAATCCCTGCAGCTATTCCTAACGCTACCCACAGGGTGAGATATTTTTCAAAAATTCCGATGCGTTTCTTTTGTTCCGTCATTTTACCTCCTTTTTTGCTGTTACGGTTATACTGTAAATACCGGTTTGCGATTCTTTAAAGTTCTTCACTTCTTCGTTGTTCAAATAACCCGCAAGTATTTCATCCGGCAGGAGAATTTCTTTTTCTTTATGAATGTGTATATCCTTAAAACCCAAATTTTCAATTATCCGGATATAGTCGTCTTTGGATATTGCACCAGCTACACAACCCGCATACATCTCGGCGCTTTTCAGAAGGGACTCTGGTAGATTACCAACTGTCACCACATCTGAAATACAAAAGCTTCCTCCTGGTTTCAATACCCGAAAAATTTCACTAAAAGCTTTTCTTTTATCCGGCACAAGATTCAGCACGCAATTGCTCAGTACCTTATCCATCTTATTGGATTCAAAAGGCATGGCTTCGATATCGCCCCTGATAAATTTCATATTGCTGTACCCAAGTTTTGCAGCATTGCTGCGGGCTTTCTTAAGCATTTCTTTTGAGAAATCTATTCCATAGACAAATCCTTCCTCACCCACAGATGAGCGGGCTACAAAACAATCGTTGCCGGCGCCCGATCCCAGGTCGAGCACCGTATCCCCTGTTTGAAGGTTGGCATGTTCGGTTGGAATACCACAGCCTAAACCCAGGTCTGCATCTTCATTGTAACCCTGCACCTCTGTGTAATCATCGTTGAAAACAGCGTAATCTGCCTCTCCACAACAGTCGGTTCCTCCACAGCAGGAGGATTGTAGCTGTTGACTCTGGGAGGCTATCTTATCGTATTTTTGCCTTACGGTCTCTTTGATATTTTTTTTCCTGATTTTCATAACTATTCTTTTATTAGTCTTTCTTTAAATCAATGATCACTTTGTTTTATCCTTTGTTCATAGAGTTGTTTAAATTCCTGCTCAATCTGGTTGCGCACTTCCCTGAATTTATTGAGAATTTTCTCATCCGTTCCGGTGGCTGCTGCCGGGTCTTCAAACCCCATATGAAGCCGGTGCCTGACCTGGCCCAAAAAGGCCGGGCAGGTCTCGTTGGCGTGGTCGCAAACGGTTATCACGTAGTCCCACTGATCATCCAGGTAATGATCCACCAGGGTGGGCGTATGATCGCTGATGTCGATACCGCCCTCTTTCATGGCTTCCACAGCTTTGGGATTCACCTGTGAAGCCGGTTCCGTGCCTGCCGAACGCACTTCCAGGTTGGGGTCGAACGACTGAAGAAAGCCCTGCGCCATCTGGCTGCGGGCAGAATTGCCGGTGCATAGGATAAGGATTTTCATGTTTCTTGTTTTATTAGTTTATTGAGTGACTGAGTCAACTTACTCAATTAACTTACTAAACTTATTCAACTTAATTAACTCAATTAACTTCTTCACTCACACGCCATATTCTCATCAATATCAATTTCACTCAGCAACCGGTTCGTTACTTCTTTCAGAGCCTCCACCCCCGCCGGGTCAAGACAATAGTTCGTTTTCCTGCCTGATATATAGCCCTGGATCAAACCCGCCCTTTTGAGCTCTTGCAGGTGCTGATTCACCGTGGTTCTTCCCAGGGGAAGCTCTTTGCTGATATCTCCGGATATACAGGATTTTGTCTCAGCCAGGTATTTAAGGATCTGAATACGTGCCGGATGCGCCAGGGCCTTAAATAGACCTGCGCACTGCTGCTCCTGTTGATCAAACAATTCATTTTTTGCCAGTACCATAATATCTGCTGTTAATTTTGACGCAAATATACGTCAAAATGTTTGAATTGACGTAAGAATACGTTAATTTTTTGTAAAATATTTTCCTTCTCATTTGAGTTTTTTCAAAAGAGTCTGAGAATTTGTTATTTTTACAAAAATACAAGGTGCATCCCGATGATGTAAGTGATTTTGTCAATCGCAAACTTGTCAATTTCAAACCGCTTTTTTATGAATATGCCAGTAAAAGGCTTATTGGAGCAGTAGCCGGCATGAGCGTTCCTCCCGACAGCTATGAACTTGCTGCCAAACACGGGCTGCTGGTATTGACCCAGTCCGGTGAAAATATGTCGTTGATGAACCCGGAAGGATTCCGGTGGAAGGAATATTAAACCTAAGTTAAGCGGTTTGAATAGCCTGTCCCGTACATGAAATGTCGGGAAAGTGAAAAAGCGCTTTACTTAACCGGCAGCTGCCGGTCGCCATAGAAATTGTAAATTTCTCAGGCGATTGAGCGATTTTAAATTAAAAAAATCGCTCAATTTGGGTTAAAAAGAACCCGAAAAATCACTCATCATGTTGCTTGAGCTGGCTATCGGAGATGCTTACGGGGCAGGATTTGAGTATGTGAAAAGCAGAGAATTCATCCGGGAAAACAATAACCTGCGGGGTTACATTGAGCATCCCCGCCACAAACAAACCCCGGGAACTTATACCGATGACACACAAATGAGTCTTGCCATTGCCGAATTGATCGTGGAAGAAAGTTCCTGGACACCGGAAACCATTGCAGCCAAATTTGTTGAGGTTTTTCACCGGGATGTCCGGAAGGGTTATGCCGGCGGTTTTTATGCTTTTCTGAAAAAAACCCGCTCCGCCCAAGATTTCCTCGAAAACATAAAACCCTACAGCGATAAAAGCGGGGCAGCCATGCGCGCAGGTCCCGTTGGTATATACCCAGAAATTAAGCAGGTTATTGATCGCAGCGCCATACAGGCAAAACTGACACACAACACCGCTGATGGTATCCATACTGCTGTAGCCACTTCCCTGATGGTGCATTACTTTTATATAACCTGGGAAAAAAGAAGATCTCCCTGATTTCCTCTGCCAGCATGTGCCCGGAAGGTGGAATGAACCCTGGGAGGGTCACATTGGCTCGAAAGGATGGATGACCGTACGGGCAGCCATAACTTCTTTCATGAGAAACAATTCTTTGTCTGAAATTCTTAAAAGCTGCATTGCCTGGGGTGGCGACACGGATACGGTGGCTACCATTGCCTTGGCAGCAGCTTCGTGCAGCAAGACGATCAAAAAAGATCTGCCTGAAAGCCTTATCAACGGATTGGAGAATGGTAAGTATGGCAAAGTCTACCTAATCTGGCTGGACAAAAAACTGTTGGAAAAAGTGAATAGTTAGTGTCTGTTTATAAAGTCAGCTATGAAAACCATGAAATTTGACACACTTAACGTTGGAAAGTTATGAGCTACTTAATTCTATTACCTGCAGTACGGGTGATTTTGATGAGAAAATTAAAAATATGATGGAAAAATTTTGCCAGATGATCAAACTTATATAATTTTGCAAGCAATTACTTACTTGCAACCATGGAGAAACAGAATACAGCTATAAGGCAGCATCAAATCAAGAAGGCAGTATTGGATATTATCTATACCAATGGATTAAAAAGTCTGTCCACACGCAATCTGTCCAAATGGACTGGCATGAGTGAAGGCGCTATTTTCCGGCATTTTCAAACCAAGCAGGATATTATTCTTTCCATCATAACGGATGTGCATGAGGATTTGATTGGCAATTTGCAGCAAATAGCAAATGCTACAGGCGATCCTCATGAACGCCTTAATCGTTTTGTATGTTTTACAATTGATTACCTGACCCGTAATAAGGGCATTACGATGCTGATGTTTTCTGAAGCCTCTCATAAAAACGATGCAGTTATGAAGGAAAAACTCTCCCTGATTTTTAATAAGCAAAAGACACTGGTCAGCAAAATCATACTGGACGGCATCGCCCT
>CAYNPZ010000309.1:3082-4339 GCA_964399175.1 uncultured Bacteroidales bacterium | reverse complement strand
CAAAAAAAATTTGACAGCAATGGAATATTTCCGTATCTTTCGGTTGTCAAAGATTAAATGCCCGCGAGCATAATTATCTTACACCATATTTATTTTTTAACTAAAAAAGTTTTTTATTATGATTAAGAGAATTAATTACCACAAACTACGGGTGAGTGAATTCATCCAGTATCTGAAAGATGTGATCAACATCTGCAAGAACAATGATCCTGAAAAACTCAACCCCAGGCTTAAGTCTCTGGAAGAAAGTGTTAACACCCTTGATGCAGTATTCAAGAAAAGGGGAAGCGATCTTACTAAAGAAGTTGCCACGTTGGACGATCGACGCGACAATGCTTTTCTCTGTCTCAGCATGATGACAAGAGCGTATGGTTACCATTTTGATGAAGCCAAAATGAACGCGGCAGAAAAGATCGAAAAGTTACTTGACAGGTATGGAGATTCGATCGAAAAATTAAGTTACCAGGCTGAAACCACGAACCTGAGTAATTTGGTAGATGAACTGGAATCGGATGCCGAACTGGCCGTAGCTGTTAATACCCTGGAACTGCGACCCCTGGTTGAAGAGATAAAAACTTCAAACAGGCTGTTTCATGAGGTGTACCTTGCCCGTGCCAAGAAAAAGTCCGAAGGTCCGGAAGAGAGTGCAGTAGAAATGCGTAAGGCAGCTGTAGTAGATTATTTCAATCTTCTTAATCGGATAGAAGCACATGTGGAGCTTTCAGGTCCGGATACTTACACGGAACTCATCAAGCACCTGAACGAGGTGATTGATAAATATAATGAAACCATAGCCTTCCGGACGGGAGACGAAGAAGCGGAGGAAGAAGGAGAAGGAGAAGTAAGCTGAAATATTTGCCACGAATGCACGAATAAGATATTCATCCGTGCATTCGTGGCATATATTACTTGAAGCTGTCAGTCCATTTTATTATATAGGAGCTTTTTGGGAAATTCTAATAGGTTGTTTTTCTTTCCTTACCACAATATCTTACATCTCTGCTTACTGAACGAAGATCTTCAAGGTTATCCAATCAATATGATTTTTTAATGAGGAATTCATAACTCCCCAGCTTCTCTAAGAATTGTTTGAATTAATTCGTCAGAAAATCTAAAATTTGTTGCATGAATTTCAGAATTGATCGGCATCTCTTCTGATTTCATTTGGAGGGTAATTGATTAAAGAAACAGAAGAAAATAAATTTTTATGGGTATGCAGATGACTGCCGAACCCCTGTTTGTTGATGTTTTTTTATA
>CAYNPZ010000309.1:0-3072 GCA_964399175.1 uncultured Bacteroidales bacterium | reverse complement strand
AACCTCAAGGCCGTTAGGCCTGATATCTTTGTAGGCCCGGGTGTAAACCCGGGTATTTCGAACACCCAACGCGGCGGAATCCCGTCAGGGATGACATAAGTTGATGGCGACTATTCCAATTGATTCGTGGCCATCATTCCCGGAAATCGATGATGATCTGCTTTTTGGTTTCGATCGGTTTTACATTCCTTAGGGTATCCATCTTGTTGTATTCCGGTACGCCTACAATGACAGTATAGGCCCCTTCATTAAAGACTTTGGGTTGAAAGATGGAATCCTTGGCCCGGCGTGCATGAATGAGGTTGTTTTCAGGTTCTTCCAGTATTTTGTATACAGGCTTTTTATCAAGGCCCATGGTAAGGACGGAGGGCAGCATAAAATCAGCTACTCTGCCATAGTTTTCTTCCATATCCATGGTTTTCGGCCATCCGGGATATTGACGGTCACTGCCTGGCCGGGCATATCTCGGCCAGCATTCAAGCGTGATCTGCTGCTTGTTTTTATGGAACCGGATGATCCCGTAACCCGGAGCATGATTATGGAGCATGGCCGGTTCTCTGTCCGATTGATAGGGGTTGGCCACGGCCCATACTGTTATGGGATTGCCAAAACCGTCATAATACTGACCGGTATAAGGTGGCAGCCCGGGCTGATGGTTCCTTCCTGAATCTGCCGGAAACCACCTCCTGGACCATGTATTGGCAATGGAGGGTACACAGTAAGAATAGCCTGCATCTCCCCAGTTGTTGATACCGTGATGCACCAGGCTGGCCAGGTGCCGGTCTCCGCCAATCATCAGGGCAAAACCTTTCCGGATCTCCCTGAGGGCCTCATCCCTGCGGTAAAGGGGCCAGCCATTGGAGTCCATGTCTTTTGCCTTTTCATCATTTTCCGGTATTTCACCCCTGGCAGGAGGTTGCAGTTTGGGTGGTCCTGCAAGGTTGGTGAGCGTATCTGGATAGGTAGATACACAGGCCGGAATGGTTTGGCTGATGGTGGCCTTCATGTCGGCATTTTTCCATTCACCGGCCCAATGGCGCAGGAAACTCAGCTGCCGGTTGCCATATAGTGAAGCACCCGGAGCCCTCAATTCTTCAGGGGTGATGTCATCAATCTGTAAAAAACCATTGATCACACTGGCATCTGGCAATTCTACCGAAGGGGAGGATTTGAATTTACGGTCCTCCAGCACGGCAAAGCTCATACCGCCATAGGTGATGTCGGTATAGTAAACCTCGATACCTTGCTTAACCGGTGTGGAATCATATGGTTCGGGCAAATGGGAGGTTTGTGTGCGCTGTACCATATTTACAAAATCCGGCGGCATGACATATCCGCCCCGGTCCTGCCGGTAAAAGTTCTCATAGCCATCCCTGTATTGTGGAGGATAACGTTCATCCTCCGGCAAAGGCTCTGCTTTTTTACCTCCGGCACCCCAAAGCTTGTTTTGGTACACATCATGATCATCGGGAATGATTACTGACGGGATGTTCCGTGTTAATTCGCGGTGGGCCCAAAGGAAAAGGTACCATTTGTAAAGGTAGTCAAGATAAGAAGAAAATCCTCCGCTTGTATCCGGTGCTGTGGGTTGTCCTTTGTAAACCTGATCACCTGTATAAGCCAGTAAATCGGGATTGTGCTGACCGGCACGGTTTACAATATCGGTATGGGGAAACCAGATGTGGTCAGAAGAAAAATCAAAGTTGTTGCCGAACGAGCCGTGAGTGTTGGCGTTGCCTGTGAAGGCGGCTACTGTGAAACCGGATTTTTCCAGAGGTTCTTTCCGGATGGTTCCTTTAAAATAGGAGGGATCCGATTGTTCCTTTAAGGAGTAAATTATTCTGTAATCGTAGGCACGGCTTTTATCCCAGTTTTCAATCCGGAAGGGTGCTGCCCATCCGGGAATGACAATTTCCGATTTACCGGCCGCTTTCCATTCGTTGGTGCCTCTGGGAGCCACTTCGAGCCTTACCGGACCTGCGTGTTCTTCTGAAACCGGTGCAAGCTGGGCTGTTAGATTCAGGGTTCCCCTGCTTATTGTGTACTGGGCACCAATAACCGGACCCAGTTGATGCTGTTCGTTCAGGGAAAGCTTGGACCCTTTTGTTTGCCAACTGTTAAACCAGAAGGATTTTTCCTTTTTATTCGTTGACATGTTGGCTGCCAGTGCTACATTGCCTGACAAACGGCCGGCAGGGATGTGCCGGATGGCTGCCGAATCAATTTTTCTGCCGGATATCACATCAAAGGCCTCCATTACGATCCGGTACCCCTTCTCCCGGTATTCAGCCTCCAGTTGTAAGTTGATTATGCCGCCGCCGTATCCTTTCCGGGGAAATTTGGGATATCTTGTTGCCGGCATGTCTTTTCTTTGATTTTCGTTATCCAGAAAGATGATTTTACCCTTGCCGTTGATGGCGGCAATGAGGCCGCCGTTATTTCCATGAGCCTGATGGATCAGGGCACGCAGCCGGTAGTCATCTTCCGGGGAGCCTGCTCCGAGTAAAAATCCGGCCCATGAGTCACCTGTTTTTGCAGAATCATTGGGCGGACCTGTATTTACGCTCATTTTAAAGTTCCCTTCATTGGATTGGAGGACTCCGGTAAGCAGATGTACTGTGCGCAAAGGTTTTTGGCCATTGATGCATTCCAGCCTTCCGTTGTGGATCCTCCAGTCCCGGAGGCCGTTGGCCCAATAGTCCGGGCCAACCCAATACCGGTCCGGAGTTTCTTTCCAGTTGCTTTCTATGGATGGGATTAATCCAATCTCCTCGCAGGCGGGAAAAATCAACAGAAAAACAACAACCATCAAGTAAGAGGAGATGATGTATGTTAATTTGTTTTTTATTTTACCACAGGAGGCTTTTGTCATGTTTTTATAATTATTTGAAACTTCTTACGCCCCTTCAGGGCTTTAATATAATGCCTTGCATTATTCTATTCCCGGGGCGATGCCCCGGGCTGATCTCTGATTCTCTTTCAGAGAATGGTGCTTTGTAGAGTTTGATCAATAAATTTATGTTTTTCCAGATAATTCATCATAATCCTGAAAGCCTGCCTGCAGCAGGCAGG
>CAYNPZ010000308.1:0-4344 GCA_964399175.1 uncultured Bacteroidales bacterium | reverse complement strand
TTGATATTATGGCCGAGCTTCCCGATGAAAGCTTGCTGAAAAAGTATTCCTTTGCAAAAGGATCACAGGAGCATGTCAATAAAGAGGTATTTGATCGGTTCTACGAGGAATTATCCCTTACTGATGCCCGCTTTATTCCGGGAGGTTCCACGGCCAATACCATTCATGCATTGGCTAATCTGGATCATAAAACGGCTTTCATTGGGGCCATTGGAAACGACGAACATGGGAAGATGTTTGAAGAAGATATGACCGGTGCAGGCGTTTATACCGATCTGATCAGGAAGGAAGGAGATACCGGAAAGGTGCTGCATATGAAAACGCCCGATAGTACGATTACCAGAATCGGCTACACCGGAGTTAATGATGATCTTACCCCGGATGACCTTTCGGATAAATACCTTGCCAATTACAGCCATCTGCTGATTGATGGTTATATGGTTCCCAACGAGGATTTTGTTCAGGCCCTGGCCGATTTTGACGATATACAATACATGAAGGTGGTCTTTGATCTGGCCAGCAGTCATATTGCACAAGGGCACAGGGAGTTTCTGAAAAGATTCATCAAGAGTACGGTGGATATCCTTTTTGCCAACGATCTGGAAGCCTTTTCCTATACCAACAATGAACCCGAACGGGCCATAAAAAGCCTCGCCAAAGACTGTGAAGTGGTGATTATAAAAAAAGGAGATAAGGGCTCGCTGATCCAGCGTGGAAATGAGTTTTATCCCATCCCTTCTTCCCCCGCCAATGTTATGGAAGTAAATGGTGCAGGAGATTTGTATGCAGCAGGCTTTTTATACGGGCTGATGAAAAATTACCACTTGACGCATTGTGCAAAAATAGGAGCTTTCCTTGCTTCCAAGATACTTGAGGTGGAGGGAGGCAGACTTTCTGATGAAGGCTGGCGGGAGATTAAGAAGATGATATAGTATTTTCAGGCCTCCAGCGATACATCGCCGGCATTATAGGTCATAATTACATCCCCCGGCAGGTCGATGATCTCTTTCATGAACGTCAACAAAACACCGCCCGGGTCTTCATCAGCCGGTTCAAAACCCGCAAAAAGCACCGCAGAGGGAATCATGGCGCTCCGCACGGCATCCAGCGGATCTTCCGTGGGTAATATGACCGTCTCAGCCTCTATTCGTCCTTTTGTTAACATCTCTTCCATTTCACGTTTCACATTTTCCACATCGGCTTTGGGTGCTACCGGCCGGAGTACCCTTAACGGGCAGTCACGCCAGGCCCGGTTGCTTTTTAAAAGATAACCCAGGAGCAGCATCATCGGACCATTGTTTGCATCGGTCCACCAGATGTTGATGGCCCCTGACGGTGGATTCCAGGTTTCTTCTTTGTGCTGGCTTTGTAAGATAAGGCAACTGTATTCCATCTTTTTGGCCAGGCTGAGAATGGTGGAAAACGTCCTGTTTTTTTCCGGGTCGTTGCTCCAGCCAAGAAGTAATGTGTTGGGCCTTATGCCTCCGATCCCATGCGTCTGTAAAAGTGCCTTAAGTTCTTCAGAAAAGCTTTCATCAACAATTACTACGGGAAAAGCCGGCAATTTTTTTTCGCGGATGAAATTGCGCATCAGTTTCTCGGCTTCCATACGCCGGGAATTCAGATTTTCCAGGTCACCGGTTATTACCTGTGCAAGCGAGACAATGCCACGGCCTGCTGATAACAGGCTGGCATAGCGTACCAGATGCATCCGGCTTCCGGCAATGCCGCTAAGGGTGAGGATAGACGGACGCCAGTTTTTGGGATGGTAGCTTTCCCTTTCAAGACGCAGCAGAGCTTTTCGTGCCTGCTGATAGGCAATGCCACTGTGCACATCACCCCACTGCACGATCAGCTCGGCTCGTGTGATGAGGAAAAACAGTCCGCCGGCCAGCACAATGGCAACCAATGCCCACACCCAGGTTATCAGGAACATGATGCACAGGCTTCCAAAGGCACCAAGCAGTGAAACCGACCAGTGGTTATATTTGAATGTAGGCCTGAAACTGGGATTTCCGGATATGCCTTCGTAAAAGCTGGCCAGGTTGATGGTGCCATAGGTTAAGAGGAAAAACATGGTGATGATGGGGGCTATTGTATCCAGGTCACCTGCCATAACGCCTGCTTGTGCCAGAACAAATGTAATTAATATGGCCCTGCGGGGTTCATTGGAGCTTCCACTCCCCCCGGGCAAAATACCTGAGCCGTTTGAAAACATTGTCCTTTGCAAAAGCCTGAAGAATTCGGGGTGCTCCCATCATACTGCCCAGTGCCGAAGACAAAGTGGAAGCAATCACGCCTACATAGATTAGCGGACCATACCAGGCTTTCTCATGCATCACCATCACATCACCAAACAGGTTCTCACGGGGGCTGCTGGCAGCCATCAAAATGGCGATGCCTGCATATATCAAAAGAGTGAAGCCGATGGCCAGAAAGGTGCCTTGCGGAATCGACCGGCTGGGGCTTTTTAGATCTCCGGACATGTTCACTCCTGCCATGATACCGGTTACAGCAGGGAAGAACAGGGCAAATATTGTAAAGAAAGAATGGCCTGCTGTCCAGTCCGGCTGGAGGTTTCTGCTGAGCAGTTCCGGGGAAGCCTGCTGCCATGCCCCTAAAACATAAGAACCGATGGAAAGAAGCAGCAGGGCCAGAATGACATACTGAACCCGTATTGTCCAGCCTGCCCCGATGTATACAAATATAAAAACTACAATATTGGTTAAGGTGGCTACCATTGTGAAGGAGTGATTCAGGTCAGGGAAGGCTAACAACAGTGCTTCGGTGAAACCCACCACGTACATGGCAACGGACAATGCTAGGGCGATATAGAAAAATATGGCAATAACCCCGCCAAATTCCACCCCGATGCTTCGGCTTATCAGGTAATAGGAACCTCCGCCTTTGACCTGCATGTTGGTTGATATGGAGGACAAGGATAAGGTGGTGATGAATGTGAATAATTTGGCAAGAACGAGAATCATCAATGCACCCCACAGACCCGCATTGCCTACTACCACGTCATAGCGGAGGAACAGGATCACCCCCAGAATGGTTAATACGCTTGGGGTAAAAACCCCGCCGAAAGTTCCGAATTTTTTGGGTTGTGTCTCTGCGTTTGGTTTGTCTTTTGCCATAATGGTTTGGTTTTTTAATCGGGGATAATGATGTTGTCCAGACCCGAAGGAGGTTCGGGATAGTTTAAATCCAGCAATTTCATACGCTCCAGCGTGATGCTTCCCACCATAAGATCCCTGGCCCATTTCCGGTTGGCCGGTATTACATACCAGGGGGCATGCTGTGTGCTGCATTCATTCAAAGCCTTATCAAAAGCCTGCATGTAATTATTCCAGTGTTTTCGCTCCTCAAGGTCACTCTTATCGAATTTCCACTGCTTATCGGGTTTTTGAAGCCGCTTTTCCAGACGGCCTTTTTGTTCTTTTTTGCTGATGTGCAACAGGAATTTTATGATCAACACATTATTTTCTGTCAGATATTTCTCAAAAGCATTGATCTGGGGGTATCGTTTTTCAATTTCTTCATCCGGCACCAGGTTGTGCACGCGGGCAATGAGCACATCCTCGTAATGCGAGCGATTGAAAATCCCGATCATTCCCTTGCGTGGTATCTCTTTGTGAATCCGCCACAGATAATCATGTTCCAGCTCAGTTCCATAGGGTGCCTTAAAGTTAACCACCCTCACCCCCTGTGGATTTAACGGGCCAAAAACATGGCGGATGGTGCCGTCCTTTCCCCCGGTGTCCATAGCCTGAAAAAGGATCAGAATAGCATATTTCCCCTGGGCATATAGTATTTCCTGCAGTTCGGTCAGCTCTTCACGGATCTTTTCCAGCTTCTTTTGGGCTTCCTGCTTGTCATCCAGATCCTGTGTATCCGAGGGATCGACATGCTGCAACGAAAAATTTCCCTCGGGCGGAACCGACAAAGTATTGAGATAATTGGAGCTTTCCTTCATAGTAAGGGGATTAGTTGACACAATCTTAATTTGACTTAAAAATCATAAATTTAGAAATTGATAGGCTAAACTTCAAGGAATTTAACCTGGATCATTCATAAACGAATCCCACTGGTAAGCGGGATTCGTTTATGAATGTGGGAGGGGTTGCGGGAAGGATCCAGGCCCGCCTGCAAGCTTCGGCGGGCAGGAAACCCCGCGTTAGAAAAACCAACTTTTCGCGAAAAATATTGAAGCAAAAAGTTAGGTTTTTCAATAGCGTCAGAATTATTCTTGAATAATTCGGGTTAGGCAATAAAAAAGCCAGGCAGCAGCGCCACCTGGCCGTTATTTACCGAAGGGTTGGTTCAGGATTTCATAACAAT
>CAYNPZ010000307.1:0-4369 GCA_964399175.1 uncultured Bacteroidales bacterium | reverse complement strand
GCCAACTCATCGATGTTGGGCGTGTTCACCACATCATCCCCGTAACAGCTCATCCAGGGGTTGGTATCTTCCAGATAAACCCACAGGATGTTGGGGTGTTCCTTGCCTTCTTTGGGAGCAGGAGAATGGGATGTTTGGGATTGAGCCGTCTGTGCCAAAGGAGGCAGGGTTAGAAAACCGGCAGCCATAATCCACTTTCTGCTTATTAATTGACTAAGGTAATTGTGGGAATCTTTTTGCTTTTGGATAAATTTTGTGTTAAAGCCTATCATATTTTTATAATTATAGGTTTGGTTATATGTTCAATGTTTTATTAATAGGATTATAAGATTTACTCATATTTGCAGTTCCGGGCTTCTTCGCCAAATGCTTCCAGCAGCGGAATTTCTGCCTCGAAAAAGTGATCTGAAGGGGACAGAATAAACCCGCCTCCCTCTATAATTCCTTGATCCAGATATTTCGAAACTGCACCAGGCTGGAAGCACCTCTCAGTTTACCTGTTTCTTCGTCCACTCCGCCGTGATGCTGGAATCCGATGGGACCTTCTGTGTCAAGTCCAGGGAAGAGCGCATTGTCGATTACTATAATACCGTTATTAATGACGGTAATACGGTCTCCTTTCACGGTGATATCAAATGCATTCCATTCTCCAACTGGTTTGTCTGCATTTTCCCTGGGTACTGCCCCTGCCCGTACATCGGCAGATAACGAGTTGTCATTGCGTACCGACCACAATTCTCCCGATCCGGCCGGCCAACACCAGAGATTCGTCTGTCCGGCGCCTTTCAAGAGTATGCCTGAGTCGGCATTGGGCATGGCTTTCCTGTATACGTTTCCGTTCTCGTCTTTAAGATAATCCCCATTGGGCAGAATAATGGGAACATTATACAGTTGGTCGCCATAGCCCTTGAAACGCCATTCGACATGAAGCTTAAAATCTTCATATTCTTTTTCAGACCACAGATGTTTTTCTCCCTCTGCTTCGGAGCGCGCATCGTAGTCGATGACACCATCTATGACGTTCCAGTGGCCGTTGTCTCCTTCGGGAATTTTCCACCCTGTAAGATCTTCTCCGTTAAAAAGGGAGGTATATCCTTCCTCTTCGAAGTAGGATTCGTCCTGGGCAATTGACATACTTGTTAAGACACAAATGAGAAAAACTGCGATAAAAATGTTTGAAAATTTTTTCATGACTGGTGATTTTAAAATGATTGATTTATAAATGAAGTCTTGGTTCTTATGTGCTTTCTTTTTAATGATAATCTGATTCAAATATATCGATTTTTTGAATGGTTGCTGTTTTTTCAGGCCAATTTTTTGTAATGAATTATAAATGATTTCTTATTTTTATCCAAAAGAAACGTTATATGAATCAGAAGGGAGCAAATTTTTGATGCACCCTGGGGGGCTGACTTTAAAAACCAAATACCAATCGATATGAAATCATTCTATTGTGTCATTTTAATGGCTGTATTGCTTTTTGCATCGGCCTGTGAGAAGAATCAGGTTCCATCCTATCTGGAAGGATATGAGGAAGCCTATCTTGAGAATCCCCGGCAAACGAACCTGGAATGGTTTAAGGATGCCGGATTTGGACTATTTATCCATTACGGTTTATACGCCCAGTTAGGTAAGGGCGAATGGGTAATGTATCATGATACCATACCTGTAGAAGAATATAAGGAATTGACCCAGACATTTACAGCAGAAAATTTTGATGCGGATTACATTACCGATCTTGCCATTGACGCAGGTATGGAATACATTACCATCACCTCTAAGCACCACGATGGATTTTGTTTGTTTGAAACTGAGCAGACCGGTTATAACAGCCTGAATACACCGTGCGGGAGAGATTTGATCGGAGAATTGTACGAAGCTTGCCAGGATAAGGGTTTGGGTTTGTTTTTGTATTATTCTTATGCAGCGGATTGGCAGCATCCCTACTTTTATCCGCATGAGGAAGGCGCCAGGTTGGCGCGTCCCCATTATAAGACGAAACCCGAACGGTACAAGTATGAAACCGAAGCGGATTTCAAAAAATACATTGATTACGCCCACAACCATTTAAAGGAATTGCTTACCCAATATCCGGACATTGCCGGTATCTGGTTCGATCCCATCATGGGCTATTACATGAATGCGGAGGCTTTTCCCATTGATGAAACCTATCAGCTGGTAAGGGAAAACAGCCCGCATGCCCTGATATCTTTTAAGCAGGGAGCAAGTGGCAAGGAAGATTTTATTGCCCCGGAAAGAAGCAGTTATTCGTTGGTTGACAGGGTACGGGAGCGGGGAGCTGATGATTATGCCGTGAAAGTGGCAAAAGAAGCATGGGAAAAGAACAAGGACAAACCGAAGGAAATCTGCAATACGCTACAACCTCATGCCTGGGGATATAACAAAGCAGATGACGGAAATCACCGGACAGTGGATGATGTCATGCAGATGCTGGAAGATGCGAAAGAAATTGACGCCAATTTGCTTCTGAATATAGGTCCTTTGCCGAATGGAGCGGTGCATCCCGAAGATATCAAAACACTGAGGGAAGTGGGCGATCGGCTCAGAAATCAGGAAAAATCAAAATAAAAATACATCATAAAAAAAATACTGTTATTATCGGTTATTTTTTGCTACTACCAAAGCATAAAAACACTAAATTCGATCTAAAAATGGGGTATTTGACCCATTGACTGGGTTTTTTCTGAAATCCTGGTAAGATAAAGTGTAAAGAAAAAGTTGAATATCATTCAATACAATTAGTCAACCATTATAAATTGTATATCTCATGAAGCAATCTCTTCCACTTGGTCTGTTGTCACTGTCCGTTTTATTAAGCGGAAGCTGCAAGCAGCAAAACGAACAGCAAAAGCCCAATGTCATTTTTATTCTGGCAGACGACCTGGGATACAATGATGTATCCTGTTACAGGAATGCACATCCACAGCATTCGGATCAGCCGCCTACCTCCCAAACTTCTTCTATTGACGAGCTGGCTGAAGAAGGCATGCGTTTTACCGACTTTTATGCCGGTGCACCGGTTTCCTCTCCATCCCGGGCAGCTTTAATTACCGGTCGAAATGCTACCAGAGTGGGTGTCTATAACTGGATCCCCGGCAATTCACAAATGCATTTGCGTTCTGAAGAGGTTACCATAGCTGAGATGTTGAAAAAAGAGAACTACCAGACCGGCCATTTTGGCAAATGGCACCTGACTTCACAGGGTATGGACCAGCCGCTGCCCAATGATCAGGGCTTCGATTACAGTTTCTACACTTACAACAATGCCAATCCTTCGCACAGGAATCCGGACAATTTTTACAGAAACGGAAAGGCTCTTGGTGAATTGAAGGGATATGCCTGCCACCTGGTAGTGGATGAGGCCATTCAGTGGTTAAAAGGTAAAGAAACTTCTGAGCAACCATTTTATATCAATGTATGGTTTAATGAGCCCCATACAAGACTGGCGGCACCTGATTCCCTGAAGGCCCATCATTCTTATTTCCCGAAATATTATGGCGCCATTGAAAATATGGACAATGCTATAGGCCGTTTGATGAATTACCTTGAAAAGAAAGGTCTGGAGGAAGAAACCATTGTTTTCTTTTCTTCCGATAATGGTTCGAAATGGCCTCATTCCAACGATCCGCTTTACGGAGAGAAATGTTTTCTCTTTGAAGGAGGCATTCGTGAACCATTCATAGTAAGATGGCCCGGTAAAGTCCCGGCCGGTAGGGTCAGTGAAGTTCCAGGCAATTTTACCGATGTGTTGCCCTCTATTGCTGATTTAACAGGTGCTCAGCCACCAGAAAACCTCATTCTGGATGGAGTTAGCCTGGCGCCTATATTTACAGGGGATTCCAAAAAAGTAAAACGAAAGCATCCAATGTTTTTTTACCGATACTTTCACGATCCCGTCTGCACGTTAAGGGAAGGTGATTATGTATTGCTGGGCTACGACAGCCTGATCACCAAAAATGAAAACCTCAATGAAGGAGCGTTGGATAAGATCAAACCCTGGGGTTTCAGGGAAAACCACATGGAATACCTTGATACCTTAAAGCCCAGGCAATTTGAATTGTACAACCTTGAAAAGGATCCCGGACAGGAGAATGACATTGCCGGTAAGCATCCTCAAAAGGTGGAAAAGATGAAAGCCAGGATGCTTGAACTACGAAATGAAATGGTAGAAGATGGAGGCGATTGGTTTGACTGAAATCTAGATATTTAAATATAACAGTCATATTAAGCGAAAATTATAAATAATGTCCACGAATGACAAAAAATGACAATCAATGACCACCAATGACAATTGGCTATTGGTGCTCCTGTATATTTGAATTATAAATGTTATTGAACTTATTTTGAT
>CAYNPZ010000306.1:0-4372 GCA_964399175.1 uncultured Bacteroidales bacterium | reverse complement strand
GTTGCCGGCGACCTGCATGACATTGGCAAGAACCTGGTCTCCATGATTGTGGAGGGCAGCGGCTGGAACGTCATTGACCTGGGTACGGATGTAAAGACCGACCAGTTCATGGAAAAGGTCAGGGAAAATCCCGGCGCCATTGTGGGCATGTCGGCCCTTCTGACTACCACCATGGCCAGTATGGAAAAATCCGTCAAGGAGATTAAAGAACAGGCCCCCGAAACTAAGGTAATCATCGGCGGAGCACCGGTGACCGACAAGTTTCGCGGCGAGGTCGGGGCAGACTTTTATTCGCCCGATCCGGATGGAGCGGTGAAATACTTGAATCAGCTTATTTCGTGAAATTCTCAGGATCAGTTCTATATAAAAAATAACAAATAACAAAACCCAAATTACAAATAAGCTCCAATATTCAATTTTTCAATAACCAAAACCCCGGAATTGAAGGGAACAGTCCAATCCTGCGAATGGTTTAGAATTTCGGTAATTGGAATTTAGAATTTATTTGTAATTTGCCTGCCAGCCGGCAGGGGGGGTGCTTGTTATTTGAAATTTACTCAGGATTCCCTTTATCTCTAATAAAGAGGTACTAAAACCATATTATAACAGATGACTGGTAAATCACTTATCAATAAAGCCTTCCGTCTCGAAAAACCGGATCGAACCCCTTGGGTTCCCTTTGTCGGGGTTCACGGGGGATATCTGACGGGGGTGGATGCAAGGGAATACCTTACTTCCCGTGAGCATTTGGTGAACGGGATTTCAGCAGCCATTGACCGCTATGAACCGGACGGGATACCCATCATGTTCGATCTTCAGGTGGAAGCCGAGATACTGGGTTGCGGCCTGCAGTGGTCCGATGACAACCCGCCTTCGGTGATCTCCCATCCCCTGATGGAAGGAAAAACGGTGGATGACCTGCCGGAATTCGGTCCGGACAAGGGCAGGCTGCCTGTTGCCCTGGAAGCGACGAGGGAGTTGCGCCAAAAATATCCCGATACCGCTCTCTACGGACTGGTTACAGGTCCGTTTACCCTGGCCCTCCATTTAATGGGCACCGAGATTTTCACAACTATGATGATGGACCCCGACACCATCCACAGTTTGTTGTCATACACCAGGGAGATTGTCAAGAAAACCGCAGATTATTACATTGAAGCGGGTGCAGATGTGATCGCTGTTGTAGATCCCATGACCAGCCAGATTGATCCCGGCTCCTTTGAAACATTCGTCACTCCACCTGCCACCGAAACCTTTGACCATATCAGAGAGCAGGGTGTATGGAGCTCTTTCTTTGTGTGCGGCCATGCCCAGCAGAATATCGAGGCGATGTGCCGCTGCAGGCCCGACAATGTTTCCATTGATGAGAACATCCCCCTGGATTATGTCCGGGATGTGGCACTGAAAAACAACATCAGCTTTGGAGGCAACCTGCGGCTGACGGTGGTGCTGCTTTTGGGCACCGAAGAAGACGCCCAGCAGGAGGCACTCAGGTGTATGGATCTTGCCGGTGATAAGGGCTTCATCCTGGCACCGGGCTGCGACCTGCCCATGGAAACTCCCCCGCAAAACCTTCAGGCCATCACCAACATGGTCCGCGATCCTTACCAGCAGGAAGTGATCCGAACACTCGAACAGAAAAAAGATACGGAAAAACTGCTTAACCTGGATGAGTATGGAAACACCGACAAGGTGGTGGTGGATGTGATCACCCTCGATTCCGAATCCTGCACTCCCTGCAGGTACATGGTAGAGGCGGTGAAACAGGTGGCTCCCCATTTTGAAGGCATCGTGGAATGGCGGGAACATTCGGTGAAAGATGTAAAATCGGTCAACTTTATGTCGTCCCTGTATGTAAAAAACATCCCCACCATTTGCATTGACGGCAAAATCACCTTTGTCTCCCAGATTCCCCCGAAAAACAAGCTAATTGAAGCCATACAGCAACGGATCAATGAAAAGCTGAGACTGAAGATCAGTGTCAACAAGGGTGAACTGTTGGTGCTGGGCAGCAACCAACAGGAGTGTGACGAATTAAGGCCCCTGGTCGATCAGGCACAATACGAGCTGGGTTCCGATATAAAGGTTAAAACCGTAACGGATCCCAACATGGTGGCATCTTTCGGTGTTACTCAAACCCCGGCTGTGGTAACCGTGAATTATCGCTTAAAGACCCAGGGCAACAAACCTTCGGTGGAAGTCATTAAAGAATGGATCAAAACAATCGAAGCAGTATGATCCCCTTTTATCTGGTAACCGGCTTTCTGGGAAGCGGCAAAACCACTTTGCTCAGGCGCATTCTGGAGGGTTATGCCGATGACAAGAAAATTGGCATCATCCAGAACGAGTTTGCTCCGGGCAATGTAGACGGAACGGAGCTGAAGGGGACCGGCAAGCCGTTTGAGATACTGGAAATCAATAAAGGTTCGGTATTTTGTGTATGCCTGCTGGGTGGCTTCATTGACTCGCTCAGCGCTTTCATCGAAAGGGAAGCCCCCGACATCATCTTCCTGGAGGCCACCGGCCTGGCTGATCCGGTATCCATTGGTGAATTGCTGGAAGCTCATGAATTGAACACAAAAATCTACCTGGCCCATACCATGTGTATTGTGGATGCATCAAAATTTTTGGAGATGGAGCCCAGGATGACCCGCATCACCCATCAGGTGCGTATTGCCGATACAGTGATCATCAACAAGACTGACCTGGGCGGCGATACGGATGCAATTCAAAGGCGCATCAAACAGCTAAACCCTTATGCCGAAGTAGTAACAGCCACCTATTGTGATGTAGCCTTTTACCGGATACTCAGCGGGCAATCTACTGAGCCGGTAGCTGTAAGACAAAGCCGTGAGCTGGCCGCCATAGAACCGGGTGTTCGGCCGGATATCCGCTCGGTGGTCATACGTACCAGCCGACCGGTATCCCGGGAACGGCTCGACCGGTTCCTGGAGGAGTATATGCCCAAAACATACCGGATTAAAGGATATGTAAGGCTTACAGACGGTACAGCACTGGCCCTGCAGAGTTCCTTTGAAAACTACAGCACACAAGAGTTGTCCGATTATACCGGCAATACCGAGATCATTGCCATGGGGGACAACATCAGCCCACGTGAAATGAGAAACATGTTCATACCATAAAAACAAGTAACTATGAAAAAACTTTCCCAACTGGTAAGCAACAAAAGCACGATCCTCTCCGATGGCGCCTGGGGCACCAACCTCCAGCGAAAAGGCCTGGAGATCGGAGAATGCCCCGAGGAATGGAACATCAACCATCCCGATCTGGTGGAAGAGGTAGCCCGCGATTTCATTCAGGCAGGATCGCGGCTGATCAAGACCAACAGCTTTGGCGGAAGCCGATTTAAGCTCGAGCAGTACGGGCTGGGTGAACGAACCACGGAAATCAACCGGCTGGCCGGTGAGTTATCCCGAAAGGCCGCCGGAGAAGATGTCATCGTGATGGGATCCATCGGCCCCACCGGCAAGATGCTCATTACCGGAGAAGTCAGTGAAGACGATCTTTACGAAGCCTTTAAACAACAGGCAACAGCCCTTGAGGAAGGCGGCGTGGATGTCATCCTGGTGGAGACCATGTCGGATCTGGAAGAAGCACGCCTCGCCGTTCAGGCAGCCAGTGACAACACCAACTGTGAGATCGCCTGCACCATGACCTTTGAAAAAACAGTGGACGGGGATTACAAAACCATGATGGGCATTGCCCCGGCACAGATGTTCCCTACGCTGCTTGACGCGGGAGCCTCATTTATCGGCACCAACTGCGGCAACGGTATACAGCGGATGGTGGAAGTGGTAGGTGAGATCCGGGACGTCAATACCGAAGTACCGGTGGTGGTACATGCCAATGCCGGCATGCCGGTTTATGAAGAAGGCAAAACCATCTTTCCCGAAACACCGGAGGAGATGGCAGGCTACGTGCCCCAGCTCGTGGAAGCCGGAGTCAATGTCATCGGGGGATGTTGTGGAACAACACCGGAACATGTAAAGAAGATTGGAGAACAACTGAATGGATAGCAGAGAGCATAGGGCAAAGGGTAAAGGGCGAAGAGCAAAGAGCAAAGCGTGTCCCGGGTTCTTGTCCCGCAGGAGCGAAGCGGAGGCGGTCTCGGGTCCCGGATCCAGTGTTACCGATAGCAACAGCAGGTAGATGGGAGAATGGGAATACGAGATAAGTAATCATATGGCCAGCGGTGCAGAAGTAGAGACGCAATGCTTGCGTCTCGGGGATCGAACAGTATACCAGGTGATATAGAAAAACGAGATGAATAGTTTGATGCTTGAAAGGAGTTTAAGGTTTAAGACAAACACTTTGTGCGTACTTTGTGTTTCTAATATTGAATACTATCCAC
>CAYNPZ010000305.1:3624-4374 GCA_964399175.1 uncultured Bacteroidales bacterium | reverse complement strand
GTTTTACCACATGGAGTGGGGCCAATGCCGTACCAGATGTGGCAACTGATAATGGATATAAGACTTGGGATACGGGAGTATGGATTTTGAATACAGGAAATTTAAGCCCCGAAAGTTTGCACCCATGGGGTTCGGCGTGGAGTAGCATATGGCCAACAAAATATGAATACATCCGAAAATGCAATATGTTTTTGAAACGGATAGAGGATGTTGAGGCTGATCAAGCTGAGAAGGATGTCTTGAAAGGGGAGATAAAATATTTAAGGGCAAGGTATTATCATGATCTTATCAAGTATTGGGGAGGAGTACCTCTTATTACCGAGGTATTTGAATTGGATGATGACTTTATGGTATCTATGAGGAGATTGTTGATTGGATTGTTAAAGAGCTGGATGAAGCAAAAAAATTGGTCCCGGAGGAAAGACCCTCGAATGAGTGGGGAAGAGTAACCAAAGGAGCTTGTATTGCATTAAAATCTAATGTATTACTCTATGCAAACAGCAAACTTCATGATCCCGGAACTGACCCAAGTGGGCCGCTTTACGATTATACTAAGAATACTTGGCAGGAAGTATTTGATGCGGCTAAGGCAGTGATTGATATGCCTCAATATTCCCTTGTCCAGGTGGATGATTTTAAAGAGTATAATTACAAAATTTTTCTTGATCAGAATTCTTCTGAAATAATATTTTCCAAACCTTACCATCCGGAACATGGTTATATTGGCTTACGATGGACGTATGTGAATGC
>CAYNPZ010000305.1:1921-3614 GCA_964399175.1 uncultured Bacteroidales bacterium | reverse complement strand
TTTGGCAGATGCTTTTGAAATGAAGAATGGAAAGATGATTGATGAACCCGGATCAGGGTATGTATCTTCCGTAGATTCAATGTATAAGAATCGAGAAATGCGTTTTTATGCTGATATTCTTTACCAGGGATCTGAATGGGATGGAAGAGCACTTGAATTATATTTACCAGGAGGCAAGGATTCAAAAGACGGACCAACGCCTTGGAACTCATCAGATACAGGATATAACATACGGAAAATGTTGGATGCATCCCTTAATTGGAGGACAAATAGAGGAGATAATCCTTGGATATATCTAAGATTGGCGGAAATGTATCTAAATGCTGCTGAAGCACAATATAATATGGGTAATGAACCACAGGCCCGCCAATATATCAACAAAATACGCAACAGAGCCCATCAGCCTGATATTAATACTTCCGGTAATGCACTTTTCAAAGATATTCAACATGAGAGAAGAATTGAGCTTTGCTTTGAGCATCACAGATTCTTTGACGTTCGCAGATGGATGATTGCAGATTCGACTGCTAATGAAGATGCAATGGGCCTTCAGTGGAAAAAAGTAAATGAGAATGGAGAATTGGATCCAAATGGTGAGTTAACCTATGAAGTTGTTACTACTCAAGAACGTAATTTTCATGACAGATTATATTACATGCCCATTCCTATAAGTGAAATTAACAAGTCGAATTTACAACAAAATGCAGGATATTAATTAGTAGCTGACTGTAAGGCGTGTAATTTATAAGAGTTTGATTTGAGTACAGTTTAAAAAGATAAATATTTATGATTATCTTTTTAGACTGTACTTATTGAATAAAATTGAACGATTAAATCTATTATTATGAAAAGATATTTGTTGCTGTTTAAATGTATTTTAATCATCTCTGTTATATTTATCAAATCTTGTTCAGAAAGAGAATCGAAAACTCAACCCAGAATTCATAAGAAGTTTGACTTTGGATGGAAATTTCATCGGGGAGATATCGCCCCGGCAA
This sequence comes from uncultured Bacteroidales bacterium, assembly GCA_964399175.1. GTDB lineage: Bacteria > Bacteroidota > Bacteroidia > Bacteroidales > UBA12077 > JAGXLC01. The sequence goes on along the minus strand of CAYNPZ010000305.1, from coordinate 2,616 downwards.
CAGAACAGGATATTTCTGAGTGGCGGGAAGTTGATCTTCCTCACGATTGGAGTATCGAAGATATTCCCGGAACAGACAGCCCTTTTGATTCCACTGTAATTAATGGAAGAAGTGTCGGTTTTACCGTAGGAGGTACATCCTGGTATGTCAAAGAATTTTCTCTTGGTCAAAAATATAACAATAAAACCATTACTATTTTGTTTGAAGGGATTTATATGGATGCTGACGTTTGGATAAATGGTCACCATCTGGGAAACCATCCTTATGGCTATACCAGTTTTTATTATGATCTGACAGACTATTTAAAAACTGACGGGTCTACCAATCGGCTGGCAGTACAGGTACAAAACGAAGGAAGTAACTCTCGTTGGTATTCAGGATCAGGCATTTATAGACATGTTTGGTTAGCAGCTACTAATCCGGTACATATTACGCAATGGGGGACTTTCATCAAAACCGAAAGCATTAAAAATTCCGTAGCCAAAATGGAAGTATCAACAGAGCTTAAGAATGACAGGAAAACAGATGAAACTTTTGTATTAAAGCTAGAAGCTATAGATTCAGAAGGATCTGTTGTAAGTAGAACAGAAAAGGAAACAACCATTCCTTCCGAGGAAAGTTTGAAAATTCAACAACATTTTCAAATTGAAAATCCTCAACTTGGATTATGTTAATATGTATATATCAATGTCAGT
>CAYNPZ010000305.1:219-1911 GCA_964399175.1 uncultured Bacteroidales bacterium | reverse complement strand
AAAATTTTCAAATTGAAGATCCCAACCTTTGGTCAACTAATAATCCATACCAGTACAAACTGAAAAGTTCAATAATCCAGAACGGAAAAATATTAGATAAAACTACCAACAAATTTGGCATTCGGTCCCTTGAGTTTGATCCTGATAAAGGATTCCTATTAAATGGTGAGGTTACTAAATTAAGAGGCGGCAATATGCATCACGATAACGGCCCGTTGGGATCGAGGGCTTATGACCGTGCCGAAGAACGACGGGTTCAATTGATGAAAGAAAATGGTTTTAATGCAATACGTACTGCCCACAATCCCCCTTCTCCAGGATTTCTTAATGCATGAGACAGCATAGGAATGCTGGTAATAGATGAATTATACGATGGCTGGTTTCATAATGGCCCAAAAAAGCCTTATTACAATACTACATTTGAACAAGCTTATAAAGAGGAAGTTAAACGATTTGTGAAGAGAGATCGGAACCATCCTTCAGTTATTTTATGGAGTACAGGCAATGAAATCATGGATAAAATGAGGTCCCGCGCGTGGAAGGCCCAGCGCAAACTGGTTAGTTACTTTAAAAAGTTTGATCCAACCCGTAATGTCACCAATGGGGTAAATATATGGAGTCATGAAAATCGGGATACGGTTCTGAAACATTATGTTGCACCGTTGGATGTTGCCGCATATAATTATGCGGTGGATCAATATGAAGAGGATTTTAACAAATATCCGAACCGGTTGATATTGGGTTCAGAAACATTCCCCTCAAATATGTTTGATTATTTGATGAAAATGGAAGATTATCATTATGTCATTGGTGATTTTGTATGGACGGGCTTTGATTACCTCGGAGAAGCAGGAATCGGTTGGTTAGGATTTCAAGATATTGTAGATTATTACCCATGGACAGTGGCATATTGTGGAGATATCGACATTTGCGGTTTTAAACGCCCCCAATCCTATTATCGTGAAATTATTTGGGGAACCGGGGAAAGTAAGGTAGCAGCTTTTGTAAAAAAACCTGAACCGACATTCGAAGATAAAAAAGACTCACCTTGGGCATTTGACGATGTTTATGCTTGCTGGACATGGCCCGGATATGAAGGGAAAGAGATGAAGGTAGATGTATATTCCAGGTGTGATAAAGTGGCATTGCATCTGAACGGAAAAAGAATTGGTACCCAAAGAACCAATAGGAATAATGAATATACAGCTTCCTTTAAGGTTCCTTATCGGCCAGGTACTTTAAAAGCTTCTGCTTATAACGGAGAAGAATTAATTGATACGTTTTCTCTCCAGACTGTTGGGGAACCGGCTAAACTAGAGCTTACAGCCGACCGGGACAGTATTCATGCCAATGGCCAGGATTTGTCATATATAGTGGTTAAGGTTGTTGATAAGAATGGTTTACGTCGTCCGTTTGATCAGAAGCTTGTTGAATTCGGGATTTCAGGTCCTGGAGAAATTGCCGCTTTAGGAAGCAGCAATCCAAAATCAGTGGAAAGTTTCCAACAGAATAAGCGCACAACTTTTCTAGGGCGCTGTATAGCTATTGTAAAATCAACAAAAAATAAGGGGACCATTACGGTAACCGCAAAAAGCAAGGGTTTGCCAGATAATCAAATTACAATTGTTTCAAAATAACATTGGAAAACAAAATCCATATAGGTTCCCTAAACATCTTTTCAAATAGATTGGT
>CAYNPZ010000305.1:0-209 GCA_964399175.1 uncultured Bacteroidales bacterium | reverse complement strand
CTAAGCACCTTTCAAACTAAATATTGATGAGTGCTTTTTTCCAAAATTTTGTATGGATAAAAAATTGAAGTTGAAAATGTTTCTTTACACAGTGCAAATCCCTAAAATTTATAATCTGGAAAGCGTGATTAATTGTTCTTTGTATAAAAATAAATTCAAAAGTTAATAATAAATTAAAACTATTGAATACAGAACGTAAGCAGAATCAG
>CAYNPZ010000304.1:1938-4404 GCA_964399175.1 uncultured Bacteroidales bacterium | reverse complement strand
CATTAAGGAGGAGCAAAGCCAATAAAAAAGATCCTTTAAATAGTCTGAGATAAATAAGAGAGGCTGTCCTACAACACATGGACAGCCTCTTTTATTTGATTTATAATCCTTACCTTTGGGTTAAAACCGAAAAGACCTAAAGATACCATGAATTCCCATCCTCTTAAATCAAAAATCGATCCTTTGCTGAATTCAAAGGACCATATACTTCCCAAACTCCGGCCAGAAAAAATCATTCAGCACGTGCTGGAAAACGAAGAAGCATTCGTATCCCGGCAGGGTGCACTGGCAACCTGGACTTCCAAAGAATCCACAGGCCGAAGCCCCCGGGATACATTGATTGTTCAGAGGGCTGAAAACAGGGAAACCATTGACTGGGACTCCCCCAACAACCTGCCCCTGGATCAGGAAACATTTGACATGGTGCTGCAGGATGCACAGAAATATCTGAATTCAAAGGAAAAAATCTTTGTGACCGACCGGGTGATCGGTGCCGATCCAGGCTATGCCCTGCCGGTAAAAACCATTACAGATCATGCCCTTACTGCCTTATTCACCTTAAATATGTTCCGCCCTGTACCTGAAGAAATTGAACAAAGCATTTTTCACAGCGAAGATTTTTACCTGATCTCCCTGCCGCACAATAAACTGGATAAAAACCGGTATGACGGGAGACTGAGGAAACTGGAAGACGGAACCCCCTCTGATATGATTGTGGCAATGGATTTTGAAAGAAGCATGGGCATCATCATCGGATCAGCCTATCTGGGTAGTGTCAAAAAGCTCATGTTCACCGTAATGAATTATTATCTGCCTCAAAACGGCATATTACCCCTTCATTGCTCAGCCAATGAAAGCTCAGAGGGTGATTGTGCCCTTCTTCTCGGACTTTCCGGCACGGGAAAGACCACCCTCTCGGCCGATCCCAGCCGGGCCTTACTGGGCGATGATGAACACGGATGGAGCGACAAGGGTATTGCAAACTTCGAGAATGGCTGTTACGCCAAGATGATCAATATTGATCCGGAGAAGGAACCGGAAATCTACGATGCAGTCATGCACGAGGATGAATACACCCAACACGGTACCATCGTGGAAAATGCCATGATATATCCCAACCGGGAGTTCGACTTCAATGACAAGAGGCTTACCCCAAATTCCAGGGCATCCTATCCGCTGGATTATCTTCAGAATATAAAAAATTCATCGGTTTCAGGGCATCCCAAAACCATCCTGTTTTTAACCGCTGATGCTTACGGGGTATTGCCCCCCATCTCCAGGCTAAACCCGGATCAGGCCATGCTCTGGTTTCTGATGGGATATACCAGCAAAGTGCCGGGCACAGAAACAGGCATCACAGAACCTCAAGCCACTTTTTCCAGATTTTTCGGCCAGCCTTTCATGCCTGCCAATCCCGACGTTTATGCAGAAATGCTCGGTGAAAAGCTCGGCCGGTTCTCCACCAACGTATATCTGATTAACACAGGCTGGACGGGTGGACCCTATGGTAAAGGCAAAAGAATTGATATTACCTTGACCCGCAAAATGTTGGATGCAGCCCTTGCTGGTACCCTCGAGAAAGAGAAATTCCATCATGACGAGCTCTTTCATCTTGACATCCCGGAAAATTGTCCGGGAATTCCATCCGAAATCCTTTTTCCCAGGAACACATGGCCGGATAAAAAGGCATATGACCGCCAGGCCAACAAGCTGGCACAAAAATTCAGCAGGGCCTTTAATGAAAACTACGGGAATAAAATCAGGGAAAACATAAAACAACAATGCCCCGGAAAATAGCATAAATTGCCTGATATTTCCGGGAATGCTCAAATCTTTTTACTTTTGCAGGGATTCTGTACAATTGTTGTTAAACTATCAAGTTTAATTACAATGGAGAAATCTACAAACAAAAATAAAAAGCATGCTGGAACTGATTAACATCCCCGTCATCATAGGAGCCTATTTGATCGGATCCATTCCTGCATCGGTATGGATTGGAAAGGTATTCTTTAATACGGATGTAAGGAAATACGGGAGCGGAAATGCGGGAGCAACCAATACTTTCCGTGTTCTGGGCACCAAACCCGGGCTCATTGTATTTGTTATCGATCTGTTGAAAGGGTTTCTGGCTGTGAATCTTGCAACGCTCAATCCAACCCTTGCCAACAACCCGGAGCATTTTCTGACCTTGCAGCTCATCCTGGGCGTAGCGGCGATCCTGGGACATATATTTCCCATCTATGTAGGATTCAGAGGAGGCAAGGGAGTGGCTACCCTGTTCGGGGTCATTCTGGGTATCAGTTTCGCTCCGACACTCATAATGGCCGGGGTTTTCTTTCTGGTACTGTTTCTTACCCGGTATGTTTCACTTAGTTCCATAATGGCAGGCATCTCCTTTCCCGTACTGACCCTGCTCCTCTTCAGCTACGATGCGCTGCCCCTGATCATTTTCTCCATAGCCATACC
>CAYNPZ010000304.1:0-1838 GCA_964399175.1 uncultured Bacteroidales bacterium | reverse complement strand
TATCAGACAAAGATGTTCCAATGTTAGGCAAAAGTCTTTCAATGTAGATCAAAAATGTATCAATATAATTAAAGGTCTTCCAGTATCCAACAAAAATGTATCAGGGTTAAGTAAAAGTCTTCAAATACCGGACAAAAATGTACCAATATTAGGCATAAATCTGTCAATAAAGATTAAAAATGTACTAAGGTTGGGTAAAGGTCTTTCAATATCAGACAAAAGTCTTCCAGTGGTAGGCAAATATGAATCAGGGTTGGATAAAAATGTTTCAGGGTTGAATAAAAATGCTTGAGAATTGTCAAAAATCTTTCAGGGTTGAGCTAAGATCTTTCAGGGTTGAGCAAAAATGTTTCAGGGTTGAGCAAAATTCTTTCAGGGTTGAATAAAAATGTCCCGGAGTTGGGCAAAGAGAAAACAAGGTTGGACAAAAATGTACCAGTGTTGGACAGGGAAAAGCCAATGTTGAACAGGAAAGAACCAGACTTGAGCAAATAAGGAGCGGGATTGGCCAAAGGAAATCCAGTGACGGGCATCAATCAAGTATAGCCGGGTAATTGTGCGTGCAGGTTAGAAAGCAATAAATTAAAAACGGTTGGTATCTCAGGGAAAAAAACAAATAACCACCCGGCAGCAAACGAACGCTCGACCGGGTGGTTATCTTTTACAAACAGCCCGTTATTGGGCTGATTCACTTTGATCCTCAGACTCCTCGGAGGAAGGGGAAATTTGAGCCCGCATGCGTGCCATTACTTTATAAAAAGTAAATTCACGCTTCTTGACAGGATCGTGCCGGTAGTAACTGGCAGCAATCTTGCAGATCCCGATGATCTCATCATAAAGATCATTCAGTATCTGCGTGGTTTCTGCCGTCAACCTGCCCGATGATTGCTTCAGATATTCCTGTTTCGTATTGGACTCAATGACCTCCTCTTTGGAGTCAATAATCTCATCGATCTGGGAAACGGAGGAACCTGCAGAAACAATCTTTTCTTTTGTTTCCTCCGTCATTCCATCACGAAAAGCATTGATCATAAGGATCAAAGATTCGGTGTCGCTGTTCCGGGCTTTGTCATAATATTTGGTATAACCAAGTGATTTCAGCAGCTCATTGAGTTCATCACCTTTAAAGTCAACCTTTAGCTGGTCTCTTAGGATCGACAGTTTATCCAAAACAGCACCTTCAACGGACCTGATTTGATTGGTAGTTTGACGCAAATTTCTGTCTAAATCCATACCCAGTTTGTTCTTCATAATGTCATCAATCCAATTGTCTAAATTCCTGACATATTTTTCATCCCATTTTGGGCGTATCTTCACAAGCTCTGCCCGATAATATGCCAGGCTGCCGACGATCGTCTTGGATGCCATAGTTAACTCTATGGGTTTTCCCGGAAATTTTCGAATTATTGGCATAATCAAACTCTTTTAATTGATTATTGCAGGTAAACAGGGCAATGCCCTGATAATTGATATAGTACAGACATCAAAAATGTCTGGCTCCGGTTTCTCTACCCATTGAATGACTACCGGAGCGTTTTTCGGGGTATACCTCCCCGTATAATTTCCCAATAAAAAAAAGAACCCGGACCCGGCCGCAGCTTAAGGGTCCTCTCCTGCCCGATCCTGCCTGGCGGAACCTGACAGCCTGTGTAAGGATTTCTTTAAGGATTGCTTATTTCTGTTTCTTAAAAATAAATAAGTTTGAAGTTAATACTGTGGCCCGGTTTATCGATAAACCGGGCCATTTAACCCTATTCTTAACACGTTTGCCATGACGGACAACACGTGTGACAATATACGAACATTATTATAAAAAAACAAAAATAATCTGGCAGCGA
>CAYNPZ010000303.1:0-4425 GCA_964399175.1 uncultured Bacteroidales bacterium | reverse complement strand
GGTTTTTTAAATGGGATGCAGTCAATACCTTCTATCCAAACATGCCAAAACTTCAACATGGTGACGAAGATGCAGACAAAGCGGAAATCATAGCCCGATATGGGTATAAACTGCCTCTATATATCAAAAAGGCTATGGTAGAACTGATGGAATACAATCCCAATGTAACCATTGAGATTGATTTGACTGAAAACCGAAGGGCTTTGCCCGGCTTGGCCATGATGAGCGCAGGAAAGCTGTTCTGGATGAACAACGGCGCCTCAAGCTACAATGATTACACCCATTACCGGGCCAAATCCATGCGGACCATACCCAACGAATTCAACGGGATCATTCCTTTGCAGCTTTTTACCTATGCCAACTACCCTCACAATCAACATCCCTACTTCGCCCAGCGTTACAATGTCAATTCATCGATTGCAGCTGGCTACGGCTTTTGGGGAAACCTGGAGATAATGAACTCCAACCAGCGCAGACAGGTTGGAAGAACCGTGGATAAAGCCAAAAGAATACTGGATGATATCCGGTATACCCAAACACAACATACTGGCAAAGTAGGGGATTCCCCGGAGATTTATACAACGGTGAACCGGAAAAAGGCCTCCGGGAAAGTAGTGGCTTTTAGTGGCAGTGCATTAAACTATGAACATCAGGTAGAAGTCAATCCCGACAACTTGCTCGGCGTAATCAACAACGCATACCGGCTTAAGGAGAAACGTATAGAGATACCGTTTCAGTTTCCGGCTTCTCTTAGCAGCCGGGAGGCATTCATATTACCGAACGAAGGAACCGGCATCTCTGTTATAAGCAGCTCATGCTGGCTGGATAATCTGAAGCTGAAAAATCAATCATTGAAAATTGTTACCGGCGGAGCAGGAACCATTAGGATAAAATGGCCGGCAAACATTTCAAGCCCCGAAGTGAAAGGAGAAGACATCAATTATTCCACCAACCGGAAAGACAACCATTATTTGATAAAGATAGATGCCAAAAAATCAAAAAAAGCAATTCTGATTCAATAAAAATAACTTAATATAATATCAAAAGCCATAAAGATGAAAACATTAAAAATCAAACATTTCATTCTGCTTTGCCTGATGGTAGCCACTACTTTAATGGTTTCTGCAAGAGAGTATCACGTATCTAAAAGCGGAAACGATCAAAACAGCGGCAAACAGGAAGAACCATTGAAAACCATTTCATTCGCAGCTAAAAAAGCCCAACCTGGTGATGTTATCATTGTTCACGAGGGAACTTACAGAGAGCGCATAAATCCACCCCGTGGCGGAACCTCCGGGGATAACAGAATTGTTTACCGGTCAGCTGAAGGTGAACATGTAGAGATTAAAGGCTCTGAGATTATTACCGGCTGGGAAAGGTTTAAAAAAGATGTTTGGAAGGTAACGATCCCGAATAGTTTTTTCGGAGATTACAATCCCTACAAAGATATCATTGTCGGCGACTGGTTTAACGATCATGGCAGAGAACATCATACAGGGGAAGTATATCTTAACGGAGAATCGTTATATGAGACAGAGCTGCTTGAAGATGTATTGAAATCAAGAACCATAGAAAATACAGCAGGAGTGGAAATATACCCCTGGTATTGCGAAAGCGACGAAGAGCACACATACATATATGCACATTTCCAGGGCAATAATCCCAACAACGAGATGGTGGAGATCAATGTGAGAAAAAGCTGCTTTTACCCAGATGAACCCGGCAAAGATTATATTACGGTAAAAGGTTTTCATATGAGCCATGCAGCCACCCAGTGGGCTCCTCCAACGGCGGAACAGATCGGTCTGATCGGAACCCACTGGAGTAAAGGATGGATAATAGAGGACAACGTTATCCGCTATTCCCGCTGTACAGGCATAACCTTAGGCAAGGACAGAAAAACCGGCCAAAATGTATGGATGAACAATCCCTGTAAGGATGGAGCAACCCATTACAATGAAGTTATATTCAGAGCCAGGAAAAATGGATGGTCCAAAGAGACAATCGGTTCACACGTGGTGAGCAACAATACCATATCCAACTGCGGGCAAGCTGGCATTGTTGGGAGCATGGGAGGAGTTTTCAGCCGGATTACAGGCAACCACATTTATAACATCTGGACACGGAGGCTGTTCTCAGGGGCAGAGATGGCAGGAATCAAAATTCATGCTTCCATTGATATGCTTATCAAAAACAACCACATTCACAATACCGGAAGAGGAATATGGATTGACTGGATGGCTCAGGGCACCCGTATTACCGAAAACCTGCTGTATGACAATACCACCGATGACCTCTTCAGTGAAGTCAATCATGGTCCCTACCTTGTTCATAACAACATATTTTTGTCCGAGACTTCCCTGAGGGATTGGTCCGAGGGAGGGGCTTTTGTTCACAACTTATTCAGGGGAGAAATAAATCAGAGACCTGTTTTAAAACGCTTTACTCCTTATCATTTCCCACATTCCACCCAAGTAGCCGGTTTAACCAATACGCTCGGTGGCGATAACCGCTTTTATAACAATATTTTTGTAACAGGGGGATTGAAGGTATATAACGATGTTGAGCACCCTATGCACTATAACGGGAATGTTTACTATAATGGGGCAAAACCCGCTAAGCTGGAGGCTGGCTATATTAAAAAACCAGAATCCAAGCCGGAGATAAAAATTGTAACGGAGGATAAGGATGTGTATCTACAACTCAGTCTTGATGAATCCTTTGAAAATATAGACAATCCGCTGGTGAATACCAGCCTGTTGGGCAAAGCTATAATCCCTGGCCAGGCATGGGAGCATCCTGACGGTTCGCCAGTGAAAATTGACAGCGATTACCTTGGCGAATCCAGAAATGAATCCGATCCAACACCTGGTCCTTTTGAAAATCCCGGCCATGGTGATATCAAGATAAAGGTTTGGTGACTGGATGGAGTAAACTCCGGATCGAATGGTTTTGCCATGTTTTTTTGAAAGATATCGTTTGCTATTGTAACAGCAGATTTCGGAAATTGTAGATTGATTTACAAAAAAATGTAACATCGGATGGATTAGAAAAATTGAGTCTAAATTAACTTTATATGCACTTTTAATTGACAAATTTTTTATTTTTGACATTGTAACACCAATACATTCTGTCGTTTTAAGTCCCTATTGATGTTTTAACGAATAATAAAGAAGATTGAACCATGGATATTTCATTCAAAGATGCACACCGCAAATTCCAGACTACTGCTTTCAATATTATGGCCAAGCCCATTGGCCCCATATGTAACCTGAATTGCACCTATTGCTATTACCTGGAAAAACAGAATCTGTACGAGTCGGTCAAAAATTTTAAAATGTCGGATGAGGTACTGGAAACATTTATCAAAGAATACATTGAAGGGCAGAAAGCCCCGATGATCACCTTCGTTTGGCAGGGAGGAGAGCCGACCTTAATGGGAATTGATTTTTATGAAAAGGTCGTGAAACTTCAAAAGAAATACAAAGGCAACAAAACAATCGAAAATTCTTTCCAGACCAATGCCACCAAAATAGATGAGGACTGGGCACGTTTTCTTGCAGAAAATGAATTCCTGGTGGGGGTTTCCATTGATGGTCCCAAATGGCTTCACGACAAATACCGCCGTTATAAAAATGGGCAGGGTAGTTTTGAGGATGTAATGAAGGCAATAGAACTTCTGAAGAAAAACCGTGCCGAATTCAACACCCTAACGGTAGTGAACGACCACAACAGCTATTATCCCAGAGATGTTTACCGGTTTCTGAAAGGCATTGAGAGCAAGTTTATGCAGTTTATACCCATCGTTGAACAGTATGCCGCTCCCGATGAAGAAACGCCCCTTGAACTGATTTCTCCGGATTTCCAGGGTAAATCTGAAGTTACTGAATGGTCGGTGAATCCAAAGCAATATGGAAAATTCCTGACTACCATCTTCGATGAATGGGTGACACGGGATGTAGGTAAATATTTCGTTCAATTATTTGATACAACCCTTGCCAACTGGGTAAACCAAAATCCCGGCTTGTGTGTGTTTGACAGAACCTGCGGAGAAGCTGCCGTCCTGGAATTCAACGGTGATTTGTATTCCTGCGACCACTTTGTTTACCACGAGAACTACCTGGGCAACATAATGGAAACACCCATGGTGGAATTAATGAAATCTGAAAAACAAAGGAATTTCGGACTGAAAAAAGAATACAATCTGCCGGAAAAATGCAACAAATGTAAGTATAAAAAACTATGCCGGGGTGGCTGTCCAAAAAACCGTGTTACCGAAACGGCAGTGCCTGAAAAACGCCTCAATTACCTGTGTGAAGGATACCAGCATTTTTTCAGTCATGTGGAGCCCTACATGAATTATATGGCCAATGAACTAAGAAATAAAAGGCCACCTGGCAATGTGATGAGATGGGCCAAAAAATA
>CAYNPZ010000302.1:0-4426 GCA_964399175.1 uncultured Bacteroidales bacterium | reverse complement strand
GCTACCTGGGAAGATATTCAGGAAAGGATCAATTTCATTGCAGGTGTGCGTAAAGGGTTAAAAGAATTAGATGAAGGCAAAGGTATATCTCATAAGCAGGTTAAAGAAGATCTAAAGAAATGGCTTTCAGTTTAAATTGGTCTCCCATGGCAAAATATGACCTTCAGGATATTGCTGCTTTCATAGGAGAGGATAGTCCTTCAGCTGCTGAAAGCTTTATAAATAAAATTTTCCATTCCACAGAGCAGTTAATAGATTTTCCAGAATCCGGTCGAATTGTTCCCGAATTCAATGATCCTATAATCAGAGAAATTACCCTAAAACCATTTAGAATTGTTTATAGAGTAAACAATAATAAAAATTTAGTCGAGATCATCCGGATTTGGCATTCAGCCAGAGGCATTCCCAATATATAATAAAATTAATGGTATTTATCATACGTCCCGCTCATGATCTCCTTAACCGTTTCAAGATATTCATATCCCCAGCGCATATCGGGTTCAAGATAGCTGCCTTCTATCCATTCATTCCAGGCATTGACCGTAATCAGACCCGGTTGATCCGGACGTGTTCTTACATAATCCTTTGTTCTTTGCAAATAGGCACCAAAGCTTTCCGGTGATTTGTGGATGTGGACTACAGCTTCTTTCCCTTTTTCCGGGAACCTTGGTGTATTATCCCATCCGACACTGACATTGGGAACATAAGGAATATTCAGCTTTTGATCCCATTTTTGCCTAAGGGACAATGCTCCTTCTGCCCATTTTATATAATCTTCATCCAAACCTGAGCCGGTCCAGTTATAGGTGGTTACGCTGTTGATGCCCAATGTGGAGATGATCTCATTGAGCGTATAATCCTGGGCATATTTTCCTCCCAGCAGGAAAGGCTCTCCGCCTCTTCCCCATCCGATCACCTGCAGATGCAATCCTGGGAAACCTGCTTTCTTCACCTCTTCCCGGAAATAATCCAGGGCTTTCTTTGTGCCTTCTATTCCTTCGAAGCTTTCAACCAGGTTTCCAAACGAGAAAATGGAAAAAACAGGCTTTCCATCGATCTTCATGTAGGAAGAATGACCAAAATATTTAGTAATCAGCCGCTCCACGACTATTCTATAATTTTTCCAATCCACTGTACCTTCCCAGATAAGCGAATCGATATCGTACCGCCAGTGGTTCCAGTACCCTTTGGCATCATGGTTGGCCCACATCAGGTAGAACTTGAGCCGGTCGTTGTTATCAGCTTTGAGAAAACCATTATTGACCGTTTCTTCAAGGAAAGGTTTGCCATCAAACCAGTACCAGTCAAAAATAAAGGCGTCCACCCCATGATCGGCCGCAGCATCAATCTTCTTTTCCATGGCTTCGGGATTGTCACCCATTTCATAACCCCATAGTGGTATCCGGGGTTGATAGTGCCCTTCGAATCGGGGCCTGGCCCTTTGAACCATCTCCCACTCTCCTATTCCTTCGCTCCAGAAAACTTCACGGCTGCGGGATTCGTCATGAAGTGAAGGCCAGTAGTAAGCCGCAACGATATATTCGTCGTCAGAGACTTCCTGTTGACCAATATCACTTGTTGCTTCAGGTGTGTGGGTGCATTTTACTATAAGCAACCCCAGAAACAATATTGACAGGGAAATAGGTATTCTATACGGTTTTTCATTTGTTTTCATGATAGAATAGATTTAATTATCTAATGCATAGTTAAAATATCATAAAGTTTTAGTTATTGGTATTTGTAATTTATTTGTTATTTGGCATTTTATTATTACAAGGTCATTTAATGTAAATGAAATCTCATCCTTCCCCCAACACACCTCCCGCATGCCTTGCGTAATGCCCCCTCAGGTCATTGGCATATTCACTGAGTATTTGCTCTCCCAGTCCGTTTTTATCGCCGCAGCGGTAAAGCGCCCGGGCCAGGAACAGTTCCTTAAGCGTTCTGTTTCTGACCTCGGTTTCCCCATAATGGGATTCAATGGATCTTACTTTTTTGGAGGCAAATACAGCTTCTTCATAACTCGTAACAGCATACCCCCTGATACCCGGCATATTAAGAAGGTTAGTAAGAACAGGCACAGACCGCCGGCTTCCTATGGTCTCACAAGCCTCGGCTATTGCCCGGAAATGAGAAAAAGCACTTAGCATAGTCAGATCTTCGGCCTTTCTGTGGATGGCCGGCAGCGCCTCTTCTTTCCGGCACCTGCCAAGGGCCATGATCAGACCGTCCAGGCGGCTGGACGAGGCCCCGAATTGGCCCATACCTGTGTAATGCCATCCTTCATCCCAGTCATAATACCCGTCAACGGCATCTCTTAATATCTGCCAGCCGTCAGGGTAGCCATAAATACCCAGCACATAAGCGTAAATAGTCTGGTTCTCTTTGCTTTCAGATTGGTCGAGTTTCTCCCTGAGCAAGGGCAGGGCTTTTTTGAAGTTCCAGGAGACAATTTCCAGCCCTTTGAAATCCTGAGGCAGGGTATCAACAGCTTCCTTTATCCTTTCCTGTGAAGGAGGGTAATTGTCTTCTGCTTCCAGCATCCTTTCGGGGAGGTTACCCATATCTACCAGTTTTTTCTGTACAGGACGAATATCGGTTTCCCGGAATTTTTTACCGGTTCGCAGGGACCTGGCGCAAAGCAATCCTACAGCATACCCCTGATTCTGAAGGCAGGGCTGCATGCGTATCACCGGCATGGCATCGCGGTGGGCACTGGTCCCCAAACCGGTGACCAGTATATTTTCCAGACCTTTGGGCAACATAGCCCTTAGCGGAACCTCGGCAAACACGTCAATCCCGGATCCTTCCGGGGGCCTGAGTGTAAAAAACGGATCAATGGTGAAACCGTGGGTGTCGAAAGAGCTTTTGTGATACGATAAGGTATCGGGGTAAGTGCGGTTGTTGTAAACATCCAGCACGGAAATTCGGTAATCGCCTACGATCCTCCTACGTTCCCGGGTCTGGGGCAGCTTGCCGATGTCAAAGGCTTTCCGGAACTTTTCCCTTCCGGCAAGGAACGTGCGGGTCACATCAAATACATCGGAGTCGTTGATGAAAGTCCAGTCGGTATTGTTGTAATAATCATCCGGGTTAAAATGGGGTAGACCAGCTCCCTGGATGGCCACGGTGTCGGCGCCGGTATAGTCGTATCCTGCTCCTGCTGCAATGGCCAGATCACCGCTACCGGTGGAGTCTACCACCTTGTTTGCCAGTACAACACCTTTCCCTTGCGGAGTGGCAATCACTACTCCTTTCACGGTTTTATCCTCCACCACTGTGCCACAGCCCAGGGCACCAAACCAGATGTCGCCGCCGGCTTTTCTTATTTCTTTTCGGAACCATTCCATCTTCCAGTCCCTGACCCATTCGTCCTGGCGTTCTTTTCTGCGGGGATGGCCTTCTCCGCCCATGGCCTTCACCTCACGGTCGATTTCTTCTGTGAATCCTTTTCGGTAACCATGATAATACCTGCCGATAAGGCCCATGGTACCTGTACCACCAAGCCCATGCAAGTATTCCACAAGAAGGGTCTTCACTCCTTCACGGGCAGCACTGATGGCAGCCGGGGCACCGGAAGCACCACCGCCCATAATTACTACATCATACCTGCCAATGACCGGTATGTGCTCATCTTTTATACGGAGACGGTCAAAGTAATGCTGGGGACGCATCTCATCCTGATGCTGAGTTATTATGGAAGTAGCTGAAGGGTATTGCTTCTGGCGGGGATCAATTCTTCCCCTGGTAATCTGCCTTGCTTTTCTGGCAGCTTCTTCACCCATACGTCGTCCCATAAGCAGCATATTGGAGGGCACCAGAAGCTTTTCAGCTGCTTTCCTGCTGATATCTGCACAAGCGCCAAGCACATAGATTCCTTTATATCCTTTGGGTTGGAAACAACCCAGCGAAACACCGGAAATATCTGCCGTATCATCATCATGACGCTTCATACCTTCAATATGATCCGGCGGGATTTGAAACAGCATATCGCTCGCATCCACCTGTTCGGCATCCCAGGTAATATCGCGGGCTTTCTGCTCAGCTTTGGCAAAGGAGGCAAAGCTGTCATCTTTCATGGAAAGATTGAGCCGGTAACGCAGGGCATGATAGGAGTTACCGTTGTTTTTTACCGGGGGATTCAGTTTTTCATATGAATACCCGGATTTAGGGTTATTCCCCAGTACTGTAAAGTCAAAGGCTTGTTCTCCTGAAGGATATTCAGTAAACGGCGCTCCCAAAATCCTCGCGCCGGTTGCTCTTTCTGTAGCATCAATCACCATCGGGGCTTTCACGACCTGCTCACCGGACCTGTTGGCAAAAACTACACCGGCCGGATTGCCGGCCGAATCCAGGAGGATATTCGAAACATAGCTGCTCAATATAAAAGGTATATCTTGTTCCAGAAGGACATCTTCCAGACCTT
>CAYNPZ010000301.1:0-4426 GCA_964399175.1 uncultured Bacteroidales bacterium | reverse complement strand
AAGGTGATCTATGACAGAGCCCACTCTGCCGTTTCACAGGTAGAAAAAGGGATGTTCAACTGGAAGGAAGTCTTTAAGGATGCAACCTGGTTTCACTGGACCGGCATCACTCCTGCTATTTCTCAGGGTACAGCCGACGTGTGTCTTGAAGCCATTGAAGCGGCCAATGATATGGGACTCACTGTATCCTGCGATCTGAACTACAGAAAAAAACTCTGGAAATACGGAAAGGATGCCCAGGAGGTAATGCCCGAACTGGTTAAGGGATGTGATATCGTGCTGGGCAATGAAGAAGATGCGGAAAAGTCCCTGGGTATTAAGCCAGAAGGTGTGGATGTGACCAAAGGAGAAGTGGATGCCGAAGCCTACCGCTCGGTTTCCCGGCAGATCATGGAGCGTTTCCCTAAAGCCAAAAAGGTAATCACCACCCTGAGGGGATCCATCAATGCCAACCACAATACCTGGACGGGAACCCTCTATGATGGTGAGAAGCTTCATATCGGGAACAAATTTGATATCACCCATATCGTTGACCGGGTAGGAGGCGGCGATGCCTTTATGGCCGGATTGATTTACGGAATTCTATCGGATATGAACGATGAAGATGCCCTGAACTTCGGGATCGCCTCTTCATGTCTGAAACATACCGTTCACGGTGATTTCAACGAGGTTACCGTAGAGGAGGTAAAAAAGATCATGGGGGGAGACGTCTCCGGCAGGGTATCCCGGTAGTTTTTTTTATATTAAAGCTCAATTTTGAGTTTTTTTATATATTTACCGTGTATTTTATTTAGTTCTCCACGCTCCCTGTCAAGGAAGAGCAGGAGCCACGATAACATAAAAGAGGAAAAGACCCCGCTTTTTCAGCTGAGATACGGGGCGGGGATATAAATAAATCCTAAAAAACAAACTATGGCAATATTTAAAAGACCAGAAGTTATCCGGATGATGAAAGACACAGGCATTGTTCCGGTTTTCTTCAATTCTGATTTTGAAACAGCCCGCAGTATCGCACAGGCCTGCTTTGAAGGAGGGGCAAAAGTGATGGAATTTACCAACCGGGGAGATTTTGCTCACGAGATTTTCTCAGAGCTTAGTAAATACGTCCGGAAAGAAATGCCCGGGTTATGTCTTGGGGTTGGCTCAGTGATGGATGCTCCTACGGCGGCTTTATACATGCAAAGCGGAGCTGACTTTGTGGTGTCTCCCATTCTGGATGAAGACACTGGAAAAATCTGCAATCGCCGCAAAGTGCTCTGGGTTCCGGGCTGTGGTTCGGTAACAGAAATAACAAGGGCCCATGAACTGGGGGCAGAAATTGTTAAAATTTTCCCCGGCTCCCAGGTAGGTGGTCCCGGATTTGTCAAAGCAGTGCGAGGCCCGATGCCCTGGACGGATATCATGCCCACAGGTGGTGTGGAGCCTACAGAGGAAAACCTCAGGGCCTGGTTTGAAGCTGGAGCATGCAGTGTGGGGATGGGTTCAAAACTGATCACCAAAGAACTGGTGAAGCACGGGGAATTTGATAAAATAAAAGAAAAGACCAGAGAAGCATTGTCCATTGTTCAAAAAATCAGATAAAAACACAACAACCATGAAGAAAAGAAAAGGCCTTTATATAATCAAATCTACTTTTATACTCATTGTTTCTATCTTCTTATTCTCAGGCTGCAAACAGGAAACCCACACTACTCTCCGCCTGGCTCATTCGCTGGATATGTCCCATCCGGTGCATAAAGGAATGGAATACATGGCCAAAAGGGCCGATGAAATTTCCAACGGAAAATTGGAAATAAAGATATATCCCAGCTCTCAGCTTGGCTCGGAAAGAGAATGCCTGGAGATGCTTCAGATTGGAAGCCTTGCCATGACCAAGGTCTCTTCCGCAGTCATTCAAAGCTTTGTGCCTGAATATAAAGCATTGGGTATGCCCTATGTTTTCAGGAATATTGATCACTATCACAAAGTGGTGGACGGACCGATCGGAAAAAGAATTCTGAATGCAGGAACCAACTATTGGCTGAAAGGCTTGGTATTCTATGATGCAGGAAGCCGGAGCTTTTATACGATCGACGAGCCCATTCGGAAGCCCTCCGACCTGAAAGGCAAGAAGATAAGGGTGATGCAGAGCATCACCTCGGTTAAAATGATACAAGCCATGGGGGGATCACCCACCCCAATCTCCTGGGGAGAATTGTACACTGCCTTGCAGAATGGAGTGGTAGATGGAGCGGAAAACAACCTGCCTACTTTTCATACTTCCCATCAATATGAAGTATGCAAATATTTCAGCATGGACAAACATGCCAGCATTCCCGATGTACTGCTGGTCAGCACCCATATATGGAATGACCTCACTGAGCAGGAGAAAAAATGGCTTCAGCAGGCTGCCAGGGAATCCGTCACAAAACAAAGAGAATACTGGCAGGAGGCCCAGAAAGAAGCATTAAAAGTGATCAAGGAAGCGGGAGTTGAAGTAATCCGTCCCGATATAGAACCTTTCCGGGAGAGCGTTCAGAGTGTGTATACCTATATTAAAAAAACCAGTCCTGAGGTCTATAAACTGACCCAGAAAATTCAGAACGTAAAGGTCGCCGATGCTAAAAACAATCAATAAGTTTCACTATAAAAGGATGTCCTATGAAAGTGCGAAAGACCATTGACAGGATCTTAGAAGTTATAGTAGTAGTAGTTATGGCTGTCCTGGTATTGGATGTGGTATGGAATGTTGCATCCAGATACCTGCTGAATGCCCCCAGTTCCTTCTCGGTTGAACTGGCCCGGTATTTGCTCATCTGGGTAGGATTGCTGGGTGGTGCTTATGCATCAGGAAAAAAAGAACACATAGCCATTAACCTGCTTCCTCAGAAACTCCAGAAAAGAAATCCGGCCAAAAGAAGGAGACTGGATATTTTCATTAATATCCTTATCATTCTGTTTGCCCTGTTTGTCTTTATAATTGGTGGATTCAGACTAATGTTTATTGCCTTTAAAATGACTCAGGTATCAGCCACCATGCAAATTCCAATGGGCATTGTTTACCTGGCATTGCCACTGAGCGGGCTGCTCATCATATTTTATTCAGTTCATGAGATTGTACATGGTCTGCCTCAGGATTTAAAAGAAAAAACAATGACATCAGAATAAAAAAATCTCACAAACATGGAAGTATTAGGAATCATCATTTTAGTAGTCAGCTTCATTACTTTTTTAGCTATTGGAGTTCCCATAGCATACAGTATTGGACTGTCAGCAACAATAACCCTTCTGGTCAGCATTTTTCCCCTCCCAGCTTTTACCACGGTGGCCCAGCGGGTAGCTACAGGTCTGGACAGCTTCACCCTGCTGGCCATACCCTTTTTCGTACTTGCGGGGCAATTGATGAATCAGGGGGGTATAGCCCTAAAACTCATCGACCTTGCCAAGGCACTTGTAGGACGACTTCCCGGGGGACTTGCCTTTGTAAACATTCTCTCGAACATGCTGTTCGGGGCCATATCTGGATCGGCTGCTGCTTCGGCATCCGCCATTGGAAGTTTTATGACCCCCAGAATGATAGACGAAGGCTATGACAGAGACTATAGCACAGCAGTAAACGTTACCTCGGCTACAACAGGCCTAAGCATACCTCCTAGCAATGTGTTGATTGTTTATTCTCTAGCTGCAGGAGGGCTTTCCATTGGTGCCCTTTTTATCGCGGGCTACGTTCCCGGAATATTGACAGGACTGGGTATTGCAGCAGTGGCTGCTACCATTGCCTATCGCCGCAACTATCCCCTGGGAGAAAAAGTAACCTTCAGATACGGAGTTATTAAGTTTCTGGATGCCATACCCAGCCTGGGAATGATCATTGTTGTGATCGGCGGAATTATTGCCGGATATTTCACGGCCACAGAAGCTGCAGCCATCGCGGTAGTCTACGCACTGGTGCTTTCTTTTATATACGGACATATTAAGGTGCAACACCTTCCCAGGCTTCTGCTCCGGTCAGTGATCACCTCAACGATTGTTCTCCTGCTGGTAGGAACTTCCATCGGCCTTTCCTGGGTAATGTCGTATCAGGATATTCCCCAGCAGGTTTCTGAAGGGCTGCTGGGCCTTAGTGAAAACAAGTTCGTTATACTAATCATTATCAACCTGCTTCTTCTGTTTGTGGGGATATTCATGGACCTGTCCCCAGCCGTGTTGATCTTTACCCCGATCTTCCTTCCCATAGTTACCAATATCGGAGTAGATCCCATCCATTTTGGTATCATAATGATACTGAACCTGAGTATTGGACTCTGTACTCCGCCGGTGGGAACGGTACTGTTTATCGGCTCCAGCATCAGTAAAATAGGTATAGAAAAACTGATACGACCCTTACTGCCCATATATGCAGTAATGATATTTATTCTGCTGTTAATAACCTATTTCCCACAGCTTA
>CAYNPZ010000300.1:0-4427 GCA_964399175.1 uncultured Bacteroidales bacterium | reverse complement strand
TAAAATTTTTTTCAAAAATTTAATTTCACCTAAGTCGGGGTTAATACCGCCTTGCGGTACAGGCTCTGCATTTTATTCATTTTTATAAAAATTTATGTATAAGGTAGGTTAAAATGTATATCCCTTAAAAGGGAAACAATACAACAGTCGTATACCATCTGTTCAATGGTAAAAGAAGAAAGAAGGAATAATTTTTTATTTCTGATCGTTTGAGATCAGCTTCTGCTTACAGATGTGCTTGCTGTTACGTCATCTTCATATGCCGGACAATCCTGGCTTTTACAGGATGAAAAAACAGTCGCCAGAACGAAGGCAAGAACTAAAACAATGGCTAACTTTTTCATTAAAAAAATAATTTTTAAAATTCAATGTCAAAAATAGGAAAAATCCAAAAAATCAAAAAGGAATATCTGATCAGCTTATTTTTCCTGATGATGAAGGGCTAAATTTTCTTGATGAGAATCAATATTTTCCTGATGAGGCTTTTTGTTGTTATCTTTCTTTGCATAAGCCGGGCATGGAGTTGTACTGTGGCATGATGACAATCCTGCGCTGATGAATAATACCACTGCGATGAGAGCAATCCATTTTCTTTTCATTTCCTGACTGTTTTATAGTTTTATATTATTGTCTTACTCGATATACGACGAAATAAGAAATAGGTTTCCACATAAAGGGTAATATAAATCATCTTTTGATTGAATGCGGTATAGGGATTTGAATGAAATGGTGAATCACTGATTTGCCTTATGTTACTTGGAGTCTAATGATGAACAACACTTTCCGCTTTGAAATCACAAATTACAAGCACCAAATGACAAATAATTTCTAAAATTCAATAATCTAAACATCAAACAAAATAAATCTCATAATGGAAATTATATTTTTTGGTTATTGGATATTTTGAAATTGAATATTATTTGTTATTTGGTGCTTGATTTTTGAAAATTAATTGCTTGATTTATTTATGTCACTTTTTTGAAATATAGCCGAATAAATGAATCAGTCCAATTCCGGTATTCTTCCCGGTGTCCAGGGTGCATTCAGCTTTTCTAATTTGTCTTCAAGATTTTGTATATCCACTTGCTTCAGTTCTTTCAGCTTCTCCAGCAATGGTGGAAATTTTTCCTTAAGAATCCTATAGTTCTTTCTTTCCGTTTCAGTAACCGGTGAAGTTGATCTGTAATGGGTATAAACAATGGTCCGCAACCTGTTCAGGATCGGCACCTGCCGGGGTGGGATCTCTTCGCTGCTTGCCTTAGGCTCCACTCCATGGAAAGCAAAAATGACCTCATCAAGTTCCTCTTCTATGCGTTCTGCTTCTTCCATCAATTCTTTGGTTTCAGCAGGTGTGTTAAGTATGGCCTGTTTGATAAGTTTCATTCTTTCCATCATGTCGGCGCTCAATTCTTCGGCTCCCTGTATTGCACGGGTGAGGTCCGATACCTTTTCCCGGAATGCCAGCAATTCTTCCCGGTCGCTAGCCGGCAACGTTCTGTTGTTTAACTGGCGTGCCGAAAATTCTTTCGGGGGAACCAGCTCCCGGATTTCTCCATGATGGTATAAAGAAAGGGATGCTTTGTAGGTTCCCGGCATAGCCATAACTGGTCCGCTTTCATCCTGGAATTGATTGAATTCTCCGTTGTCCAGATCTGCCGGATAAGGGTTGTCATATCGAAAATTCCAGGCAATGCGATTTATGCCTTTGGAGGGTTTTTTGGTCATTTTTCTTACCACATGGCCTTCATCATCATATATGGTGAAAATGAGGTAAGGCGCTACTTCTTGCTCCTCTTCCCGTTGTTCTTTCCACGTAAGCTGGGGTATGCGTTTGCCTTCCTCAAACAGCTCTTTTTCCTTTTCCCGTCGAAGCTGTTCGGAGGTTTTTGGCGTTTCTTTCAGATAATAGGTGAATACGGCTCCGTAAGGTGGATTTTCACCGGTATAATAGGTGGAACCCTGTCCGGATTTGCCCCGCTTTTGAATATACATCCTGGCTTCCGGAATATCAAAGATATGGGCTTCCTGTTCCACGAATGTCTCATCAATCGTTCTCAACGGGGAGTAGTTGTCGAGGATATAGAAGCCTCTTCCAAAGGTCGCCAGTACCAAGTCTTTTTCTCTTTCCTGGATGGCAATATCTCTGACGGCAATGGTCGGGATGCCTGATTTTAGCTGTACCCATTTCTCTCCTCCATTGTTTGAAAAGAAAATACCGAATTCCGTACCGGCAAAAAGCAGATCCGGATCAACAGGATCCTGTTCCAGGGCATGGACGGTGCCGTTTTCTGGTAAACCATCAGTAATGGATTCCCAGTTTTCGCCCTTATCGGTGCTTTTCAGCAGATAAGGCTTAAAATCATCACGTTTTCTGTTGTCAAAGGAGGCATAAACCACATTGGCATCTTGCCTGGAAGCGTATATGTCGCTTACGTAGGTGTATTCGGGTACGCCTGGGAATTTGCTTATCTCTCTCCAGTTTTCTCCTGCATTTTCGGTTACCTGGATCAACCCGTCGTCTGTGCCCACATAAAGGAGGTTCTCCTGTACCGGTGATTCATCCAGTGAAACAATGGTGCCGTATAGAGAAGTGGAAACATCTTTGGCCACGGCATCAACGCTCCAGAACTTGTCCATGACCGGCCAGCGGTTACGGTCGATCTGGGCAGTCAGGTCGGGGCTGATCACTTTCCATGAATTTCCGCGATCGTTGCTTCTGAAAACTTTGTTGGCCGCCATGTAAAGTCTTTCATTATTATGTGGGCTCATGATCAGCGGCGTGTTCCAGTTCCAGCGGTAAGTGAGGGAGTCTTTCGGTGGAGTGGGCTTGATGCTAATGGATTCTCCGCTCTGTTTGTCATATCTTACCACATTCCCGTACTGAAGTTCTGAATATACGATGTTGGGGTTTTCAGGATCAATGGCCTGCCAGAACCCGTCGCCACCCAGGGTAACAAACCATTCCGAGCTGGGTATCCCGTCAGAATTCAATGTTTGAGAAGGTCCTCCCATGCTGTTGTTGTCCTGCGTACCCCCGTAAACGTTATAAAATGGTTTATCGTTGTCCACAGATACCCTGTAATACTGAGTAACCGGCAGATTGGATACATGGTAATAGTGCTCTGCATCGTCATAGGTGATGTATATCCCTCCGTCGGAGCCAATCATATAATGATCGGTATCTTCCGGGTCGATCCACATCGCATGATCATCTACATGTTTCTTGTTCATTCCGATCCTTTCCCATGTTTTTCCCCCGTCTTTGGTGACCTTACCAAAGGTTTCCATGGAATAGACCTTATTCACGTCCTGCGGATCGCAGAAAATCTCATTATAATACTGTCCGCTGGAGTGATGATCGCTCATCTTTTCCCACGATTCGCCCCGGTTGGTGGAACGGAAAAATCCTCCGTTGTCTTCGGTGGCTTCAATAATGGCATAAAGCACATCAGGGTTGACCGGCGAGATGGCCAGTCCGATACCACCCATATGCCCTTTGGGCAGTCCCTGCTCCAGTTCTCTCCAGTTCTTTCCTGCATCTGTTGATTTGTATATGGCAGTTTCCGGTCCGCCCCCTATTTTGGTATGAACATGCCTTCTGCGCTGTTCAGAGGTGGCATAGAGTACTTCCGGATTGCGCGGGTCCATGACCACATAATTAATACCGGTATGTTCACTTATCTCGAGTACCTTGTTCCAGGTTTCGCCCCCGTCGTTGGTTTTGTAAAGGCCCCGGTCTCCTCCGGGCCCCCAGGCAGACCCTTCTGCTGCAACATATACAACATTGGAATTCCCGGGATCTACCAATATCTTGCCGATCTGCCGGGATTCCTTTAATCCCATGTTCTTCCAGGTCTTTCCTCCGTCTACGGTTTTGTATACGCCATCGCCATAGCCCAGGGCCCGCTGATGGTTGTTTTCACCGGTTCCTACCCATACCACGTTGTGATTGTTGGGATCCATGGTGACACAACCGATGGAGTATGCTCCGTAGTTGTCAAAAACGGGCTCAAAGGTGATGCCCTTGTTGTCAGTCTTCCAGACATTTCCGCTGGCTACGCCCACATAAAATTCCTTGTGGTTGTCTGGGTTGACGGCAAAATCTGCAATACGTCCCGAAGCATAAGCAGGTCCGATGCTACGGAACTTTAATCCGCTTACAAGACTTGAATTGACCGGATCTTTGTCTTCTTCATCCTTCTTTTCTTCTTTTTGTGCTGAGACATCCGTTGATAGCATCAAAATGCCGGCGCATAACATAAATACTGTCATGAGCCTGCGGATGGGGTAAGTTTTTTTCTTTCTTGAATGGTTCATAATGAATCGTTTTGGATTTAGTAGAAAAAATTATTTATAGGACTCATTTATTAGTACCTTACCGGTCAAATTCTTGCTTTTTTTGGCAAAACTTGCCCGGTAAGGTACTG
>CAYNPZ010000299.1:0-4436 GCA_964399175.1 uncultured Bacteroidales bacterium | reverse complement strand
ATTGGTATAAAATCTTCTCTCTACAAATACAATTGTAAAATGACAAATAACAAATGACAAATAACAAATAACAAATTCCAAATTTCAAATAATATTCAAATCTCAATTACAGAAATTCCAAACACTACGGAAGATAAATCAGCACCCCTCAGGTTGGGAGTTTTGGGTCATTGAAAATTGGTCATTGGAATTTATTTGAAATTTGTTATTTGTTATTTGGAATTTTATATTATAGCAATATATTAATAAACAAATGATAAGATAGATATGGCACTGATCAAAAAGATAAGAGGCATGTCCCCGGTTTTTGGCGAGAATTGTTATCTGGCCGACAATGCCACGGTTATCGGCGATGTGACCATGGGCGATGATTGCAGCTTGTGGTTCAATACGGTTGTAAGGGGTGATGTCAACAGCATCCGGATAGGGAGCCGGGTGAACATACAGGATGGAGCGGTATTGCACTGCCTCTATCAGAAAAGTGTCATAGAAATCGGGGATAACGTGTCGATCGGCCATAATGTAATCATTCACGGGGCAAAGATTCGCGATAATGTGTTGATAGGCATGGGTGTAACTGTTATGGATCACGTCGAGATAGGGGAGAACTCCATCATTGCAGCCGGAGCACTCGTGCTGAAGGATACAAAGATCGAGCCCAACAGCATTTATGCCGGCGTACCGGCAAAATATGTGAAATCCGTAGATCCGGAGCAGACAAAGGACATGATCACTCGTATAGCCGATAATTACCTTATGTACGCCGGTTGGTACCGGGAGGATTCCTGAATCCGGAGGCTCTTTCCAGGCTTTTACCGTCGGATCTTTTCTCTTCCCGTAAGGCCTCATTTGGTTTTCAATATGATTCAATGACCTTTCCAGTATCCTGATTGCTGTTTTAAACTTTATTTTTGCCGTTGGGAACAGTAAATTTATTGTTATAAACGGTAATTTTTCCGTTCAATACAGTAAAATTACTGTTTGGAGCTCTAATAATACTGTTTAAAACGCTAATTATGGTGTTGTAATCACTAATAAAGCTGATCTGAACACCAACATTGCCCTTCTGAGCTCCATTTTGTATCTTTTGGTGGTCAAATCCGGGGTATTTTGACGTAATGAAAAGGTTTCGAAAGATCCTTCACGGACCATGAAACATCTGTTAGGAAGTTAAAGGGGATATCCACGGACCTGCATACGGTCCAAAGATATCTTTAAATGGGAAGTTTGATGTTTTCGCCGGGAGGAAGGCCGAATGTCTCTTCCATACTGATACCATATTGCTCCAGTTCGGCAAATACGGGCTCATAAATCTCCGGCAACCCGGGGCAGTAGATGCCTTTCAGGTTGATTTTCCCATCCAGGATCATTTTCACAGCAATGGCAGCAGGTAATGCAACTGTCCGGGCGATGGCAGTGTCTCCCCGGGGCTCCTGATCAATTACTCTTTTTGTCGACATGTGATAGATGCCTGGATCTACTCCCATTTTTTGCCACACTAAAAATCCTGGGGCAGTTAAAATATGCTGAATGCTTGTTGAAGGATTGTTAATAAGTAGAATGCTCTCAGCATATCATAATTTTTCTCCTTTCCATTTATGTTATAAATTTGTTAATCTGCAGCACCAAAAATCAAAAACCGTGGCCCGGAAGAAAACAAAAGAGAAGCAAGTAGAAACTCCCCTGATGCAGCAATATTACCGGATCAAGAAACAGCATCCGAATGCCATTCTGCTGTTCAGGGTAGGAGATTTTTATGAGACCTTTGGAGAGGATGCCATCAAGGCCAGTGAGATACTGGGTATTACGCTGACCAAAAGGGCAAACGGGTCGGCCTCATACGTC
Organism: uncultured Bacteroidales bacterium; assembly: GCA_964399175.1. Taxonomy (GTDB): domain Bacteria; phylum Bacteroidota; class Bacteroidia; order Bacteroidales; family UBA12077; genus JAGXLC01. Next base: position 2,591 of record CAYNPZ010000299.1, on the reverse strand, counting down.
GATCTGGCAGGAATACCCTATCATGCCATTGATACCTATTTGCCTAAGCTTGTAAGGGCGGGTCAGCGGGTGGCCATTTGCGAACAGCTTGAAGATCCGAGCAAAGCCAAGAAGATTGTGAAACGGGGCGTTACAGAGATGGTGACTCCCGGGGTTTCACTTGATGACAATGTGCTCGAAAATAAGGAGAACAATTTCCTGGCCTCGGTACATCTGGATAAGAACATTGCAGGCGTTGCATTTCTGGATATTTCCACCGGTGAGTTTTATGCAGCCGAAGGAAACTACGAATATATTGATAAGCTGCTGAACAGCTTTCAGCCCAAAGAAGTGCTTTTTGAAAGAGGAAAAGAAAAGCTTTTTAAGGAAAAATTCGGTGACCGCTTTTATTCCTATAAGCTTGACGACTGGGTATATACCGAGGAAAATGCAATCGACAGGCTGCTGAAGCATTTCAATACTACCACACTTAAAGGCTTTGGCGTAAGCAACCTTCCCTACGGGATTATTGCCGCCGGATCGGTACTGCAGTATCTTGAGATCACCCAGCACGAGAACATCAAACACATCTCTTCCCTGTCAAGAATTGAAGAAGAGCATTATGTGTGGCTGGATAAATTCACCATAAGAAATCTGGAGTTGTTCCATCCATTGAGCGAAGAGGCCAGAACGTTGACCGATGTGATTGACCGGACGGTTTCTCCGATGGGGGCAAGGCTCCTGCGAAGATGGGTTGCGCTTCCGCTGAAGGAGATACAATCCATCCGTGAACGGCAAAGCATCGTGGATTATATCCTTAAGCATAATGAATTCAGGGATATGCTTGAAAGTCAGTTGCAGAAGATGGGGGATGTAGAACGGATCGTCTCAAAAGTGGCTGCCGGTAGGGTAACCCCCCGTGAAATTCTCCAGCTTAAGAATGCCCTGTATGCCCTTGAGCCGGTCAGGGAGGCCTGCAGGGAAGCCGACAGTGATCCTCTTAAGAAGATTGGCGAGCAGTTGAATCCCTGCCATTCAATCAGGGATAAGATTGAAAAGGAGGTGAATCCCGAAGCACCAACCAACATCCATAAGGGGAATGTTATTAATCGCGGGGTTTCTGATGAACTGGATGAATTAAGAGATATAGCCCATTCCAGCCGGGATTATCTAAAGCAGCTTCAGCAAAGGGAAAGCGAGCGCACCGGCATACCCTCCTTGAAAGTAAGCTACAACAGTGTGTTCGGATATTATATTGAAGTGCGGAATACCCACAAACACAAGGTACCTTCCGACTGGACCCGCAAACAAACCTTGGTTAGTGCCGAGCGCTATATCACCGAAGAATTGAAGGAATATGAAACCAAAATACTGGGTGCCGAGGAGAAGTCAATGGAGCTTGAGGCTCAATTGTTCAATCAGTTGGTGGTGAATGTAGCCGATTACATTTCCGCCGTTCAACTGAATGCCAACCTGGTGGCCCGGCTGGATTGCCTTTTGTCGTTTTCAAGGATTGCAGATGAAAATCAATATTATAAACCGGAAATTGAGGATTCGCAAGTCATTAACATCAAACAGGGCCGCCACCCGGTGATTGAGAAACAGCTGCCCATTGATGAAGAATATGTAGCCAACGATGTGTACCTGGATAATGAAGATCAGCAGATCATGATCCTGACAGGACCGAATATGGCCGGTAAGTCGGCGCTCCTGCGTCAAACGGCACTTATTGTATTGCTGGCTCAGATAGGAAGTTATGTGCCTGCCGAATCTTCAAAGATCGGGCTGGTGGATAAGATCTTCACCCGTGTGGGGGCCTCAGACAACATTTCTATGGGCGAATCTACCTTTATGGTGGAAATGCATGAGGCGGCCAGCATTCTGAACAACCTGTCATCACGAAGCCTAGTCCTGCTGGATGAGATTGGTAGGGGAACCAGTACCTACGATGGCATATCCATTGCCTGGGCCATGGCAGAATATATCCATGAACATCCCAAAGCAAGGGCAAAAACGCTCTTTGCTACCCATTACCACGAGCTGAATGAGATGGAAAAATCCTTCAGCAGGATAAAGAATTACAACATTACGGTAAAGGAGATGGATGACAAGGTCATTTTTATCCGCAAATTAAAACGGGGCGGGAGTGAGCACAGTTTCGGCATTCATGTGGCCCGTATGGCAGGAATGCCCAAGAGCGTTGTGGCCAGGGCCAACGAAATACTGAGAGATCTTGAAAATTCAGAAAACAAGGGAACAGTATCCAAACCCGTGGGAGAAATTGCCGGTCACCGGTCGGGCATGCAAACCACCATCTTCCAGCTGGATGATCCCGTGTTGAAACAAATCCGCGATGAAATCAAGAACATCGATATCAACAACCTGACTCCCGTGGAAGCCCTTAATAAGCTGAATGAGATCAAAAGATACATTGGGATGAAATGATCATTTGTGAAGCAAATAATGCCATAATCTTCATTCAAGGCCATATTCATCTATGATTTTTTGTATCAAATCTTTTGAGATTCTAAAACCTGAATTTACAAGTTTGAATAATATCTCTTTAATATCTTGAATCAACCCTTTTTTGTGTACTAGTACCAAAATACTGA
>CAYNPZ010000298.1:0-4484 GCA_964399175.1 uncultured Bacteroidales bacterium | reverse complement strand
CAGGACTGCTTATTACACCCAAATACCGTCCCAACCAATAAGGCAACAGCCAAATATCACCTGCGCTTTTTTCTTGACTCCCATTATTGCCTCCGTCAAGTTGGAATCTATTGCTGTTGTGTCGATTGATCGGTGACTCATCAGGAGGCAAAACCTCAGCTATGGTTTGATTCCTGAAATTCGGTTCGATGAACTCGAGATCCTTTCTGTGGCTATTCTTAATGTCCCAGGTAATCAGATCGAGCGGATGTTCCTGAAGAAACCATATCGCCCCGTCAAGATCAAATTCATTACTTACCATTGAAGTAAAAATATTCCAAAGCCCCTCTTTTTCAGGCCTCTCATGCTCCCAATGGTCAATGATTGCCTTTCTGTATTTGTCTTTTAAGGTATCATTAAAAGCATACCGGTATAAGCCCCAGTAACCCATATAGTACATCTCATCATCGGAATGATTCCAGGATTCCGACAGCATCTTGCTCCATTCATCAGCACTATCAGGTGCCTGACCGATTTCCTCCATGGGCCGCATTAGATTCTCCAGATAACCATGTTCATGCATCAATTCAAAAGCCTTTTCCTTGTATATATCTTTTCCTGTAAAATGATAGGCAGTCTGAAGCATGGCAATGATGTTTGAGGAATTGAGCTTGCGGTCTCCTACCATTTTGGGTCGGGCATTTACATATTCCGGATTCCATCTTCCCCATTGAGTGGGTTCACCATCATAATCCACTAAGTAAAGATCATGGTCAATTATATGTTGCATCAATCGATCAATCAGATTTACAGCTCTGGTGCGAAGTGATTTCACATCTATCAGCTCAGCAAATGCACCCAGGGCGAAGATATGACCAATCGCCTCGTCGCTGCTGGTAGTAGCTTTCCACTCCCACTCTGGGTCATCAGGAGAATCTCTCCATTTCTCCGAATCCTTAATACCACTTCGCTCAAATGACCGTGATGGAAATCCAGGTACAGGATTTATTGTATAGAGCCGTTCCATGGCCTCCAACGATTCCCTGCAATTTTGCAAAGCTTCATTCGATTGAGTAACAGCATACCTGAAAACTTGACTTCCGAGGTACATGGATGTCCATAATCCACTGTTATCAGAAGTGCCCATATAGCCGGTTGATAAATCTCCATTCTCCAATTCGTCCAATGTAGCATTAAACCCATAACGAATATGCCGGCGGCGCACCTGCTGCTCAAAATACTTCGCTTTTTTTCTCAAGGTCATCTCTTTAAAACATATCTTTCCCAATCCTTTTTCAGTTAAAATTAAAACTGACTGATCCGGACCTTCAGCAATATCAATCACCTTATTCCCCGGTAACCATCGTTGACCATAATAATAATTGAATTCACCATCGTCTCTCAACATAAATGCACCTTGGGGAGAGCCAAACCAAACGTGCCCGTTGATTTCCTTCACCACCGTGATCTCGGGACACGGTAAAGCTCTGTGGATTTTACCCGATTGCTCTTTCTTAAGATTGTTGATTTCAATATATCCATTATTGGTTCCAATGATGGTTTTGCTGTTAAATCCTGCCAGATCGAAGGAGGTAAAGTTGTTCCCTTGAAAAATGGTTCTCAGCTCCTTGCTTTCAGGATTAAATAGCGTAAGTGTTTTATCTCCCAATATCCAGAACAAATCATCTTCTCCGGAGTACTTAATATCAATAATCCGGTCGGATATTTTTCCTTTCCAAAGTATTTCCGAATCACGGATTAGCCTTAGTTCGTTTCCATCAGAAACAAGGGAAGTGAAATCTTTGCCAATGGCAAAGATTTTTGCTTCCGGCATCTCATGTTCAGAAAACAATGTTCCTGCCCAGGTATTGCTCAACACAGCCTCATCGTCCAGGTAAACCAACTGATTTTGAAAGATATCCATGCCTGCAATATTTTTGTCAGCCATGGGACGGTAAGTCCGGTCCGTTACCAGAAATCCTGGATAAAGAAAATCCCCTGCATGAGGCTGAAGTAAACCATCTGAGGTGAGAACCTGAATAACCCCATTGCGGTCAGATCTAACCTCTTGCAGTTCTACTTCCTGCTGATCTAGATAATATTTAATGCTGTAATCCTGTAAAAAAGGAGTATCCTCATGAACAGGGTTTTTGGCCTGCTGAGCACTAACCCTCTGGCTTACTATAATTAAAGCACAAAGAATAATAAGAAAATAAAATTTTTTGTTAATCAGATCATTTATTAGATTCATATCAATTCAATTTTTAAATGGCAATCTTTAATCAATACGTCCGGTATAAAAAGAGGAAAAAAATATTTTATCCCTGCATATTTAGCCCTCATAACCAGCAGACTGGTTGGTGGCAGAAAAAAACTTTTTTTAGACTGGACTCTTATTTAAAAACAAATTTCATATATATGGTATAAAAATTCTAATACTATTTTATTTATTGTTTATACTATTTTTTTCTTCATTATTAATCTTTACCATTTCATCTACTGTCAGCGAGAGATTCTTATTGTATATAATTTCCGACCACATTATATCGGGGGCTTTGCCCATATAAACAGCATGCTCTTCATATGAAATGTTCAGCTGCAACCGTTTAAAAAGTCTCTTTTTAACTTTTCTATGAAAAGGTTCACTAATTAGTGCTTCTAAGAAATCATTCAAATAATTGAAAATCACAATAATATTGTTAATAACTTGTTTAAATCTCTTTAGTGATTTTGTTGTAATTTTCGCGGAAAATGGGGATTTTTATGGTGTTAGCCCTTTGAGATTCGCATAATTTTATCATCATTCGTCAAAAAATTCAAATATGAGAAAGAGATTCGAACAACAATTGACTATCGGACAACTTCCCATTGAGGAAACATTTATTAATCCCAAAAGCAAAAATGCAATTGATGAACTGCTGGCAGCTTTAAAGGAGATTTATTGCAATAAGGAATATAATGAACGAATATTCAGGATACTAGAGCGTCATATAAAAAAAGACAAGAAAGCTACCGGGCGAAGGGGAATGGATTTATGGGTGATCTTTGTATTGGCCCAATTACGGCTGTGTTTGAATATCAGTTATGAGATGCTTCATAATCTGGCCAACAATCATCAAACCCTGCGTCATCTAATGGGTGTAGAGCGAGCATTTGGATATGAGCGAATTGAATTTGAGTATCAGAATATTTATGACAATGTCTCAGCCCTGAGCGATGAATTGGTTAAAGAATTAAATGCTGTTATTCTGGAATTTGGACACCGGCAGGTGTTTAAAAAAAAAGAAACTACAGCATTGCGCTTAAAAACAGATAGTTTTGTAGTGGAGAGCAATGTACATTTTCCCACCGATTATAATTTATTGTGGGACAGTGCTCGCAAGTGTCTTGACCAGGTATCTAAATTTTTAGCCAAATATAGTGATATTGAGGGATGGCGAAAGATAGCCAACTGGAGAGGGGAAATGAAAGGCTTGATGCGTGAGCTTGGTAAAGCAAGCAGCTCCGGGGGAAAAGGCAAGCATGATCGGGTTGTCCACGCAGCCCAAAAATACCTCACCAAGGCAAAAGCATTGGTGAAAAAACTCAGTGAAGAATTACCGAATTTCCCGGTAAATGATACCATTGATTTAGCGGTAATATTAACCCTGGAGTACTTTATGGAATTGGTAGACAAACATGTAGACCTGGTAGAGCGACGCATACTGAAAGGAGAAAAGATCCCGCACGCGGAAAAATTATTTTCTGTATTTGAGACCTACACTGAATGGGTAAAAAAAGGCAAACTTCACCCAAATGTTGAATTGGGGAAGAAACTGGCAATTACCACCGACCAGTATGATCTAATTGTTGATTACAAGCTGATGCATGAGACCCAGGACCGGGATATTACCTTAGAAGTGGCGGACAGATTGTTATCCCGGTACAATATCAGTTCATGGAGTTTTGACAAGGGATTCTGGAATAAAGACAATAAGCCTATTTTGGAGTTGGAGATCCCTAAAGTAATTATGCCCAAACTTGGCAAGCGTACCAAAGCACAGGAGGCAGAAGAAAGCTCCCGGCCATTTAAACGACTTAAAAACAAGCACAGTGCGATAGAATCAAACATCAACGAGCTGGAGCATAGAGGTCTGGATCGATGTCCTGATCGAGGCATCCACCATTATTCCCGATACATCGGGCTTGCGGTTTGTGCGTATAATCTTAAAAAGATTGGTCGTCAAATCCTTAATAAAGAAAGAGAGGAACTCAAAAGGCTTGCCCGTCAGCCTCCACAGGCTGCTTAGAAGCCGGCCAAGAAATATCAGAAGCAGGATATAATGGGAGAGGTGCGTTCAAGTCTCTCATTTTTAGCATAAAACGGGCTATTTGTGTAAAAATTTAACCGTCAAAATGAGATTTTTTATAAAAATCATATTTGATGACAAATTTTTTGATAGTTATTTAGAATGATTCTAAACAAAAAATTGCTAAAGGGCAGTTTTCTTAGAGACACTAATTAA
>CAYNPZ010000297.1:0-4501 GCA_964399175.1 uncultured Bacteroidales bacterium | reverse complement strand
GAAGATCTCCGAGACCTGATGAAATCCTCCCTTCACCAGCAAGGCTATACAAAAGAAACAAAAGATGGCATGGATATGGCGTTCTGTGCCATCGACACAGATAAAAATACCTTACAGTTTTCAGGCGCTTATCGGCCCCTTTATCATTTTCGTAACAATACCCTGAATGTATATAAAGGCGCAAGGGCACCCATCGGTATTTCCTTCAAGGAAAAGCCTTTTACCAAATATGAGATCGAGCTGCAACCGGGCGATACCTTCTACATGTTTTCGGATGGATATGTGGATCAGATCGCTCCCAACCGGGAAAAATACAAAACCAAGCGCTTTAAAAATTTTCTGCAGCAGATCCATACTTACGACCTTCCCAAACAAAAAGCCCTGTTGGAAGAGGAACTCGATAACTGGCAAAAAGATGAAGAGCAGGTGGATGATATCCTGCTAATGGGGTTTAGGGTAGAAGGCTAAAAAGGCTGGATCTCTATTTGGTATATAACATATTATTTAAGCAAACAGATGCTTATGGTTAAATTCCAAATCTCAAGCATCAAATTACAAATACCTGCCCCGACGGCAGGCGGGGAATTCCAATAACCAAATATCAATGTCCTAAACTTACTGAATTAAGATTTAATGCCTGTATCCTGGTTAGGGATTTTCGAATCTCAAGCAATGTTTGTGCCCATCACTGAGACACGCCATGATCTCTACAAAACTCACCTTCACCTCCTCTGCCCGTCTTCTCGTCTTCTCATTCTTTCGTGCAGTCGCCCCCTCACCCCATCGCCCTATCGTTCTTTCGTTCCGTCGTGCCATCGTGCAGCCGTGCCCTAATCTCCGAGACGCAAGCCTTGCTTCTCTACTGCTGCATTTGGCTACTTGTCTCACTACCCAAAACTTACTTCTCGTTTTCCCGTCTTCTCGTTTTCTCGTCTTCTCATTCTTTCGCGCTGTCGCCCCATCGCCCTATCGTTCTTTCGTTCCGTCGTGCCATCGTTCCGTCGTTTCCCGTTACTCAAACCCTCTCCTCTTTGCTTCTTCCAGTATCTTCTCCGTGGCGGTGGCGCCGATGCGGGTTACGCCGAGCTCTCTTACGCGCAGCAGATCACCCAGGGTGCGAACGCCTCCTGCTGCCTTGACCTGAACAGAAGAACCGGCATGCTTTCTCATCAGCTCCAGGTGATGGTCCTGTGCTCCCTGATAGGCATACATCCCGTTCTGTTGCTTGACAAAGCCGAAACCGGTGGAAGTCTTGACAAAACCGACCTGATGTTCGCTGCATATCTCACACAGCCGGATGATGTGCTTATCCTCCAGGAAATCGTTCTCAAAGATCACCTTCAGGGTGCCCTCTTCAGTGATCACCTCATCGTTTACTGCCTTGATCTCCTCCGAGACATATTTCCAGTCTTCTCCCAGCACCTTTCCGATATTCACAACCATGTCAATTTCCGTGGCGCCTTCATGTAAGGCCTGTTCAGCTTCCCGGGCTTTGATCCGGATGCTGCTGTTGCCGTGGGGAAAGCCGGCTACCGCGCAAATTCCGACACCGGTATCCTGCACCAGGTCATTTACCATTTCAACACTATAAGATTTGATACAGACAGTGGCCACATCGTAGCGGATTGCCAGCCTGCATCCGTTGATGATATCCTCATCGGTCATGGTAGGATGAAGCAGGGAGTGATCGATCATTTTGGCCAGGGTATTCAGCGTTATTGATTCTTCTTTCATGATGTATGTGTTTTAATATTACAAATCGTTTTTCAGGGAATGTAATTTACGGTTTATATTTGGAAAGGCAAACATTCAACCGGCAAATCCTGATGATACGATTGTCATTAAGTTGGCAATGGGCAATGGGCAGTTGGCAAAACCTGATAGTCTGGAGTTGCCAGAGAAATATAATTGTCATTGGTTGTATTCTCAGAAATAATAGAAGTTGGCAGGGACGTTTAATAGTCATGTATGGTCATTATGTTGTCATTGATTGTATTCGCAGAAAAGCCCAAGCATTCGTTTCATTCTGATTGAAAAGATAATCGAGGATCCATTTGCCTTACTAAAAAGGGGAACTCGATTCATCAGCCAACCTAGAATCTGGTGCGGGTGGGCCCTTCAGAGCCTGTCCCGGTTATCGGGAGAATCAAAGGGCGTGGGAGTGGGGAAGTGGGCATTGATTGTCATTAATTTTCAATCGGTTGTCATTCGATTGTTTAATCGGTTGTATCTCTAGGGCATTAGTCGCGTAGCGACGAAACAAATCTTTCAAAATTGGTAAAAATCAGAATTTTTATATATTCGGAAAATATTCATCCATGCCTGAAAGCATAAATAGTGACCGGTTAAAAGATCCCCTTTCTCATAATTACAAGGATTTATAATACCAGTCATATCAGATAAAAACAACAAACACATGGAAAAAACGATACCCTATATCCTGCTGGGATTTTTATTTATTCAATGTCAAACTATGAACAACACATATTCTCATCAATCCAACGGATGCATCGTGCCTGAGTTAAAAACAGGGCACAGTGCCATTGACAAAGCCTTTCGTGTTGCAATAGGCGATTATTTCACCAACATCCAGAGTTACAACATTTCTGTTTCAGATACTTCAGCCCCCGTAATACTGGCCGGGCTTGACTATGACAGGCCCTGGACAAGGGATGCGTCGATTAATTGCTGGAATGCAGGCTCACTTCTCACCCCGGAGATAGCCAGAAATACGTTGCTGTCGGTATTAACCCGGAATAACGGCAACCTGCGGATTGGCGGCCAGTACTGGGATGCCATCATCTGGGTAACCGGCGCCTGGCATCATTATATGGCTACAGGTGATGATGAATTTCTTGAAACCTCCTACGTGGCTGCCGTAAATTCCCTGCATCATTATGAAAAAATGGAGTTCAATAAAGACTATAATCTTTTCCGGGGATTGGGCTGGAGTGACGGAGTAGCGGCCTACGAAGGCAAGTATGCCCATACAGGAGGTTCAGCTGCCGCTTTCCATTGGCCTCAGCATAACCCGGGAAAAGTATCACCAACCGGACACGGCATTCCAATGATGGCTGTTTCTACCAATTGTTTGTACTATAATGCCTACAGGCTCACGGGTAAAATGGCTGAAGCGCTTAACAAGGACACCGGCGAGTGGGCGGAAAAAGCCTCAAGGTTAAAGCAGGCCATCAATAAGCATTTATGGAACGAATCCACGGGCGTATATAAGTTCTACATCGATGAAGTAACAGAAAGCAACCTGCAGGAGACGCTGGGAAATGCCTATGCCATCCTTTTCGGGGTTGCGGAGAAGTATCAGACAGAATTAATCCTGAAAAACCAACACGTTGCGCCGGCCGGAGTACCCTGTGGCTGGCCGCCCCTGGAACGGTACACAAAAGACAGCTCACATTTTGCCCGGCATAACGGAGTCGTATGGCCACATATTCAAGGCTTCTGGGCACATGCAGTATCAAAACACAACCGGCCTGACATGCTGTATCATGAACTAAATAATCTGGCCAACCATGCCATCCGTGATATGCAGTTTGCGGAAATATATCACCCGGTTACAGGTGAGCAATATGGTGGCCTGCAGGAAAGAGACGGAGAAATCGTGCTCTGGGAAGCCACCAACAGGCAAACCTGGGCAGCAACAGGATATCTGAGAATGATGCTCTATGGAGTCTTCGGACTGAACAAGAAAAAAGACCATATAAACTTTTCACCTTGTGTTCCGAAGGAATTGGGCAGCCATATTCAGCTGAGCAACCTGCAATACAGAAACATGGAGCTGAACATTTCCGTGCAGGGATATGGGACAGCAATCAAAAAAGTATACCACAACGGAACATTAAAAGATCAGGCTGTTATACCGGCAAATCTTACGGGCCGGCAAGATATTGCCATTTATATGGGAAGCAGGTGATCTTGTGGTCATTGATGGTCATTGGTCATTCTGTGGTTAATTCGGTGGTCATTCATCGGTAAGTTGGCAGTTGGCAAAGAGCAGTTGGCAAAACATGAAGTCTGGAGTTGGCAGTGGAATTTAATGGTCATTCGGTGGTTAATCGGTGGTTAATCGATAGTCATTCGATAGTCATTCAGTTGTATCCGAAGAAATTATAAAGCTGACAGGGATATTTAATAGTCTTTGGTTATCATTTTTGTCATTCGATTGTTTATTCGATTGTATCTGCAGGGCTTTAGTCGCGTAGCCACGAAAGTATGGCACTCTTCGCAATTCCTGCATATTTTTTCTTCATTCTAACAGGTTATAAGCTATTCCTGCAACCTTAGGCGGTCATCCTGCAGACCATTGATCTTGTCCTGCAGACTTTTTCGCTATTCCTGCAACATTTTCTGCTATTCCTGTAAAATATTTGCTATTCCTGCAGGATATTCTGCTATTCCTGCAGGATATTCTGCTATTCCTGTAAGATGTTCTGCTATTCCTGCAGGATATTCTGCTATTCCTGTAAGATGTTCTGCTATTCCT
>CAYNPZ010000296.1:0-4508 GCA_964399175.1 uncultured Bacteroidales bacterium | reverse complement strand
CATTTCCCTATTTTCCAGGCATTTTTCCACTGTTCCGGAGTACAATGATATTTCAAATAGTCAGGTCCCCATGCAAGATCGCGTTCATCCGGCTTAGTCTCAAATCCACTCAGTTTCCCATATTTATCATGAGTGCCCATTATATAGAATGGACGAATATACATGCGGTTACTCCCGTCTGCTGTCTCAGTGGAAAGATAACCTATATTACCCTGATCGTGGTAGTCAACATATACCTGAAAACATTCGCCCCTGCGATTGGTTCGAAGAAACACACCACTATCCACTCCCCAATCCGGGGCCAAATCTATCAGAAGTTCATAATCACCGTATGGCTGATCCGTCATTAATATACCTCCATTCCCAGAACCCGGAGGATCCTGTTCCCCGGTCATAATCCCGTGCTCTACACGCCATCGACCGCCGGTACCATGAGAAATTTCTTGAACATTGGTATGCCATCCCGAGAGACTTTTGCCATCAAATAAGTCAATAAAACCTTCATTGGTAGAATTGGCAATTGCCCTTCGGGGAAAATTGAGCTAAGAAGCCAAAATAAAAGAAGGGGCTAACCGGTATAAAAATTCTCGCCTTGTAAACCTGCGTTTTTTCATAAATAATCCTCCATTTATTTTACTATTAAGAAGAGTAAAGCACCATATTTCCTTCCCATCATTTTATCTTTACATTCACTATATGATCCCGGTTCTATCCCAGTTCATCAACATCTACTGTCCTTTTTTCTTCTGCAGACAGCAAAGATGCCTCACATATCTGAATGGTTTGACGTCCTATGTATCCATCCGGATAGGGTTCCTTTTCTCCAGCCAGCACTTTGGCAAAATATCTCCATTGTTCAACGGTCCCGTCTCCACCGGGGAGTGACTTCTTTACCGGTTCCGGGAGCTTTTCCTGCCTGGGAATTCCCGGTGGATGCCCATAATGAATGGAAAGCTTTCCTCCATCTAATTCGATAGTTCCATTTACAGCATAAAAAGAATTTTGCGGGGAAGATCCGTAGTTATAAAGATTGCCGCCGTAATTCATCAGGGCATTGTTGGCATATCGCACAAGTACTCCGGCATGATCGGTAGAATCCCGGTCACGAAGGGAAAGGTTATTCACGCTTTGGAGACTTGTAACTGACACCGGTACGCTGTCAAATATCCAGTTATTGGCATCTATAATGTGGGCTCCCATTTCGTAAACCACTCCGCCACATTTACTCTGATCCAGTCTCCAATACCCGGTGCCCGGAGGATATTCATCCTCACCGGGTACCCTCCAGTCACCCCGATAAGAGTTGACATCTGACTGCAGGATTTTTCCCACCGGTGCATTCCGGATGGTATCTACCAAAACCTTAAAATCGCTGCTGTGCCGCCGTTGAGTACCGATCTGCAAGGCTTTTCGTGTGCGTTGCACTGTGGCAATGATATCATTACATTCTTCAACAGTCAAGGCCATTGGTTTTTCTAAAAATACATGCAATCCTGCCTCAAGAGCCGCTATGGTTGCCTTTTTATGCAAATGATTGGGCAGTACGTTCGCCACAGCATCAAGCTCAGCCTCCCGGAACATCTTTTCCATATCGGTATAAAACTGAGGTTCTGGCCCGTTCTTGATCAATTCTGACCGCCGCTCCATTTTATGCTCCAAAAGATCACACAAGGCCCTAACTTCAATATCCGACACATTGTTTAATGCCCTAATATGGCTTTTACTTCGATTCCCACATCCTATGATCCCAACTTTATACTTTTCCCCGGGTTGCAATTTCCCGGTGATGATGGACGGAGATCGAGCGAAGAGTCTGCTGCTGGAAAGAGCAAGGCCGGCCCCTACAGCACTGCTGAAACTTCTTGTAATAAATTTTCTTCTGGAAATTTTTTTGTTACTCATAAGATTGCCTCCTCGATATTTTTATAACATTTGAAATCTGGTTTCACAAAAAGTAACTTCTGTATCTCTCCCTCATGAGATTATATCAAAAATAACGATTATCTGTTAAAAATTCAAATCTCTCCTACCACCAATATTTCTCCCAAACACCCTTACAAAAGCATGAGGAAAATGGCTAAAAATGTTTAGAATTAAAAATTTACAGTCCTTTCTTAGCCTCAGCCTCAATTTCTTTCAGCAATATAACAATGTAACAATGTAACAATTTAACAATTTAACAATCTTTTTCTCAGCCTCAGCCTCTTTCAACAATTTGACAATGTATCAATTTAACCATTTATTAGGTCTACAGAGCCCATATTCCTTAGCCTTAGCCTTAGCCTTAGCCTTAGCCTTAGTCTCGCCTCGCCTCATTCCAACAATGTACTCAATAAATAAGTATATTCTTCTGCAATTTGCATTCTTATAAATAGGTTCAGTCCAAATATTTGTTTTATGGCTCAAGTATCAATTGTACCCCGGGAAAACATGGGGAAAAACTTCATCCCCCCGGAATACCTTCCCAAAGGTCAGGATGAATATTACCAGCGCAACAAACAGGTCACTCCCCCGGAATCGGGATGGAGACACCTGAAGGTGGATGAAGTGGAGCAGCTGGTAAAAAATAGTAATACAGCTGAAAATTGGGATGATATATGGGTTACCGATGAATTTAATGCGAACCTGGTTAAGAATTCAAGATTTTTCGGCCTTATCAGAATCGGACGTATGCGGAATATTACGCTTCAGCATCACGACCTGAGAATGCCTTCGGGAATTACCGACAGTCTGATCATCTCCTGCGATATCGGCGATGATGTGGCCATCCATAATGTTCACTACCTGGCCCATTACATCATCGGTGATCAGAACATCCTGTTCAACATAGAGGAAATGCATACCACGGACCACGCAAAATTTGGCAATGGCATCCTGAAAGACGGTGAACCGGAAGATGTCCGTATCTGGCTCGACCTGATCAATGAGGCGGGAGGACGGAGCATACTCCCTTTTGACGGAATGATCACCGCGGATGCCTACCTGTGGGCAAAGTACGTGGATGACCAACCTTTACAGAGAAAGCTTAAAGAAATAACCCAAAATAGTATTGACAATCGCCGCGGTTATTATGGAACTACCGGGAACCATTGTGTAATAAAAAATTCCTCTATTCTGAAAGATGTTAAGGTTGGTTCCGATTGCTATATCAAAGGCGCCAACAAGCTGAAAAATCTTACGATCAATTCATCGGAGGAAGAACCAGCCCAGATTGGCGAAGGTGTAGAGCTGGTCAACGGCATCATTGGATGCGGCTGCAAAATATTCTACGGTTCCAAGGCCGTACGGTTTATTATCGGCACCAATTCCAGCCTGAAATACGGCGCCCGGTTGATCCATTCGTTTCTGGGCGATAATTCCACCATTTCCTGCTGCGAAGTTTTGAACAATTTAATTTTCCCAACCCACGAACAGCATCACAACAATTCTTTTCTTATCGCGTCTGTTGTGATGGGCCAAAGCAATATGGCAGCCGGCGCCACCATTGGTTCCAATCACAACAGCCGGGCCAATGATTGTGAGATACAGGCCGGACGGGGATTCTGGCCGGGATTGTGCAGCAGTGTAAAACATCCGAGCCGCTTTGCTTCCTATGTATTGCTTTCAAAAGCCGACTATCCGGCTGAACTGGATATTCCCCTCCCCTTTTCGCTTCTGAATAACAATGTATCAAAGGACCGGCTTGAAGTAATGCCAGCTTTCTGGTGGATGTACAACATGTACGCTTTGGCACGCAATTCATCCAAATTTCAAAAGCGCGACAAGCGAAAGCGCAAGGTTCAGAAGATTGAATTCGATGCACTGGCACCCGACACGGCAGAGGAAATATTCCATGCCCGCAGGCTTCTGGAGATCTGGACCGCCAAAGCCAGCTTAAAGCAAAAGAACGGTTCGGAAAAAATAAACACCGACGATGAGCTGGCTCTCTTGGGTCAAAAACTTTTATGGGACAAAAAGGAATCAACCTCGGGCCTGGAAGTGTTGGGAGAACATATGGAGAAATCCAGCCGTAAGGTGCGGATTCTTAAACCCCGAAAGGCTTACCATGCCTATGGAGATATGTTGCATTACTATGCCGTTACAAACCTTATGGAGTATATGCGAACTCATCCAAAGGAGACTTTCTCCTCCATGACTGAAGCATTGAAGGGTGAACGCTGCAGAAATTGGGTGAACCTGGGCGGACAGATCATGCAACAGGAAGATGTGGACCGGCTCCGGTCGGATATTGGTTCCGGCAAATTAAGCACCTGGCAGGAAATTCACAACAGATACGATGAGCTCTGGGAAAAATATTCCCTGGACAAGCAAAAACATGCATTTGCAACCCTTTGTACTTTGTACGGCACAGAAAATCTCACACAGGAGCAATGGAAGGAAGCACTGGACAAGGCAGCAGATATTCAGCAATATGTTTGTGACCAGGTTTACCTGACCAGAAAAAAGGATTATGATAACACCTTCAGACAGTCCACTTTCAGAAATATGGGTGAAATGACGGCTGCACT
>CAYNPZ010000295.1:1208-4513 GCA_964399175.1 uncultured Bacteroidales bacterium | reverse complement strand
ATGCTTTTTTATTTATTTTCCCATGAGTAGTTTTTGGAAGTGCATTCCATATCTCAACATATTTGGGTACGGAATAAGGTTCCAGATTTTTGGCGCAATAAGCAAGGATGTCTTTTTGATCCGATGTAGCTTTTGGTGCAGGCACCAAGAAAGCTTTTATGGCCTGTCCCAATATTTCGTCCTCTACCCCAATGACAGCGCACTCATTTACGCCTTTAATCTGATGAATGGTATTTTCAACTTCTTTTGTGCTAACCCTTTCTCCACGCGTTTTTATCATATCGTCTTTTCTGCCGAGGAAATACAGGAAGCCTTCAGAATCCCTTTTAAAATAATCGCCGGTAAAGAGAAGCTTTTCTTTATAGCCCAAAGCTTTTCTGAAAGTTTTGGCAGTTAGTATCGGGTCATTCCAATAGCCCTGCATGACATTGGATCCTCTAACCACCAGTTCACCTGCCTCTCCGTTGAGCACGGGTTTCTCATTTTCGTCTACTATAAATACCTCGCAATTGGGCATGGCTTTACCGACTGAAGCCGGTCTATTATCTATTTCTGAGGGTGGGAGATAGGCGATGCGTTTACATTCGGTGAGACCAAACATGGAATAAATATGCACATGAGGCACTAAGGTTCTTAACTTTTTGATGTGCTCAACCGGAAGCGCGGCGCCTGTATTGGTAATGTAGCGTAAAGACCTTAAATCAAATGATTTTAGGTTAACGGATTTGAATGTCATTGCCGCCATCGTAGGAACTATGGGAAATCCGGTAACATTTTCCTTGCTTATTAAATTCAGGATTCGTGAGAGAAAAATGAATGATTTCTCCAGTGCCCCCGAACATAAGTGACATGATTACCTGGTATAGCCCATAATCAAAGGAAAGTGGAAGGGTGTTCAGAATGATGTCATCAGGTGTATTATCCAGGTATTGAATGATGCTTCGGGACGCGGAAATGATGTTGTAATGCGATTCCATGACCCCCTTGGGTTCTCCGGTAGAGCCGGAAGTGTAAACAAGACCGGCCAGGTCAATATCCAGGACCCTGTGGGCAGATAACTTTCGGGGCTCATAATTTTTCCCGTTCAGTAAATCTGAGGTAAATATTGTATTCCAGTGAATTGTGGTTGATTGCTCAAGGGATGCCGTATCTTGTTTTTCTGAACCGGTCCATATGATTTTACAGGAATGTTGATTGTCTTTTACTGCCTGAATGGCATTGTCTTCTTTTTTGGTGTCGGCAATGATGACTGCAGGCTTGCAATCACCGATGATATAGGACAATTTTTGCACCTGCACTGCACTGTTGATAATGGTGAAAATGCCACCGGCTTTTAATGCTGCATAAAAGGAAATCACCGCTTCCGGGGCATTGTCCATATAGATCATTACCCTGTCCTGTTTCTTCAATCCAAGGTCAATCAGTTTGTCAGCCAGAATATTGGCCCGATTGTATATATCGACGTGGGTGTATCGCTGATCCTCGAAGATCAAAGCTTCTTTTTGAGGAAACTTCCTGGCTGATTCGTCAAAATAATCGTGAAGTAGAGTAGGATAAAACATTGATGTTGTATTTCTTTAAAATAATCTGGAATTAATGAGAACACTCCCCGCCTAGCGGACGGGGCAGGGATAACATAGATGATACGCCTGCCTGCCGAAAAGGCAGGGATAATCACGGATTTCAAAATAATCAGTGTAAATCAGTCCAATCTGTGTCATCTGTGTTCAACTCTTTTATTCTTAAAATTCAATCATTCCCATTATAAATAATAGGCCCCTTTCTCAGATAATCCGTTGTTTGTTGTTTTCTTCTGAAGGAATTGAATATGTTTTGCACCGCTTCAGGTGTTTTGTTCACCACTTCAGCAACGTTTTCCGGCTCATAACCGTTTTCATAAGCATACCACAACAAATCCAGTTCCCGGAAAGGCAACTGAAAGAAGAATTCTTCCTGTGTCTGTTCCGCAGGATACGTATCTGTGGTGGGTGTCCGCTGAATGATCTTCTCCGGAATATTCAGATGTTTGGCCAGTTGATAGACCTGGCTTTTATAAAGGTTCCCGATGGGCAATATATCTTCTGAACCATCTCCGTTTTTTACAAAGAATCCCTGGTTGATTTCGTGTTTGTTGGCTGTGCCTACCACAGCATAATGGTTTTTTTCTGCATAGTAATACAGCATGCTCATGCGGGTGCGCTGTTTGAAATTGGAAGCAGCTACAATTTGCAGGAATTCAGGTGCCGGCAATATTTTCCTCTCTTCGTTCACCTGCTCATCCAAAAGGGTTATATAAAATACGGAAGGGAGACTTGTTTCAATGGATGCTTCATTTTGGCCAATTTTGAAGGTATGTATAACCGGATCGTATTCCGGGAATACCCGCTTTACAGCTTCATCCCTTCTTGCATAGCATTGAAACCCCTGTAGGGCATCGGTTATATTTTCAATATGGTACTTTACGTTGAATTGTCTTGCCAGCATTTTACCATATCGCAAGCTTTCAAGGCTTGAATCTTTTTCCGGCAGCATCAGGGCAGTTACATTTTCATTCCCAAGCGCATAAACTGCCAGAGCCAGGGTTATCGATGAATCAATCCCGCCGCTGATGCCAATCACTCCGCCTTTCCTGCGTAATTTTTCATGTACGTCCTTTTTGATTTTTTGGCAAAGGGAATCAATATAGGAAGATACATCTTTAATTTGTAAAATGTCTTGTGTGAATGGAATGCTCGAGTTCATATATAAAAAATTTATTAATATTTCATTCCTCTGGAATTCCTGTTTAGCGGTGATTCTATCAACCCCGCATTCCATTTCATTCCATACGGGGCTACAAAGATGGCATGCCTACCGGCATTTGGGCTGTTACCATGTGATAAGGTTATATAGAATATATTTGTAGAGAAAATTTGCTATTTAGATATTCACAATACCATTGTGATTATTTAGCTCAAAAAAGCCGGAGGCTTGATATATTTGTAGGCCCGGATGTAAATCCGGGTTTAATGATGACCTTGGTATCACCGGAATTCCGTCAGGAATGGAATAATTTTTCTTGTACGGTTATATCTTTTTTTATGTTAAGATTGGATATAGAAGGGTTCCAGTTGTTATGGTTATGAATAAACTGATCATATAACAACTGGGATGAAATAATACCGATCAGAGCCATATCATCCATTTCAGATATGTTTTTTCCTTTGGCATATTTTGCTTTCAAACCTTCCACTTTGGCAGGATCAAATAATCCATATTGATGGATATTACTGTGACTGATAATATCTTTAATGGCCTCGGATGAT
>CAYNPZ010000295.1:0-1198 GCA_964399175.1 uncultured Bacteroidales bacterium | reverse complement strand
GATCTGTTCCCGTGAATCATATGAGAAATGGGTGCCCGGTAAGCCTGCTTGGAACGTTTAACAATCCCCTTAGGGATTTTATTCCTCATAAGTTTTTTTAACAGATATTTTTCGTTCAATCCGTTCAATTTTAACTTTTCCGGTAATGCAGCACAGAATTCCATGATGCGGTGATCCAGGAAGGGATATCTTCCTTCGACGGAATGGGCCATAGCCATTCGGTCTCCCTGGGAGGATAATAAATATCCCGACATAAATAAGTTAATTTCTAAAAACTGCGATTTGGCCAACGGGCTCCATGTATTAAAATCATCCGGAAGCCGGGAATAAATATCTTCCTGAGGATTATAGGAAGCGTATCCATTTAAAAGTTCGGGGGAGAAGTAGTTTTTTATTCTGGAAGTGTTGTTCCATCTTATCAGATGCGAATAGCATGGAGAGGAAGTATCCGTCAGCCGGTAACCGAAAAACATTTTTAACATACCCGGATTGGCATTGGCAATGTAAGGAATGTAGGGATAAAGTTTTTTCAGGAGCAAGGGTCTGTACTTGGATTCAGGTTGTTTCGACCAGAAATACCGGATAATGGTTTCTTTGAATATGTTATAGCCCGCCAGCATTTCATCCGCTCCTTCTCCGGTAATAACCACCTTGATGTCATTATCCCTGACCAGGCGGGACAGAAAATACATCGGTGCCGGAGCTGTTCTGATGACTGGTACTTCACTGTGCCAAATGATCTTTGAAAAATATTCGGCGATATCCGCATTGTTACAGGTAAACCGTTTATGCATGGTATCAAGATATTCTGAAGCTTCCTTCTGGTAGTTGGTTTCATCATATTGATCCTCCTGAAAACCGATGGAAAACGTTTGCAGGTTGTGGGGCTGTATGTCTTTAATAAAACGGGTTGTTGCAGTGGAGTCAATGCCACCGCTCAGGTAGGCTGCTACCGGAACATCCGAACGCAACCTCAACCTGACGGCATCATACAAAAGATCATTAAATTCTTCCACAGCCTGATCCGGCTTTATGTCTCTAACCTGAGAATAAGACAGCTGCCAGTATTTTTTAACTTCAACCTGGCCCTTTCGCAAGGTTAAAAAATGGCCCGGTGGTACTTCATATATATCCTTGAAAATGGTATTGGGTGTTAAAGGAGCCCAGAAGGTAAAAATCTGATGAATGGCTTTTGGGT
>CAYNPZ010000294.1:0-4514 GCA_964399175.1 uncultured Bacteroidales bacterium | reverse complement strand
ACGGCAACCACGGCCATCATCTCGGAGTGCTCTACCACCTCATCCTCATAAGCCCGGTCGGGTACGAACAACATGGCCCCTTCGGGAACAATATTGTCTTCTCCGGTGGACAAATAAGACAGCTCTCCCGGAAGAACGCCGAGATCTTCACCGCCGATCACCTGCAGCAAATTGTTCTCACCGGCAAAGCTTTGCAGAACAGTTGATTGGTTTTCATCTTGTGGGAGATCTTCTTCTTCACAGGAAGAAAAAGCAAATAATAAAGAAATCATTAACACGGCGGGAATTATACTTGTCAGGGACCGGACATTTCTTATGCCCGCCGCCGTTTTATTGACATACGCTGCCATCTTATTTAAAGATGGACCATTTTTGGGATGAATAATCATAATTTACTGATTTTTAATTTCACAAACCAACAGTTTTACAAATCACCCGGAAGAATTGTTGATATGAATTATGCCGGCCAGGGTTTCATTTGAAATAATATCTGCTGGCAGACTGCTTGCAGCCAGAAAACAAGTTCATGCTGTAATAAATTGGATAAACCAGGAATGACATGAATGGAAATCTGTTAGAATTACCACGCTAAGCATTCCAAGAGGAGGGATATTTTAAATTTCCTATAGCAGGCCACATTTTATATTCCATAGGAGATAATCTACCTATAAACGTTTTAAGAACCGCGTAAGTTAGTAGAAATCTGCCTCTAGACCCTTTCAGAACAGGGGCGGGATGAAAATATCTGCCTGTAAATGCTTCAAGGACTGTGTCGGGAGAAAGAAATCACTCGTTAAATCTTCTCAGAACAGCGGCGGCAGGGAGATGTCCCCCTGTTAATGCTTTCAGGACAGCGGCGGGAAGAAGATGTCTTTATGTAAATCCTTCCTGCAAGTTGCAGCAAAAAAAAATAAATATAAAATCTCACGCTGCAAATTGCAGGAAGAAGAAATAAATATAAAATTTATCTATGCAAATTGCAACAGTAAAAAATATTTGTAAAATCTATTGCTGCAAACTGCAACAAATAAAAATATATATAAAATTTGTTGTTGTAAACTGCAGCAGGTAAAAATATGATTAAAAATAGATGCTGCAAATTGCATGGAATTAATATATTGACATAAATGCCGGCTGCAAATAGCAGCAGAATAAAATATAACCGGTAACCCTTCATGACTGCGTCAGGAGAACAAAATCTTATAATAATCGTCCTGATGACAGGAGAGAGAAATCATATGGATACAGAAAACTGTTCCATTCCAATGGCGTTCAAGAATAAAAGGAACCGGACTCCATCCGGACCGGTTCCTTCCTTCTGGTTACCGGGATAAATTACTTATTTTCTTGTTGCAAAAGCCAGGTGCAGGTTTAATAATCTTCAGGAGATATGTAATGTTAATGAAGTGTTTATTTTTGCTATATTAGCTAAAATTAATATTGCCATATGAGATCGATTGTTTTTACAGTTTTGATTCTTCTTTTGTTGATAATATCAGTTGTTCTTCCTGCCAAATCACAGACGGGAAATTATAAAAAGTGGGAAGTAGTTGAAATTGCCTTAAGTGCGGAGAAGAATTACGACCAGCCCTATGTGATGGTACCGGCGAATAACACGGGTGGTCTGGTGGAGTTTACCTTTAAAGGAATTCAAGGTAAAGCCGAAGGAGCAAGCTACACCGTAAATGGTTTCTGGGATGGCGGCAATACCTGGAAGGTACGGTTTGCCCCTCCATATACAGGCAAATGGGAGTATTCCGGTAAATCAGAAGATCCGGGCCTGAATGGAGAAGAGGGCAGCTTTACGGTTTTTGGCTGGGAAGAGAAAGAGAAAGAAGAAAATCCCACACGAAGAGGGTTGATTGAAGTTAAAGAAGGGTCTCCTCGCAGCGGAAGGTATTTTCAGTATTCCGATGGTAAACCTTTCTTGTGGATAGGTGATACCTGGTGGAACTGGACCAAAAAGGACATTCAATTCTCCAGCTTTGAGCGGCTGGTAAACGACCGTGTGGAAAAAGGATTCACGCTGGGCCAGCTTTTTGTTCCCGGCAACGGATGGAGCCGGAAAAGTTCAATAACCAATGAAGACTATACCGGCCTGGACATCGACCACATGCAAAAGGTGGACAGCATGATCCGCTATGCCAACAAACAGGGCATGACGGTGTGGATACACGGCTGGTGGAGCCGGGAAAATCTGGACGATAAAGTGGGCGCGGAGAATATGAGGAGGTGGTGGCGATACCTGGTCAGCCGGTTTGCGGCGTATAATGTGATATGGGTGCTGGCCGGCGAATACAACATGCATGATTACGGGGATTTGAGCTGGACTTCTGGAAAGATCTTGGGCGGATGATTTGAGAATGCCGACCCGTATGAGAGAGTCATCAGTACACATACCACACCTCCCGGATGGGGCGGAGGTGCCGATGCACCCCAGTGGTCGACCGGGAAGGTGCTTCATGAGCAAGAATGGCTGGATTACAACCAGAGCCAGACCGGCCACGGAAGGTGGAGAAATCAAATGATACCCAAAATAGTGGAAAGGGATTATTCAAGGATTCCCCCCAAGCCCGTGGTGGTTACCGAACCCTGGTATGAATTCAAATTAGATACGCCCAGGGCTTATAACATACGCTATGGTGCCTGGACGGCTATGCTATCCGGCGCTGCCGGTCATTCATACGGCGGAGGTCATGTCTGGAGGGGTCACCTGCCGGAATCTCCCGCTGGCGGAGGGACCTGGCCGCTGGATGAAAGCTTTGAAACCACCACACTGGATTATCCCGGATCCGTATCCATGAGCCATATGGCCAAATTCCTTCAGAATATTCCCTGGTGGAAATTCGAACCCCATGCCGAACTGGTCAGTGAATACCCGGATCCTTATTGTTCGGCCATCCCCGGTGAGAAATATCTGGTCTATCTTCCCTGGGGAGGAACAGCAAAGATCAACCTGAAACATGCTTCTGAAGAAGAAAAGTTTCATTACCAATGGATCGATCCCGCTTCAGGGGAAACAAAAAATGAAGGCACAGTCAATGGCGGGGCAGTGAGGTCATTCTCCTCTCCTGCCCAGTTTCCGGGAAGTCTTAGATATCAGGATTGGGTGCTCTATATTTCAAAAGAGAGGCTGTCAAAAGAGTCACATTTAAAAATTCCAAATAACAATTCCCAAATTCCAAATACCTGCCCGCAAGCAGGCGGGATATTCAAATCTCAATTACAGAATTTCAATACCCTCTAGCTTATAGGTATAAAGGCCTTAGTTTGGAATGTTTAGGTCATTTATAATTGATTATTGGAATTTATTTGTGATTTGGAATTTGTATTTTAGTGCTTAAAATTAATTCACATTATGAACATCCTACGTTATATAAAAACTCTGAATAAACGATATAATCTTTAAAAAACTTTATCACTATGAGAATTCAACAGTTAACCTCCGCTTTTCTGATTGTCGGAATCGCATTGATTCTGGCATCATGTACTTCAGAAGAAGAAAAATACCGGGAGTTGCCGGTAGAAACTTATGTAAACAAGATGAAGGCCGGCTGGATCGGTCAGATGGCAGGAGTGGGGTGGGGCGCACCCACCGAGTTTCAGTATAATGGAAAGATTATCCCGGAATCGGAGATGCCGGAATGGAAGCCTGAAATGGTCAATCAGTATAACCAGGACGACATTTACGTGGAAATGACTTTCCTGCAATCCCTGGAGAAATATGGGATGGATGTATCCATGGAGCAGGCAGGCATTGATTTTGCCAATTCCGGATATTCACTATGGCACGCCAACCGGGCCAGCAGGAACAACCTCAGGTCGGGCATCGCTCCTTCTTATGCCGGCCATCCCGAACACAACAAGCACGCCGATGACATCGACTACCAGATTGAAGCGGATTACTCAGGACTTATTGCTCCGGGCATGCCCAATTTAGCCATCGGACTGGGAGAAAAATTCGGCAGGCTGATGAACTATGGCGACGGGATGTACGGGGGTCAGTTTGTTGCCGGGATGTATGCGGAGGCTTTTTTCGAAAAGGACATGGAAAAAGTGGTCAGAGCAGGCCTGGAATGCATACCTGAAGGAAGCCAGTATGCCGAATGCATCCGCGATGTGCTGGATTGGTATGACGAATACCCGGACGACTGGAAGAAAACCTGGGAGGAAGTGGAGGAAAAATATAACGACAACCCGGAATACCGCAAATTTTCCTGCTCAGGCCTTGAAAGTGATTTCAACATCGATGCCAAGATCAACGGCGCATACATTGTGATGGGGCTGTTGTATGGAAATGGTGACCCGGACAGCACCATTGTTATCGCTACACGCTGCGGCCAGGATTCGGACTGCAATCCATCCAATGCCGCAGGCATACTTTTTACTTCCATGGGCTTTGAAAATCTGCCGGAAAAGTATACCAAAGCACTGAATGAGAAAAATACATTCAGTCATACCCCCTATACCTTTCCTAAGCTGATTTCCGTATGCAAAGATCTGGTCAGGGAATC